>JBIKOJ010000335.1:0-3703 GCA_044358135.1 Acetobacteraceae bacterium | reverse complement strand
GCAGTCGCGCGAAGGTATCCCGCGCCGAATGCCCCACCGCCAGAATCACATGGTCGGCCGCAATCCGCTCCCCGCTCTCCAGCACCACCCCGCGCACCGCCCGCCGCTCATCCAGCTCCAGGTCCACCACCTGGCTCCCCCAGCGATACTCCCCGCCCAGCGCCTCGATCGTCGCGCGGATATGCTCAACCATCGAAACCAGCCGGAACGTCCCGATATGCGGCTTGGCCACCCACAGAATCTCTTCCGGCGCCCCCGCCCGCACGAACTCCTCCAGCACCTTCCGCCCGCGATGCCCGGGGTCCTTGATCTGCGAATAAAGCTTCCCGTCGGAGAACGTGCCTGCCCCCCCCTCCCCGAACTGCACGTTCGATCCAGGGTTCAGCACCCCCCGCCGCCACAGCCCCCAGGTATCCCGGGTCCGCTCCCGCACCACCTTGCCGCGTTCCAGGATGATCGGCCGGAACCCCATCTGCGCCAGCACCAGCGCCGCCAGGATCCCGCACGGCCCCGTCCCCACCACCACCGGCCGAGCCGCCCCCGAAGGCGCCCGCCCAACAAAGCGATACGCAACATCCGGCGACACCGAAACATGCTTGTCCCCGGCCAGCCGCGCCAACACCGCGGCCTCGCCATCCACCTCAACATCCACCGTGTAGCTGAACACGATCGCAGCCTTGCGCCGCGCATCATGCGCCCGCCGCGCCACATGCACCGCCCGCACCTCTGCCACCCCCAGCCGCGCGGCCACGGCGGCGCCCAGCGCCTCGGGCGGATGGTCCAACGGCAATCGCACTTCGCTCACACGGATCATGCCGCCGATATAGTCGCCTCGCCCGCGCCCTCCAACGTCCGCTATGCTGCACCCCAAGAGGGGGCGCGAACGCCATGACCGAGTCACACCAGGGCACCACGCCCGAATTCGACGCTGCACGCCTGGAATCCTACCTGAAGTCTCGCCTCCCGGGCCTCGCCGGCCCCCTGCGCCTCGAACGCATCGGCGGCGGCCAATCCAACCCCACCTTCTTCGCCAGCTTCGACACGCGCGAACTCGTCCTGCGCAAGAAGCCCGCCGGCGACCTCCTCCCCAGCGCCCACGCCATCGACCGCGAATTCCGCGTCATGACCGCCCTGCGCGGCACGAATATCCCAGTCCCAGACTGCCTGTTCTACGAAACCGACGCCGCCGTCATCGGCACCCCGTTCTACGTGATGGACCGCCTGCAGGGCCGCGTCTTCCCCACCTACGAAGCCGAAGGCGTCTCCCCGCAGGACCGCCGCGCCATGTACCGCTCCATGGCCGAAACCCTCGCCCACCTCCACGCCATCGATCCCGCCACGGTCGGCCTGTCCGATTTCGGCCGCCCCGGCAGCTACTTCGCCCGCCAGATCGCCCGCTGGACCAGGCAATACGAACTCTCCAAAACCACCCCGGTCCTCGACATCGAATATCTCAACATCTGGCTCCCGAAAAACATCCCCGTAGGCGAAACCACCGCCCTCTGCCACGGCGATTTCCGGCTGGGCAACCTCATGTTCCACCCCACCGAGCCCCGCGTCATCGCCGTGCTCGATTGGGAACTCTCCACCCTGGGCGACCCGCTCGCCGACCTCGCCTTCAACGCCATGGCCTGGCGCAGCCGCCCGGAGCACTACGGCGGCATCGCCGGCCTCAACCACCACGCCCTCGGCATCCCCACCGAGGAAGAGCACATCGCCGACTACGTCCGCGCCGCCAAACCCACACCAGGCCTCTGGCCCTTCCACTTCGCCTTCGCCCTCTGGCGCTTCGCCGTCATCTTCGAAGGCATCGCCGCGAGGGTCCGCGCCGGCAACGCCGCCGCCGCCAACGCGGCCGACACCCTCACCCTCAGCCGCGCCTTCGCCCGCCAAGCCCTGGAAGCCATCGACGGCCCGCCCCCCTACGGAGACAGAACATGTCTGACGCCCCCCTGATCGTCGAAGCGGATGGCCCCATCGCCACCCTCACCCTCAACCGTCCCAAGGCCCTGAACGCGCTCGACATCCCCATGGCCGAGGCCCTGGAAGCAGCCGTCCTCGCCCTCCAACAGAAACCAGACCTCCGCGTCATCATCCTCAAGGGCGCCGGAAGAGGCTTCATGGCCGGCGGCGACCTCAGCGTCATCCAGCGCGGCCTCACCGAAGGCCCGCAGGTGGTGGACGCCATCATGCTCCCCCTCCACCGCACCCTCGCCCGCCTGGCCGAGATGCCCCAACCCGTCATCGCCAGCCTGCACGGCCCTGTCGCCGGCGCCGGCATGAGCGTCGCCCTGGCCGCCGACCTCGCCATCGCCGCCGACGATGCGAAATTCACCCTCGCCTACACCCGCGTCGGCACCAGCCCCGACGGCAGCGCCTCCTGGCACCTCCCCCGCCTCGTCGGCCTGCGCAAGGCCCTCGAAATCGCCCTCCTGGCGGACACCATCGACGCCCAGGAAGCCCTGCGCCTCAACCTCATCAACCAGGTCGTCCCCGCCGCCGACCTCGCCACCGCCACCCAGGCCCTCGCCCAACGCCTCGCCACCGGCCCCACCCAGGCCTACGGCCGCATCAAGCGCCTCCTGCGCAACAGCCTCGCCCACGGCCTCCCCTCCCAGCTCGACGCCGAACGCGAAGCCTTCCACCAAAGCATGAAAACCCAAGACTTCGCCGAAGGCGTCGCCGCCTTCCTCGGCAAGCGCGCGCCGACCTACCAAGGGCGGTAGCGGCCCCGAGGCAAAGTCTGCTGGCGCTTCGGCGATTGCCATAGGTCCGCTTCCACGCGACTGTGGATACATTGCGACTTGGCATCGGAGGCGTGATGGTTGGCGAAATCGGCGCCTTGGTCCTGGGATTTCTGGTCGACCTCGCCGCGGCCGTCCTGCAACTGCTTCTACGACTGATGAAGTGGGCAGCGAGCCCGATACGCTTCGCCTGTTCGAAGCAATATCGTGCCCAATGGCGCGAGCGGTTTCGGGACCAGCCCGTCCGTCACTGGCTCCGGCTCGGAGGTGGTTGCGTTGCCCTGAGCCTGTTGCTTTTGCTGGCTGTATGGGGCCTGAATCTTGCGATCGCGGAACGGGAAGAGGTGCACGTGGACCGTCATGCGCGCACCGAGACAGTGCTAGGCAATTGGGCTATGGGCGTGATGCGGCGAGCGTATCACGAACGTGTCGCGGCGCCTGCCCCCTAGCGGACCAGCCCCGCTAGCGAAAAAGCTCCACCCTCCGAGAACACGGAGAAAGGGCTCCCTCCGTGATCTCCGTGCCCCCTCCGAGTTGAATCCCTGCTTCCTTGCTGTCCCCCTACCCCACCAACACCGCCTTCCCAATCACCTCCCGTCCAATAATCGCCTGCAAGCACGCACTCGCCTGCTCCAGCGGAAACCGATGCGAAATCGCCGGCTTCAGCTTCCCCTCCGCCGCCAACCCCAACAACACCTTCATATTCGCCTGGGCCACGGCCGGCTCATTCATCCCCAGCCCCCCGATCCAAACCCCGATCGCCTCCGCCCCCTTGATCAGCAGATGGTTCGTCTTCGCCAGCGCCGGCGCCCCGCCCAGGAACCCCAAAATCAACAGCCGAGCCCCCCAGTTCAAACACCGCGTGGACTCGTCAAACACCTCCGCCCCGATCGGGTCATAGACGATATCCACGCCCTTCCCCCCGGTCAGCTCCTTCACCTTATCCTTGAACCCCCCGC
>JBIKOJ010000334.1:0-3714 GCA_044358135.1 Acetobacteraceae bacterium | reverse complement strand
GAGCGCTTCTCGCTCTCTGGCTTCGTGGCAGTGACCGAGATCGACGTGCGCGCCTCCGCCGGCCCTGGCGCCCTGCAGGAGGGGCTGGAGGAGGCGAAGGGAACGTGGATGTTCCCCGACCCGGTCATCCGCCACGAGTTCCGGACGCGGCCGGAGCACCTCAACATCATCACCATCGACGGTGACTCGATGGAGCCGCTGCTTTCGACGGGTGATCGCATCCTGGTTGATACCAGTCAGCGCATACCCACGCCGCCGGGGATCTTCGTGATCTGGGATGGCATGGGCTTGGTCGCCAAGCGCGTCGAGCATGTGCCACACTCAGACCCATCAAAGATTATCATCAAGTCCGTCAATCCGGAGTACCAGACCTATGAGCGCGAGGCCGAGGAAGTGAAGATCATCGGACGCGTGATCTGGGTGGCGAAGCGGCTGTAATGCGAGCATCTGGATTGGCTTTGGCGCTGGCTCTAGCCATGAGCTTTCCCGCCGCCGGCAAGCCGGTGATCACGGGTATGGCGACGGTGATCGACGGCGACACGATCGACGTCAGTGGAACGCGTATTCGCCTCTACGGAATTGATGCACCGGAAGGCGCCCAACTATGCGCCCGCGCCAATGGCGCCGTCTGGAAGTGTGGCGACGCGGCGAGTCTGGCGCTGACACGGCAGCTTGGGCGGTCGCAGGTGCGGTGCGAGGCGAGCGGGCAGGATCACTACCGCCGGACCATTGCTGTTTGCTTCACGGCCGGTGTCGATATCAACCAGTGGATGGTTGCGAACGGCTGGGCGGTGGCCTTCCGCCGATACTCGATGGCGTATGTCTCCGCAGAGGACCGCGCGCAGAAAGCGAATCTCGGTCTATGGGCAGGAACATTCGAGATGCCGTGGGATTGGCGTCGAACGAAGGGGCATTGAGATGCGGCCCAAGCGCTATGAGCCGGGCCCCCGGAGCAGGTGAGCGAACACGGCGGATCGCAGGAGCTCGAGGTCCTCGCCGGCCTGGTCGAGCGCGTAACTTACCACAACGCCGAAAATGGCTTCTGCGTCCTGCGGGCCAAGGCACGCGGACACCGTGATCTGGTGACGGTGGTCGGCCACGCCGCCATCATCTCTGCCGGCGAGTGGATCACGGCATCGGGCGAGTGGATCAACGACCGCACCCATGGTCAGCAGTTCAAGGCGCGCTTCATGCGCACCTCCGCGCCGAGTTCCATCGAGGGCATCGAGAAATACTTGGGCTCCGGCATGATCCGTGGCATCGGCCCGGTTTACGCCAAGAAGATGGTCAAGGCGTTCGGTGAGCAGGTGTTCGACATCATCGAGGCCGAACCGGATCGCCTGCGCGAGGTCACCGGCATTGGTGTTGTGCGCGCGAAGAGGATCACCGACGCCTGGGCCGAGCAGAAGGTCATTCGCGAGATCATGGTGTTCCTGCACAGCCACGGCGTCGGCACGGCGCGCTCAGTGCGGATCTACAAGACATATGGCGTCAACGCCGTCCAGGTGATGACCGAGAACCCCTATCGCCT
This sequence comes from Acetobacteraceae bacterium, assembly GCA_044358135.1. Taxonomy (GTDB): domain Bacteria; phylum Pseudomonadota; class Alphaproteobacteria; order Acetobacterales; family Acetobacteraceae; genus CAMDGX01. The sequence continues at coordinate 2,183 of JBIKOJ010000334.1, read as the reverse complement.
CGCGCGTGACATCCGCGGCATCGGCTTCAAGACGGCCGACGCCATCGCCATGAAGCTTGGCTTCGAGAAGACGGCGATGCTCCGTGTTCGCGCCGGGATCTCCTACGCGCTGACCGAGGCGATGGACGACGGCCACTGCGGCCTGCCGACCGAGGAGCTCGGCCCGCTGGCGGTTGAATTGCTCGAGGTGCCTCGTGAACTGGTCCAGGTGGCTCTGGACCTGGAACTGGCCGAGGGCAGTGTGGTGGCGGACAGCGTTGGCAAGACGGCCTGCGTGTTCCTTGCCGGGCTGTATCGCGCCGAGAAGGTCATCGCCGAGCGGATGCAGGGATTGCTCAATGGAGTGCTGCCCTGGGCCTACATTGATCCCGACAAGGCACTGCCGTGGATCGAGCAGAAGACAGGCCTGGCACTGGCACCGAGCCAGGTTGCGGCGATTCGGTTCGCCCTGATGTCCAAGGTGCTGGTCATCACCGGCGGGCCGGGCGTCGGCAAGACGACCATCGTCAACGCCATCCTGCGCATTCTCGCGGCCAAGGGTGTCGATCTCTTGCTCTGCGCCCCGACTGGCCGCGCGGCAAAGCGGATGACCGAGGCCACGGGCTATGAGGCCAAGACCATCCACCGGCTGCTGGAGGTTGATCCGAAGGCCGGTGGCTTCAAGCGCAACGACGCGAACCAGCTTGATTGCGACCTCCTGGTGGTCGACGAGACCTCGATGGTCGACGTCATGCTGATGCATGCGCTCGTCAAGGCGATCCCAGACAGCGCCGCCTTGCTGATCGTCGGCGACATCGACCAGCTGCCGTCAGTCGGACCCGGCCAGGTGCTGGCGGACATCATTGCGTCGGGCAGCGTGCCGGTAGTGCGCCTGACCGAGGTGTTCCGGCAGGCCGCGCAGAGCCGGATCATCACCAGTGCACATCGGATCAACCAGGGGATCATCCCGGATCTCGCCAAGCCCGAGGGGGAGAGCGACTTCTTCTTTGTGCCGGCTGATGACCCCGAGGCGGCGGTAGAGCGCATCGTCGAGTTGGTGAAGACGCGCATACCACAACGCTTCGGCCTCGATCCCATCCGCGACATCCAGGTGCTGTGCCCGATGAACCGCGGCGGCGTTGGCGCCCGGTCGTTGAACGTCGAGTTGCAGAAGGCGCTGAATCCCGCCGGCGAGCGCAAGGTCGAGCGCTTCGGTTGGACGTTCGCGCCGGGCGACAAGGTGATGCAGATCGAGAACGACTACGACAAGGAAGTCTACAATGGCGACATCGGCTACATCGACGATGTCGATCCCGATGCCGGCGAACTCACCGCCAGCTTCGACGGCCGTGCCGTCACCTACGGATTTGGGGAACTCGACACGCTGGTGCCGGCCTATGCCGCGACCATCCACAAGAGCCAGGGGTCCGAGTATCCCGCGGTTGTCATCCCGGTGCTGACCCAGCACTACGCCATGTTACAGCGGAACCTGCTCTACACCGGCGTCACACGCGGCAAGCGCTTGGTGGTGCTGGTAGGTCAGCGGAAGGCCGTGGCGATTGCCGTGCGCAACGTGTCCGGACGGCGCCGGTGGTCCAAGCTAAACGAATGGCTGAACCCCAAGGGTGCGCTGGCCGTGTGAGGAAAAGATAGGCGCCGGCACTGACTCCCCGCCACGCTGGTCGCATGCTGACTACGCTCTACTACCTTCTTCACCCCTTGGCTTCGCTGCCCCACAGATCGCTATTCCATCGTGCGTCGATCCGCGTAGATGTTCGCAGCGCGATGCAGCAGAACATTCCGCTCCCCAACCCCCACCTCCCGCCGCACCTCCGAGAGGTCTGCGCCATCCTGGCCGCGGGCCTCCTGCGGCTCCGCAGCCGCAGCGCCGAAGAATGCGCGCGTGACGCCGCGGAGACCGGGGACCACGGAGAGTTTCGCCTACACTACCTGCCCCGCCAGCGCGGTCATGCAACCCGGACCAACCGGAGAGACGCATGACCAGACTGGCCAAATCGAAGGGTGCCACGGCCGCCGCCGCGCCCACCACTTTCCCCGCCATCCCGCCGGCCGACGTGCTGGGGCGCCTGGCGGCCCTGAAAACCGCGCCGGCAGCGGAACTGCAGGCGCAATGGCGCGAACTGTTCGGCAAGGAGGCGCCGCCGCACAACCGGGCCTTCCTGCAAAGCCGGCTCGCTTACCGG
>JBIKOJ010000157.1:0-12646 GCA_044358135.1 Acetobacteraceae bacterium | reverse complement strand
CCCGCCGAAGGCGGAAAAAGTCGAGGGGTCTGGGGCCTAAGGCCCCAGCGGGGTCCAGGGGCAGAGCCCCTGGCCTTACTTCCTGTAGTCCTTCATCGCCTTCACCAGCAGGTCGTGCGGGAGGGCGTGGATGGTTCGGCCTTCGCGGCCGGTCATGGTCTCGGCCTGGCACATGGCGTTGAGGATGGCTTCTTCCGTGGCTTCGGCGGCGGCCTGGAACAGGTTGGTCATGGCGTCCGGCGCCAGCATCTTCACAGTGCTGATGGGGTCGCCCTGCGTGACCGTGTTGCCGGTGGAGAAGGCGATGAAGATGTCGCCGGAGCCGTTGCCGCCGATGCCGCCGACCCAGGCCAGGCCCGTGGTGGCGCGGCGGGCGAGGCGTTGGCATTGGATGGGCAGGAGGGGGGCATCGGTGGCCAGGACCACGATGATGCTGCCGGCGTCGCGCGGGACGGTGCGGTGGGAGGGCACGATGTCGGGGTTGAGGATCTGGCCGACGGGCACGCCGTCGACGCGGAACAGGCTGCGGGAGCCGTAGTTGGATTGCACCAGGGCGCCGACGGTCCAGCCATCGACGGTGCGGGAGGCGCTGCCGGTGCCGCCCTTGAATTCGTGGGTGATCATGCCGGTGCCGCCGCCGACATTGCCTTCGGGCACCGGGCCGCTTTGCGCGGATTCGATGGCTTGGATGGCGAGGTCCGTGGTGACGGGGAAGGTTTCGCTTTCCGACAGCCAGCCATCGTAGGTTTCGGCGGCGACGGGGAGGTGGAAGTTCTGGGTGGCGCCGGCCTTGAGGGCGGCGGCGCTGATGGCATCACGCACCGTGCCGACGGACCAGGTGTTGGTGATGCAGATGGGGGCGCCGAGCAGGCCCTGTTCGGCGATCCAGGGGATGCCGGTCATTTCCCCGTTGCCGTTGAAGCTGTGGGTGCCGGCGAAGCAGTAGTTCTGCCAGATCTCCGGCCCGCGCGGCCAGATGGCGGTGACGCCGGTGCGGACGATGTGCGGGGTGTCGGTGATGAGGGTGGCGACGCCCACCTTCACGCCGGCCACATCGGTGATGGCGTTCCACTTTCCCGTGGGCAGGAGCCCGGTGGTGATGCCGAGATCCCTCAGCCGGCCGCGACCCATGATTGCCTCCATCCGCAAGACGCTGTTGGATCACTCTTGACCGCCATACGCGCTTTGCAAAGAGGCCATGCCCATGGACGCCACAAGAGACATCTCCCTGCCGACCGACCGCGTGATTGCGCGCATCGAGGGGGCGGTGGGTTGGTTGACCTTCAACAACCCCGCGCGCCGCAATGCGATGAGCCAGGACATGTGGGCAGCGGTGCCGCTGGCCTTCGACGCGTTCGAGGCCGATCCGGCGGTGCGGGTGATCGTGCTGAAGGGGGCGGGGGACAAGGCGTTTGTCGCCGGGGCGGATATCAGCCAGTTCAACGAGCTGCGGTCCTCGCCGGAGACGGTGGCGAAGTATGACGCGACGTCCGACGAGGCGAACCGGCGCATTGCCGTCTCGCCGAAGCCGGTGATCGCGATGATCCATGGCTTCTGCATCGGCGGAGGCGTGGGGCTGGCGGTGTGCTGCGACATGCGCATTGCCAGCGAGGGGGCGAAGTTCGGGGTGCCGGCGACGCGGCTGGGGCTGGGCTATGGGCCGAGCGGGGTGAAGCGGCTGATGGATTTGGTGGGGCCGAGCCATGTGAAGGAGATTTTCTACACGGCGCGGCATTTCTCGGCGCAGGAGGCCAAGGAGATGGGCCTGGTGAACCGGGTGCTGCCGGAGGCGGAGCTGGAGGCCTATGTGCGCGGGTATTGCGACACGATCGCGCAGAATGCGCCGATGACGATGCTGGCGGTGAAGCGCACGGTGGACGAGCTGCTGACGCTGTCGCCCGAGGCGGACCTCGCGGAATGCGACCGGCTGGTGGCGGCGTGCTTCGCCAGCGAGGACTATATCGAGGGGCGCACGGCGTTCATGGAAAAGCGCAAGCCGGTGTTCAAGGGGCGCTGATTCCATGCCCTATCTGAGCGTGAAGGGCGTGCAGCTGCACTATGCCCTGGAGGGGCCCGAGGGCGCGCCGGTGGTGGCGCTTTCCAACTCGCTTTCGACCGACATGCGCATGTGGGATCCGCAGGTGGCGGCGCTGACGGCGCGGTATCGGGTGCTGCGGTACGATGTGCGCGGGCATGGCAAGTCGGCCGTGGCGCCGGCGCCGTATTCGGTGGAGGCGCTGGCGGATGACCTCGCCGGGCTGCTGGAAGGCCTGGGGCTTGGGCCGGCGCATGTGGTGGGGCTGTCGCTCGGCGGGATGACGGCGCAGATGCTGGCGGTGCGGCGGCCGGAGCTGGTGCTGAGCCTGGCGCTGGTGGCGACCACCTGCCGGCCGCCTTTCGGCACCCAGGCGGCCTGGGCGGCGCGGGCGCAGGAGGTGCGTGACAGCGGGGATTTCTCGGCGGTGGAAGGGCCGATGCTGGAACGCTGGCTGACGCGGCGGTTCCGGCGGGCGCGGCCGGAGGGCGTGGCGCTGGTGCGGGAGATGATCCAGGGCACATCGATGGAAGGCTATGTCGGCGCGTGCCTGGCGATCGGCGGGCTGGATGCGTGCGGGAAGCTTTCGGCGTTCGGGAAGCCGGTGCGGATCTGGGCGGGCGAGGAAGACCCGGGGACGACGGTGGAGGATGCCGAGCTGATCGCGGCAGGGATTCTGGGGGCGAAGCTGGTGGTGGTGGAGCACGCGCGGCATCTGTTGAACTGGGATGCTGAGGCGGATTTCACGCCGTCGCTGATGGGGTGGCTGGAGGAAGTCAGTAAGTAAGAATCTTCTTTTTTTTCTGAAGAAAAAAGAAGCAAAAAAGACTTCCTCAAAAAGGATCGTGGATCCTTCGCTTCGCTCAGGACTAAAGGTTTTTTGGTTCTTTTTTTTCAAAAAAGAACCGCTTCCTTTCTTGCTGCCAGCAGCCTGTAGCGCACCGCGCCCTTGAGGTGCAGCAGCTCCAGCGTGCGCCCACCGATATCTGCCTGTTCGCGCAGCCCCTGGCCGATCAGCCCGAGCCAGAAGGCGCGGCGCTGTTGCTTGGCACGGATGGCGCGGAGGTCTTCGGGGTTGCCGAGCAGAATGAGGGGGGTGAGGTCTTGCTCGTGGGTGAGGGTGAGGCCGGCGGTGGTGAGGGCGGTGCGCCAGGCGGGGGCGGGTGGGGCGACGGGGCAGCGCCACATGCGTTTGAACAGGGCGAGGTCGGCTTCGTCTTCGGGGGAGAGGTTGGGTTCCGGCATGTCGTCTGCGATCACGAGCTGGCCGCCGGGGGCGAGGTGGGTGGCGAGGTTGGCGATGCTGGCGGCGGGGTTGGTGCTGTGGATGAGGGATTCGATGGCGATGATGAGGTCGAAGGGGCCGGGCAGGGGATCGTCGTAGCTTTGCAGGGCGAAGCGGAGGTTCTGCGAGAGGTGGCGGCGGGCGGCTTCGGCGGTGGCGCGCTGCACCTGGATGGGGCTGAGGGTGATGCCGAGCCAGGTGCCGCCGGTTTGCGGCTGCAGGTCGAAGGCGGTGGCGCCGTAGCCGCAGCCGGCATCGAGGATGCGGGGGGCTTCCGGGAGCGTGGCGGCTTCGCGGATCAGGCGGTGGATGATGGTGGGGCTGGGCGGGCCGCCATTCGTGTCGCGCAGGGCGCGGTGGATGGGCTGGGCCTGGCTGCCGGATTCCGAGCGCATGACGGTGAGCTGCGTCAGGCGGTCCAGGAAGGCGTAGTAGCGGGCGATGCGGGTGGCGTGGGTCATCGGCGCCCCCTCAGCGGCGGAGATCGGCGGCCCAGCCGGCATAGGCGGGGTGGGTGGGCGGCAGCGGCAGGGTGATGCGCTGGCCGATTTTTGATGAGTGGTAGATGGCGGTGGCGAGTTCGAGGGAGTGGCGGGCTTCTGCCATGGTGACCGGGAGGGGGGCGCCGAGGTCCAGCGTGTTGGCGAAGAGGGCAAACTGCTCGGCGAAGCCCTCGGGGCCGGTGGGGGCGGTGGCGAGGAGCTGGTCGAGCCAGGCGCGGTCGTCGCCGTCGCGGGCGGCGAAGTGGAACGGGCCGGTGGCGGTGATGGCCGGGGCCTCGCCGGAGGTGACGGTGACGTTCTCCGCCACGATGCGCAGGCGGGAGCTGGGCTGGGGGGAGCCGAGGGTGACGGAGAGGGTGACGAGGGCGCCTGATGCCATTTCGAGGGCGACGGCGCCGGTGTCTTCGGTTTCGATCGGGTTCACGCGGGTGGCGATCTGGGCGCTGACCTGGCGGACGGGGCCGAGCAGGGTGGTCAGCATGTCGTGCAGGTGGATGGCGTGGGTGATGAAGGCGCCGCCGAGCTCGTGGGCGATCTTGCCGCGCCAGGGCGTGGCGTAATAGGCGGGGCCGCGGTACCAGTGGGTTTCGGCGGTGGCGACGTGGATGCGGCCGGCGTGGCTGCTGGACAGGACGTGCCTGGCGCGGGCGAGGCCGTTGCCGAAGCGGGCCTGGAAGATCGGCATGAGGGTTTTGCCGCTGCGGGCGATGGCCGCTTCCAGCGTGTCGACCTCTGCGAGCGAGGCGACCAGGGGTTTTTCGAGGATGACGTGCTTGCCGGCGGCGAGCGCCTGGGTGGCCTGGGCGAGGTGGAGGTCGGGCGGGGTGCAGATGTCGATGATGTCGAGGTCGGGCCGGGCGAGCAGGGCGGCGTTGTAGCCCAGGTGGGTTTCGGCGCCGGGCGCCTGGGCGGCGAGGGCGGCGGTGCGAGCCTGGTCCTGGCCGCAGATCACGGCGATCTCGAAACGGTCGGGGTTGGCGAGGAAGCCCTTGAGGTGGGCGGCGCCGATGCCGGTTCCGACGATGGCGACGCGGTGGCGGCGGGGCATGGCGGCAGCTCCTAGAACAGGTCGGCGGCGGCGCGGGCGAGCGAGGCGGCGGCGGTGAGCAGCAAGGCGGCGAGGGCGAGCGGGCGGTAGGAGCGGGCGCCGAAGCGCTTGAAGCCCCAGGTGCCGAGCCAGCCGCCGGCGAGCATCAGCGGCATGCCAAGCACGCCCAGCACGATGGCCGGCATGTCCAGCAGCCCGGCGGTGGCGACCATGGGCAAGCCGAGCAGCGAGACGATGGGGAAATACACCATCAGCGAGCTGCGCATCACCGGCAGCCGCTTTTCGAAGGCGAGGTAGTAGGCCACGGCGGGCGGCCCGGCCATGGCGGCCAGGCCGTGGAAGATGCCGGAGACGAAGCCGGTGCCGAAGGTGACCGTGGTGGTGGGGCGGTGGTGGGCCGGGCGCGGCTTCCAGGTGAGGGCCACGGCCACCAGCACCAACACGCCGAGTACGGCGCGCACGATCGGTGCGGGGGTGAAGGCCAGTGCGGCCACGCCCAAGGGCATGCCGAACAGCGCACCGGCGGTGAGGCGGGCGATGCCGGGACGGTCAGACTGGCGCCATTCTGCGATGCAGTCGCGCAGGCCGATGCCGAGCTGCATCACCAGCACGGCGGCGACGGTGCGGGACGGCGGCAAGGCGAGGCTGGCCAGCGGCACGGCGGCCAGTGCGAAGCCGAAGCCGGTGAAGCCGCGCAGCACGGCGGCGAACAGGATGGCGCCGATGGCGGTGGCCCAGGCGCCGATGGTGAGATCGAGCCCGGTCAGCATGCCAGGGCAGCGCTGAACATCGCCTGCAGGGTGGGGGCATCCGGAAGGTCTGGCGTGCCGATCAGCACCAGGCCGGTTTCCGGGCGATCGCCCGCCGGGGTGTAGGCCCAGCGGCGGGCGGCGTACTGCAACAGCAGCTTCGCGCCCGGGGTGAAGGCGGCGATGCCCTTCAGGCGCAGCACGGAGGGGGGCAGGGCTTCGAGGATCGGGCGCAGCCGGTCGCGGTCGATCGGGCCGGCGGGGCGCCAGTGCCAGCTGCGGAACGGGTGCGCGGGCGCATCCGCAACGAAGCGGCTGGGGCGGGGGCGGCTGAGCGGGTCGATGGGGAAGGAGAGGTCGGCGGCGGAGACCTTTCCGGCAGCGACATGGCGTACTGGAATGCCGGGGCGCAGCGCGGATAGCAGGGCGTGGGTGGGCGCGGGGTCGGCGAGGTCGGGCTTGGTCAGCAGCAGCAGCTCGGCGTGTTCCAATTGCAGGCGCACCGTGTCGGCGATCCAGGGATCGGCGAGCTGGGCGGGCAGGGCGGTGGCGTCGGCGAGCACGACGAGGGGTTCCAGCGAGAAGCCTGGCTCGATCAGGGCGAGCTGGGCGATGCGCCAGGGGTCGCCCACGCCGCTGGCTTCCACGATCACGTGCTCCGGCGCCGGGATGCGGGCGGCGAGGTTGGCCAGCGCCTCGCCGAGATCCTCGCCCATGGCGCAGCACACGCAGCCATTGGCGAGTGCGATGCTGTCGCTGCCGCTCTCGGCGATCAGCGCGGCATCGACATTTACGGCACCGAAATCGTTCACCAGCACGCCCCAGCGGCGTTCCGCGGTGGCGAGCAGGTGGTTCACCAGGGTGGTCTTGCCCGCGCCGAGGAAGCCGCCGATGACAGAGAGGGGTATCGAGGTGGTCACTGCGCCGCGAACACGCGCCCGCCCAGCACGGTGGCGTGCACGGGGATGTCCTTGATGGTTTCGGGGGCGACCTTCAGCGGGTTGTCGTCCAGCACGGCGAAGTCGGCGAACTTGCCCACGTCGATGCTGCCCACCAGGTGATCGAGTTTCAGGGTGTAGGCCGGGCCGAGGGTGACGGCGTGCAGCGCCTGCAGCGGCGTGATGCGCTCGCCCTCGCCCAGCACGCGGCCGGTGGGGGTGAGGCGGTTGACGGCGCACCACATGGTGAAGCGCGGATCGACGGGCGTGACCGGTGTGTCGGAATGGATGCCCAGTGGCACGCCCTGTTCCAGCGCGGTGGCGCAGGCATCCAGGCGCAGCGCGCGCGACGGGCCCATGGTGATGGCGCGGTGCTGCTCGCCCCAATAGTAGATGTGGTTGGCGAACAGGTTCACGCACATGCCGTTGGTGGCCATGCGGCGGAAGGTGGCGGCATCGGCCATCTGGCAATGCTGCAGCGTGTGGCGGTGGTCGCGGCGCGGGTGCTTGGCGATGGCGCGGCCGACCATTTCGGTGGCGACATCGCTGGCCTCGTCGCCATTGGTGTGGATATGCAGGTGGAAGCCGGCGGCGTGGTAGGCCTCCACGATGGTCTCCAGCTCCGCGGGGGCGACATACCACAGGCCGTTCGGCGCGCCGTTGTGGTAGCCGGGCCAGCGCAGCCGGCCGGTGAAGCCCTGGATGGAGCCGTCGGCGGTGATCTTGACGATACCGAAATGCAATTTGTCGGTGTTGAGGCGCTTCAACTCCGCGATGCGGGCCAGGCCTTCCGGCAGCGAATAGGCGCGCTGCTGCATGGCGGGCACGATGCGCAGGGGGTAGTCGGCCTCCGCCGTGGCGGTGACGAGCGCTTCCACCGTGCTCGGTGCGCAGGCATTGGCGAGGTCGGTGGAGGTGGTGACGCCGACGCGCCGCGCGATCTGGCCATAGGTGCGGTAGGCGGCGGCATCCATGTCCCGCATCAGCCCGGCATCGCCGGTGGCGCGCGCGGCGCGGCCCATCACGGCGGGGCCGAGCAGCTCGCCGGTGAGGTGGCCCTGGGGGTCGCGCAGCAGGCCGTCGATGTTGCTGTCGCGGGAGAAGCCGCAGGCGGCGAGAACCTTGGAGTTCACGTTCATGATGTGGCCGGAGACGTGGCCGACGACGATCATGCGGTCCTGCGAGACTTCGTCGAGGTCGGCCGCCGTCATGCGACGGCCTTCGAAGTAGATCGGGTCGAAGCCCCAGGCGGTCAGCGGCGTGGTGGGGTCGGGCAGCTTCGCCGCCTCGGCCTTCAGGTGGGCGATGACCTCGGCGATGGATTTGAAGCCGCCGGCGGGCTGGCCTTCCGGCGAGATGCGCGGGTAGTAGCCGACATAGGGTTTGCGCCAGACGATGCCGTCTGCCGCGTGGCCGTGGCCTTCGACGAAGCCCGGGATGATGACCTTGGTGGTGAAGCGGTCGTCGATGGTGCCGCCGAACTCGGCCGCGATCTCCGCCCCGCCATAGCCCAGGATGCGGCCATCCTGCACTGCGACATGGGTGCAGCTGGGCAGCGAGCGGTTGAGGGTGACGATCTCTCGGGCGGCGAAGACGGTAACGGGTGCGGGCACGGCTTGCTCCTGCGACGGCTGCCGCATGATCGGCGCGATGCCGGCTGATGCCAAGGGCTTGCCGGCCGGAATGGTGGCGGCAAGGATGGGCGATGGCTGAGCATGCACGCGACCTGCTGGCGCTGGACGACCTGGCGGCGGAGACGATCCTGGCCCTGCTGCACCGCGCCCGGGCGATGCGCGATGGCTGGGAAAGCCGGCGCATGCCGCAGGCCCTGGCCGGGCGGCGCGTGGCGCTGGTGGTGGAGGATGGCGGCTGGCGCAACACCACGGCCTTCGAGCTTGGGATCCAGGCCATGGGCGGCATCTGCGCACGGGCGCCGCTGACGCTCGCGGGCAAGGAGGCGGTGCCCGATCTCGCCGCCTATCTGGACAACTGGGTGGATGCGGTGGCCATCCGCACGCCGGATCTCGATGCGCTGCGGGCGCTGGCCGCGGCGGCACGGGCGCCGGTGCTGAACGCGCGCACGCGGCGGAACCATCCCTGCGAGACGCTGGGGGACCTCGCCTTCCTTGCCGATCTCTGGGGCGGCTGGCGGCCGATGAAGGTGGCGGCGGTGGCGCCGATGGCGAACATTCTCGCCTCCTGGGTGGAGGCCGCCGCGGTGCTGCCGATCGAGGTGGTGCAGGTGGGGCCCGCGCACTGGCACGCCCCGCCCGCCCCGCGGTTTCGCGCCAGCACCGAGATGGCCGAGCTGCGTGATGCAGACGTGATCATCACCGATTGCTGGCCCGCCGGCGGCGATGCGGCGGAGCTGGTGCGCTGGCAGGTGACGGAAGCCGCGCTGGACGCCGGCCGCGCGGTGTTCCTGCCGTGCCCGCCGGTGACGCGCGGGCTGGAGGTGAGCGCGGGCGCCATGCGCCACCCCGCCTGCCGCGTGGTGGAAGCCAAGGCCTGGCTGTTGCACGCGCAGAACGCCGTGCTGGAATGGTGCCTGCCTTGATCTGCGGCAAGGCGGTGACACCGGTCGGCGCCTAGGCTCCCGACCGCAATGGCGGAGATCCGGGCATGAAGATCAAGGATGTGGAACGCATCAACGCACTGCTGAAATCGCGGGCGGAGGTGTCGGAGCTGATCGCCCGCGTGGCGCGCGCGGAGCCGGCGGATTGCCAGCTGATGATCGAGCGTGGCGGCGACGGGTCGATCAAGCTGTCGGAGGAAGGGGCGGATTCCACCCATTTCCAGGGCTACCCGGTGAGCGTGGCGTTCCTCGGTCGGCTGAAGGCGCTGGCGCTGGAGGAGCTTGGGGCGCGGCGGGCGGGGATCGAGGGCGATCTGGCGGCGATGGGGGTGGAGACGGAAGAGTAAGCAGTTCTTTTTTGAAAAAAAGAACCAAAAAACTTTCATTCGTTTGCGCCCACGCCGGGACGGGGCGCAAACGAATGAAGTCTTTTTTGCTTCTTTTTTCTTCAGAAAAAAGAAGAGTCTTGCTTAGCCTTTCCGGACATTCCAGAACAACGGCCGGGTCGCCTTTAGGATGCCGGTGACGTTGTTGCGCCGTGCGATCGGCTGGCGCCAGATGCCCAGCGGCACGAAGGGCACTTCCTCCATCGCCAGCGACTGCATTTCACGGCCCAGGCGCTGCTGGGTGGGCAGGTCGGGCGCGTCGTACCAGGCGTCGCGCAGGGCTTCCATCTTGGGCGAGTTGTACCAGCCGAACCACGCCTTCTCGCCCATGCCCCACAGCGCCGTGTACACGGCGGGGTTGGAGAAGGTGAAGCCGTCTCCGTAGGTGCAGAAGATGCTCCAGCCGCCCTTCTCCACCGGCTCGCGCGAGGCGCGGCGCTGCACCAGGGCACCCCAGTCGGTGGCGACGTATTCCACATTCAGCCCGATGTCGCGGCACACCTGTGCGGTGACCTGCGCCATGGCGTTGATCACGGCGAAGTCCGTCGGCGCCATGATGACGACCTTCTCGCCCTTGTAGCCGCTTTCGGCGACCAGTTTCCTGGCGGCGGCGAGGTCGCGCTTGCCGTTGATCTTCTCCAGCCCGGCATCGGAGGCCAGCGGGGTTCCGGGGGTGAACACGCCCACGCCGGACTGCGTCAGCTTGCTGTCCGCGCCCATGATGGCGGCCAGGAAGTCCTTCTGGTCCACCATGGCCAGCACGGCCTGGCGCAGCTTCACGTTGTTGAACGGGGGGTGCATGTGGTTGAAGCGGATGAGGCCCGCGTTGCCGAACAGGTCGGTGGTTTCCACCGTGACACCCGGGGCCTTCGCCAGCACCGGCAGCAGGTCGGACAGCGGCTGTTCCAGCCAATCGAGCTCGCCGGTTTGCAGGGCGGCGGCGGCGGAGGCGGCATCGCCGGTGACGAGCCATTCCACCCGCTCGATGTTCACCACCTTGCCGCCGGACATGTTGTTCGGGGCTTCGTTGCGCGGCGAATACTTGTCGAACTTGGCATAGACGGCGCGGGAGCCGCTGACCCATTCGTCGCGCACGAAGCGGAACGGGCCGGAGCCGACGTATTCCGTGATCTGCTGGAACGCGTCGGTCTTGGCCATGCGTTCCGGCATCATGTGGCAGTTGTTGGCGAACGCCATCGGGATCAGCGGGAAGGGCTTCTTCAGCCGGATCTCGAAGGTGGAATCCGATGTGGCGACCATCTCGTTCATCTGGCCGGCGATGCGCTGGCCCATGCCGTCGCGCTTCATCCAGCGCAGCAGGGAGGCGACGCAATCCTTTGCCAGAACCTTTTCGCCGTCGTGCCACAGCTGGCCGCCGCGCAGGGTGAGCTTCCAGGTGAGGCCGTCGGCCGAGGTTTCCACGCCCGAGAGCATCTGCGGCTTGGGGTTCAGCCCCTCGTCGAAGTTCCACAGCTGGTCCCACACCATGTGGGCGTGGTTGGCGGCCACGATGGTGGTGGTCCAGACCGGATCGGGGTTGGCGAGGTTCGCCTGCGGCACGAATTTCAGCGTGCGGTTGGCGGCCTGGCTGTAGGCCGGGCGGGCGAGGCCGGTGGTGCCGGCCATGCCAAGGGCGGCGGCGCCGGTGAGAAGGCTCCTGCGGTTCATCTTCATGCTCTCCCTGCGGCCCCTCGTTCGGGGGCCCTATGGAAATGAGCGTAGACGCGGAAAGGCGGACCTTTCCAGGGGCAAATCTAGCCTTTGCCGCGCAACGCCTCGATCGTGGCCCGCTTCGGCCGGGCGGTGCCGGTGGACATCACCGCGGCAGCGCCGGCGGCCAGGCCCCAGGCGAGTGCGCTCTCCGGCGCTTCATCGCGGGCGAGTGCGAGGGTCATCGCGGCCAGGAAACTGTCGCCGGCGCCTACGGTGCCGATGGCCTTCACCGGGATCGCCGGGCGCCGCACAATGCCGGCCTGCGTGGCCAGCAGCGCGCCGTCGGCGGAGAGCGAGACGGCGATGCGCTCGGCCGCGCCCTCGCGCACCAGGCGCAGTGCGGCTTCATCCTGCGCGGCTTCGGTGGGCAGGGGGTGGCCCACCAGCTCCTCGAACTCGCGCAGGCTGGGCTTGATCAGGGCGAGGCCGTGGCCGAGGGCGGCGCGCAGGGCGGGGCCGGAGGTGTCCAGCACCACGCGGCGGCCGGCTTCGTGCGCCACGCGCACCAGGCGGGCCAGCATGTCGGTGGCGATGCCGCGCGGCAGGCTGCCGGAGATCACCAGCCACTCCGCGTCGGCCTGGGCGAGCGCCTGGGCGACGGCCTCGATTTCCGCCGGCTGCACCTGCGGGCCTTCGCCCACGAAGCGGTATTCGGCGCCGGCGGCCTCGTCGTGCACCGTCATGGCGATGCGGGTGTTGCCGGCGATCGGGATCGGATGGCAGGCGACGCCCTCGGCGGCGATCAGCGCCTCCAGGTGGCGGCCGAACACGCCGCCGGAGAGGATCATCGCGGTGGCCGGCGCGCCCAGCTCGTGCAGCACGCGGGCCACGTTCACGCCGCCGCCGCCGGGGTCCATGCGCTCGCCATGGGTGCGCAGCTTGTGCTGGGGCACCACCTGGGCTGCGGCGCAGGCGATGTCGATGGCGGGGTTGAGCGTGAGGGTCAGGATCGGCTTCATGCGGCGGGAACCCTTGCATGGGGGGCGGGATGCTGGCACGGCTGGCGCAGATCGGGGAGGGTGCGATGAGCGGAACCAACCGGGGCTTCAAGTTTGTGTTCCTGCCGCCGCAGAACGAGATCTGGCGCGGCTGGGCGGCGCAGTTGGCGCGCGAGGTGCCTGATGCCACCGTGGTGGTGGCCGAGGACATGGTGCAGGCCGAAGCCGCGATTACGGATGCCGATGGCGTGTTCGGCACCCTCACGCCCGCCTTGCTGGCGAAGGCCACCCGCCTGCGCTGGCTGCAGGCGCCGCAGGCTGCCCCGCCGGCCGGGTTCTACTTTCCGGAACTGGTGGCGCATCCGCTGGCGGCGACGAATTTCCGCGAGATCTTCAACGACCATATCGGCGCGCACATCATGGCCTTCGTGCTCGCCTTCGCCCGCGGCCTGGACCGCTACATCCCGCAGCAGACG
>JBIKOJ010000187.1:0-10758 GCA_044358135.1 Acetobacteraceae bacterium | reverse complement strand
GGTGGCCAAGCTGCCGGCAGCGGCCGGGGATGGCGAAGGCTGGCTGCTGATCGACGACCTGGTGGATACCGGCACCACGGCCAAGGTGGTCCGCGCCCTGCTGCCGAAGGCGCATTTCGCCACGGTGTATGCCAAGGCCGCCGGCAAGCCGCTGGTGGACGATTTCGTGACGGAAGTGAGCCAGGACACCTGGATCCTGTTTCCCTGGGATACGGAGCCCCAGTTCGCCCCGCCGCTCGTCCGCCGGGACCTGTCCGGCGGCTGAGCCAAAGGGGCGTCGGAATTTCTTACAGCCTGCAACAGACCGGCGTATGCCGATGCGGTGTTTGGCGGCGTTTCGGCCCACGCGCCTGTCGCGCTTCTTTACACCCTTCGGGGCGGAGAATAACCGCACACCGGCCAAGCGGCTGAATCCGCAGGAATTAAGCTTCTGGCACGAAGTTTGCGATCAATGTTCCATGCGCACCGGCCTCGCGGGCCGTCGCGACCGGGATGGCTATTAAGCCCCCCGTCCGCGGTTCGATACCAGGGTGCGTAGCTGCATTTCAGGCGGGAGCAGGGCCGTCGGCGCAAGCCGGCGGCCCTTTTTTGCGAGGGGCTTACCGGCGCGGCAGCGCGTCCATGAAGCGGCGCAGCGGCGCCTCCCACTTCGCGGCATCGGTGCCGGAGGCGAGGTGGCCGTGCTCGCTGTCGATCTCGAAATAATCGGCATCCACGCCGGCGGCCTTCAGGTCCGCCATCACGCCGGGCGCCAGGCTGGGCGGGAACAGCGCATCGGTGCGCGAGAGAACGTAGAGCAGCTTCGCCTTGATCCTGTTGAATTCAGGCGTGGCGTCCCAGCCCTGCAGCACCCGGCCCAGCACCAGCAGCGAATGCCCGTCGAACGCATCGGCCCAGGCCTCGGCGCGGGCGCGGATGGCGGCATCCAGCGCCGCCTTCTCCGGATACAGCGGCGCCAGCTCCGCCTCCGCGCCGTAGCGCCGCAGCGTCTCCTCGCGGATATCGGCCATGGTCGCGCGGATGCCGCCGGCCTCGTAATAGTGGCCGCCATTCCAGTTCGGCGATTTCGCCATGCCCGCTTCCAGCTTGTCCGGCCCGCCATCCGCCGGCCGGCGCGGCGCGGTCACCGCCGGCACCAGCCCGTCCATGAAATCCGGGAAGGTGATGCCCCAGGCGAAGGCCTGGAACCCGCCGTAGCTCGGCCCCACCACCGCGGCCAGATGCTTCACCCCCAACAGGTCCAGCAGCTTCTTCTGCGCCGTCACGATGTCCGTCAGCGTGATCGCCGGGAAATCCGGGCCATAGGGGCGGCCCGTGGCCGGGTTGAAGCTCATCGGCGCCGTGGAGCCATAGGCGGAGCCGATCATGTTCGATGAGACCACGAAGAACCGGTCGGTATCGATCGCCTTGCCCGGCCCCACCAGGTCCGCCCACGACCCCTCGGACGAAACCGCCCCGCTGGGGTGCGCGAACATGTGGCTGCTGGTGTAGCCATGCGTCAGCAGCACGGCGTTCATCCCGTTGGGGGCAAGCCGCCCATAGGTGACGAAGGCAAGCCGCGCATTGGGCAGCACCTTGCCGCTGTCCAGCGGAAGGTCGCCGATCTGGCCGAGGAGAGTACCGGGAAGAAGGGTCTGGGTCATGCGCGCGATCCTGGGAGGGGTTGCGCCACATGGCAAGCCACCCGAACCTGCCGTGCCACGACCCAAGCCGAGGCCCGCGCGCCATGTCACAGCCCGCATTGCGGCCCTTCATCGTCGTGTCCGGCCTGCCGGCCAGCGGCAAGACCACGCTGGCCGCGCACTTGGCCAGCCACCTTGCGCTGCCGCTGCTGGACAAGGACGACATCCTGGAGGCGCTCTTCACCGGTGCCGGCGAGGTGGATCCGCCGGCCCGCCAGCGCCTGAGCCGGATGAGCGACGCGGTGCTGGCCCGCATCGCCGCCGCCTCGCAGGGCGCGGTGCTGGTCTCGTTCTGGCGCCACGAGGGCGAGGCGGGCACGGCCGGCACCCCGGTGGCATGGCTGCGCGCCCTGTCCGCGGCACTGGTGGAGGTGCATTGCCTTTGCCCGCCCGCCCTGGCCGAACAGCGCTTCCGCGCCCGCACGCGCCATCCCGGCCATAACGACTTGGCACGCCTGCCGGGGCTGGCGGCGCAGTTCCAGGCGGTGGCCCAGCGCGGCCCGCTCGGCCTCGGTTCCCTCATCGTCGTGCGAACGGACGCGGCCTACGACGAAGCGGAGATCGCCGCCCAGGTGCGCCGAGCGATCCAGCCAGGCGGCTGAGGCTCAGCCCTCCGCCAGCTTCTCCCGGCTCGCCCGTACCCGCTCCACCCGGCGGCCATCCATCGCCGCCACCTCGAACATCCAGCCGCCGAAGGCGATGCGGTCGCCCTGGCGCGGCACCCGGCGCAGCAGCGCCAGCACGAGGCCCGCGAGGGTGTGGTAGGTGCCGGTGGAGGGCAGGGCGGGCAGGTTCAGCCGGGCCTTCACCTCGTCCACCGGCATCATGCCATCGAGAATCAGCGCGCCCTCGTCCTGCTCCGTGCCGCGATCCGACGCCGGGGCGGCGCTTTCCGGGTCGCCGACGATGGCTTCCAGCAGGTCGTGCGCCGTCACCAGCCCCTCGAAGCTGCCGTATTCGTCCATCACCAAAGCGAGGCCGAGGTCATCGCTGCGCAGCCGCTCCAGCGCATCCAGTGCTGTGACGGTATCCGGCATCACGATCGGCTGGCGCAGCGCCGCCCCGATCGCCAGCGGCCGGCCTTCGAGCACCGCGTCCAGCAGCGTCTTGGCCTGCACCACGCCCACCACGTTGTCCACGCTGCCGTTGCACACCACGAAGCGCGAGCGCGGCCAGCGCTTCAGGGCGGCGGCGATTTCCGACTGGCTGTCGGTGATGTCCACCCAGGCCACCTCGTTGCGCGGGGTCATGATCGCGCGCACCGGCTTGTCGGCCAGGCGCAGCACGCGCTCGATCATGCTGCGTTCCTCGGTCTCCAGCACGCCGGTCTGCTCGCCCTCCACCAGCAGCGCCTTGATCTCCTCTTCGGAGACGGTCTGCTGCCCGGTGCGCTGGATGCCGGCCAGGTGCATCAGCAGGCGCGAGGACAGGCCGAGCAGCCACACCACTGGGGCGGCGGCGCGCGCCAGCCATTCCAGCGGGGCGGCGGCATAGGCGGCCAGCCGCTCCGGATTCTGCAGCGCGATCTGCTTGGGCACCAGCTCGCCGATCACCAGCGAGAAATAGGTGAGCACCACCACCACCAGCGTCACCGCCAGCGTGTCGGCAAAGGGCGCCACCAGGGGGATGCCCTGCAGCACGGGCGTGAGCGAGGCCGCCAGCCGGGCGCCGCCGAAGGCGCCGGAGAGAATGCCGATCAGCGTGATGCCCACCTGCACCGCGGGCAGGAAGCGCTGCGGATCTTCCGCCAGCCGGCGCGCGCGGCCGGCACCGGGCACGCCCTGCGCCTCCAGGATGCCCAGGCGGCTGCGGTTGGAAGAGGCAAGTGCCATCTCGCTGAGGGCGAACAGCCCGTTGAGCACGATCAGCAGGAAGATGACGAGGATGTCGAGCGCGGCGGCCATTCCCTCGGGGTCCAGCGGCAGGGCAGAACCCTATACAGGACTCCGGGCCGAAGTCCCAAATCGGCGCTGCCGCCTGGCGCGACACCGTGCCGGGAGGCGTATCTCCGCGCGTAAAAATCTCTTTGCAAGAGACAATTTACCATACATTAATGCCTCGTCTCAGGAGGCATTTGATGTCCGACATTTCCAGCGCCCGCATCATCCCCTTCCCCAGCCGGTCCGCGCCCAAGCCCGCGGCGCCCAGGCCCGCAGCGATGGTGCCCGATCATCCCCCCGCCATGGACAATCCCACCGAGCGCCTGCAGCGCGCCCTGGCCGCGCTGGAGCGGGCCGTGGCGGCGCAGCGCACGGCGGTGGGCCAGTGGCGCGGCGCGCTGCAGGGCCTGCGCGGCAACGTGGAGGCGCTGCGCGGCTCGCTGACCGAATACGACCAGAGCCTCGGCACGCTGCGCGGCCAGGTGGACCAGGTGAACCGCACCGCCCGCGGGCTGGAAAGCTGGGCCGATGGCGCGCTGGCGGCGGAGAAGGCGAAAGGCGATCAGCCGAAATAGCCGGTGATCTCCCCGCCCGGCAGCGACGTGTCGATGTAGCCCATCGTGCCGCACTGCTGCACTTCGCGGGCCGCCAGAATCAGCCCGGTCATGGCGGCGCGATACAGCGAGGTGGCCAGGCTCACGCGCCGCACGCCGCAGGCGGCCAGTTCCGGCACGGTGTGGGAACGCTTCGGAATGCCGGCCATGAAGTTGAACGGCTTCTTCAGCGCGGCGCATACGGTGCGCACGGCGTCGAGGTCCGTCACCCCCGGGGCCATCAGCACATCGGCCCCGGCGGCTTCGTAGGCCTGAAGGCGGCGGATGGTGTCGTCGAGGTCGGTCACGCCGCGCAGGTGGTTCTCGGTGCGCGCCGTCAGCACGAAGCCGGTGCCGCGCACCGCTTCCGCCGCGGCGGCGACGCGGGCGACGGCGAGGCCGAACTCGTAGATCGGGCGGGCCGGGTCGCCGCTGGCATCCTCGATCGAGCCGCCGGCGAGGCCGGTGCCCAGCGCCAGCCGGTAGGTCTCGGCGGCCTCCCCGGGCGAATCGGCGAAGCCTTTTTCCAGGTCGGCCGAGACCGGCAGGTCGGTGGCGGCCACCACGTCGCGGGCGTGCTGCAGCGCTTCCTCGCGCGTCACCTGCCCGTCGCGGCGGCCCAGTATGCCGGCGCTGGCGCCGCTGGAGGTGGCAAGGGCAGGGAAGCCGAGTCCGGCCAGTATCTTGGCGGAGCCGGCATCCCAGGCATTGGCGATCACGAAGCATCCGCTGTCGTGCAGGGCGCGGAAGGTGGCGATCTTGTCCTGCTGCGTGGCCATGGCGGCATTCCTCTCCATTTGGTCCAGCCTCGCGCGTGGCGGCGGCGGCGGCAATCTCCACCCGGTGCGGCCGGGGGCAGACCACTCCTTGCCCAGGCGGGATGGCATGGTATCCCTGGCGCCAGGAGGGCCCGCCGATGACCAAGGCCGAGATGATGCAGGCGCTGCGCGCCGCCCGTGTGGTGCCGGTGGTGCGCACCAGCACCGCCGCCCACGCCGCCACCGCCGTGCGCTGGTTGCGCGAGGCGGGGCTGCGCATCTTCGAACTCACCATGACCATCCCCGACGCGCCCGCCTTGATCCGCGAATTGTCGGCCGACAAGGACCTGCTGCTGGGTGCCGGCACCGTGCCCGATGCCGCCACCGCCGAGATCTGCCTGGCCGCCGGCGCCCGCTTCATCGTCGCGCCCTGGACCGACCCGGCGCTGGCCGCCCCGTGCCGCGCCGCCGGGGCGCTGCTGATGCACGGCGCGCTGACGCCCACCGAGGTGCGGGCGGCGCTGGCGGCGGGGGCCGATGTGGTGAAGATCTTCCCGGCCTCCTCCGTGGGTGGGCCGGGCCACATCAAGGCGCTGCGCAGCGTGTTCCCCGGTGTGGATTTCTGCCCCACCGGCGGGGTGGAGCCGGGCAATGTGGCGGCCTACCTCGCCGCCGGGGCCAGCTTCGTCGGCATGGGCGGGGCACTGGTGGACGAGAAGCGCATCGCCGCCGGGGACAGAGAGGCGATCCAGGAAGCGGCGAGGGCGATCCTGTGACGGACATCGTTTGCATGGGCGAGCCGCTGCTGGAGTTCAACCAGCAGCCCAGCGGCCCTGATGGCCGGCGGATGTATCTGGAAGGCTTCGGCGGTGACACCTCCAACGCCGCCGTGGCCGCGGCGCGGCAGGGGGCGAAAGTGGCGTACCTGACCGCCGTGGGGCAGGACGTGGCCGGCGAGCGCTTCCTCGACCTTTGGCGTGGCGAGGGCATCGATGTGTCTGGCGTGCGGCTCTCCGCTGAGCGGCCGACGGCGGTGTATTTCGTGACCCATTCGGCTGCGGGCCATGCCTTTCTCTACTACCGCAGCACATCGGCCGCCGCCGGCTATGGGCCGGGCGACGTGGATGCCGCGAAGCTGCTTGGGGCGAAGGTGTTCTATGCCTCCGGCATCTCGCTTGGCATTTCCGCCTCCGCCGCCGATGCGGTGTTCCATGCCATCGAGCTGGCCCGCGGTGCCGGGGCCATGGTGGCGTTCGATACCAATTACCGCCCGCGGCTGTGGCCGGCGGCGCGGGCGGCGGCGGTGATTCATGCCGCGATCGGGCGGGCCGATATCGCCTTCCCCGGGCTGGAGGATGCCCAGGCGCTGACGGGGCTTTCGGAGCCCGATGTGATTGCCGATTTCTACCTGCGCATGGGTCCGCGCCTGGTGGTGCTGAAGATGGGCGGCGAGGGCGCGCTGGTGGCCACGCCAGGAACGCGGCTGCGCATCCCGCCCTTTCCCTGCGCGCCGGTGGATGCCACCGGGGCGGGCGATGCGTTCTGCGGCAGTTTCCTGGCCCGCACCGTGGCCGGCGATGCGCCGGAGCAGGCCGCCCGCTACGCCGCCGCCTGTGCCGCGTTGAAGTGCCAGGGCTATGGCGCCGTTGCTCCGATTCCCACCGCGGCCGAGGTTCGCGCCGCCATGGAGGCCGCATGCTGGTAACCGAACGCCTGATGCTGCGGCCCTGGTGGGACGACGATTGGGAGCGGATGGCCGCGATCAGCGGTGATCCCGAGACGATGCGCTACTACCCCGCGCCGCTGACGCGTGAGGAATCGGACCGCGCCATGGCGCGCATGCTGGTGCAGATGATGCAGGACGGCTTCGGGCCGTTCGCGGTGGAGGCGCCGCGCGTTTCGCCGTTGATCGGGCGGGTGGGCGCGCGGCGGGTGAAGTCCGGGCTGCCGTGCGCGCCCTGCGTCGAAGTGGTGTGGCGCATCGGCAAGGATTGGTGGGGGCAGGGCTATGCCACCGAGGCGGCGCGGGCGGCGATCAGCGAGGTGTTCGAGGTGCACGGCGTGCCGGAGGTGGTGGCCGTGACGGCGGTGCAGAACAAGCCTTCCATCCGGGTGATGGAGAAGCTGGGCATGGTCCGCGATCCCGATGGGGATTTCGATCACCCCGACGTGCCCGACGGGCATCCCTTGCAGCGGCATGTGTTGTATCGGCTAAAGCGGCCGGCGGGTGGCGTGCCGGTCTGGAGCCGCTAGCGGCGCTCGGCGGTCGCGGCCCAGGTGACGGCCGCGATCACCACGGCGCCGCCGATCAGCGTGAGGGTCCCGGGGTCTTCGCGGAAGACCAGCCAGACCCAGATCGGCGCCAGCACGGCTTCCAGCACCGAGATCAGCCCGGCATCGGCGGACGGGATCAGGCGGATTCCGGTGGTGAACATGATGAGCGCCAGGCCCATCTGGAAGATGCCGAACACGGCGAGCAGCGCCATGTCCTGTGCGGGTACGGCGAACTTGGTCATCGGCGCGCTGACCAGGGCGACGACGAGGACGCCGAGCAGGGTGGCTTCCGTGGTGGGCACGTGGCGTTCCATGCGGGCGAGCACCACGGTGAGGGCGTAGGTGAGGCCCATCACCGCGGAAATCAGGTTGCCCCACATCCGGCCGGCGTCGCCGGAGCTTGAGACGATGAGGCCGACGCCGAGCATGGTGAGCGCGATGGCGATGGCCGTGCGGCGGGTGACGCGTTCGTGCAGGAAGAAATAGGCGAGCACGGCGGCGAAGAGCGGGGCGGCGGCCTGGAAGACCAGCACGGCGGCCACCGTGGTGAGGGCGAGCGCGTTGATGAAGCAGATCATCGAGGCGGCGAAGCACAGGCCCATGGCGACGCCGACGCGGCCGAGGCGGCGGAAGCCGTCGGTCCAGCGCGCGCCGTCGCGCCAGACCAGGTAGGCGAGCAGGCTGGCGGCGGCGAAGACGGAGCGCCAGAACAGCGTGGTCCAGGGATCGACATCCACCCAGCGCGCCAGCACGCCGGCGGTGCTCCAGACCACGATGGCGCCGGTGACGAGCAGTGCGCCGCGGCGGTAGTCGCTGGCGGAGATCGGATGGGTGGCGACGGACATGGGTTTCCCCTACGCCGTCGCCTGCCCGGTGGGAAGGGTCAGCGCCCCCGCCTTAGCGCCAAGGCTCGATCAATACCTTGGCGTGGGTCTCGGGGTTGGCGAGGTCGGCGAAGGCCTGCTTGACGCCATCGAGGCCGATGCGGCCGGTGATGAGGGGGGTTACGTCCATGCGGCCATCGGCGATGTATTGCAGCGTGTCGGTGAATTCCTGGGCGGTGTAGCCGAGGACGAATTGCAGGCTGAGCTGCTTCACGATGCCGAAGAACGGGTAGGAGGTGTCGGTTTCCATGCAGACGCCGACGACGACGATGCGGGTGCTCGCGGGGGCACCCTCCATGATCTCGTTGATCACGCCGGGGACGCCGACGCATTCGAACACGATGGCCTGGCGGCGCTTGGGGCCGGTGCCGAACAGGGCGGCGTAGCGGCTGCCGTCGAAGCCCGGCGGGGTGATGCTGTCCGAGAGCTGGGCGTAGGGGTTGGCCTGCTTGGGGTCGAGCACGATGTCGGCCCCCATCTTGCGGGCGAGCGCGCGGCGGGTGGCGGAGTAGTCGGACGCGATGATGGGGCTGACGCCACGCAGCTTGAGGGCGGCGATGACGGCGAGGCCGATGGGGCCGCAGCCGATGACCAGGGCGACGTCGTTGGTGCCCAGCTGGGCAAAGTTCACGGCGTGGACGCCGACGGCCATGGGTTCGACGAGGGCGGCGTGGTCCGGGTTCATGCCGGGGGGCACGGGGAGCAGCATGCGCTCGGCCAGCGGGATGTATTCGGCGTAGGCGCCGGCGATCTCCGGGTTGTAGCCGAGGCCGTGCACGGTGGTGCCGGCGATGGTGAGCGGCATGGAGGTGACCATGGTGCCCGGGGCGAAGCGGCCGGTGGTGCCGGGGCCGTAGCTGACGACTTCGCCGACAAATTCGTGGCCGAACACCACGTCCTTGTCGGCGGCGATGGTCCAGCGGCTGCCGCCGCGGCGGGAGAGCTCGGCGAACTGCTCCGGGAACTTGGCGGCGTGGAGATCCGAGCCGCAGATGCCGCAGGCGCGGGTGCGGACGAGGACCTGACCTTCCTGGAGGACGACATCGGGAATGGTGTCGACCACCAGATCACCCTTGCGGAATACCGCGGCGCGCATGGCATAACCCTTTCTTGGACGGCGCAGCCTAGCAGGGTGTGCGCCGGTGCAGAAGGAGACGGGATGATGAAACGCCGCAGCTTCCTCGCCACCTCGGCCGCCGCGTTGGCGGCGCCCCATGTTGCCCGTGCGCAGGGGCGGTCGGTGCTGAAGATCATCCCCGAGGGGGATCTGGCGATTCTGGACCCGGTGTTCACCACGGCGACGGTGGCGCGCAACCATGGCTATGCGGTGTTCGACACGCTGTATGGGCAGGATGACAGCTACGTGGTGCGGCCGCAGATGGTGGCGGGGCATGTGGTGGAGAATGACGGCAAGCAGTGGACGCTGACGCTGCGCGACGGCCTGAAGTTCCATGACGGCGAGCCGGTGCGCGGGCGCGATGCGGTGGCGAGCATCCGGCGGTTTTCGGCGCGCGATGCGTTCGGGCAGGCGCTGATGGCGGCGACCGACGAGTTGAGCGCGCCGGATGACAAGACGATCCGGTTTCGGCTGAACAAGGCGTTTCCGCTGCTGCCGAATGCGCTGGGCAAGACCGGCACGCCGATGCCCTGCATCATGCCGGAGCGGCTGGCGATGACCGATCCGAACCGGCAGGTGACGGAGATGGTGGGATCGGGGCCGTATCGCTTCGTGACCAATGAGCGGGTGCCGGGCAGCCGGGTGGTGTACGAGAAGTTCGCCGGCTACGTGCCGCGGGCGGACCAGCCGGCGACGTTCACATCGGGCCCCAAGGTGGCGCATTTCGACCGGGTGGAGTGGCATGTGATCCCCGACAGCGCCACCGCGGTGAACGCGCTGGTGAACGGGGAGGTGGACTGGGTGCAGAATCCGGCGACCGACCTGATGGAGGTGATCCGCAAGAACCCGCGGCTGGCGACGCTGCCGGATGTGATCGGCGGGATCGCGGTGATGCGGTTCAACCATTTGCTGCCGCCGTTCGACAACCCGCTGCTGCGCCGCGCGCTGCTGGGGGCGATCGAGCAATCCGAGTTCATGACGGCGGCGATGGGCGAGGACCGGACGCTGTGGAAGGACCGGGTGGGGCTGTTCACGCCTGGCACGCCGCTGGCGAGCGAGGCGGGGCTGGAGCCGCTGATCGGCAAGCGGGATTTGGCCAAGGTGCGGGCCGATATCGCGGCGAGCGGGTACAAGGGCGAGAAGATCGTGATGCTCGGGGCGGTGGATTATCCGGCCACCAACGGGCTGGCGCTGGTGGGCAGCGATCTGTTCAAGAAGCTGGGGCTGAACGTGGATTACCAGGCGGTGGACTGGGGGACGACGATCCAGCGGCGGGCGAACAAGGGGCCGATCGACCGGGGCGGGTGGAACATCTTCTATACCTACCTGACGGGGACCAACAATTTCGACCCGGCGGCGAACCTCGGGCTGCGGGCCAATGGCGACAAGGCGTGGTTCGGCTGGCCGGACAATCCGAAGATCGAGGCGTTGCGGGCGGCGTGGTTCGATGCGCGGGACATTCCTTCCCAGAAGAAGATCTGCGAGGAGCTGCAGGTGGAGTTCATGAAGGCGCCGGCGCATCTGCCGCTGGGGATCAATTTCGGACCGACGGCCTTCAGCAAGGCGCTGA
>JBIKOJ010000155.1:0-12779 GCA_044358135.1 Acetobacteraceae bacterium | reverse complement strand
TGTTCCACACATCGCTGTCCGCCCTGCGGATATCCGCGAAGAACGTGTCGTAGCCCGGCCCGCCGGTCAGGTAGTTCGAACCCCCGCTCCCATCCAGCACGTTCCGCCCGCCGCAGGCCACGATCGCATCGTTGCCGTCGCCGGTCTGGATCAGCCAGTTGTCGGTCGTCGCCGCAACGTTCAGGTTCTCCGGCGTCACCCGGATGAACTGGTTCTGCAACTCCGTCATGAAGCCGGAGAACCTTTTCGCCGGCACCCATTCCGTCCCCGCGCCGCTATCCACCAGCATGCCGGACCGCGAAGCATCCACCACGTAGCTGTAGGTCACTTCCACCGCCGCATCGGACAGGGCCGCGATCTCGGCCAGGAAGCTCGCCGGGCCCGACACCATGCCCTGCCCCTCGCTGCGCAGCGCGAGGTCCACCGTTCCGCTGCCGGTGAACGCCGCGAGCGTCGCCCCGTCACTCAGCGTCACGGCCTGCGTCACATGGGCTGTCCGCGCTTCGTCCGCGATACCGCCGGCGCCGCCGAAATCGTCAACGCCATCGCTCCCGCCGAAGCTGAGCATCCGCTCCACCCGCGCAGCGGTCGTGGCAAGCGATGCCCCCTCCATCGAAAGCGTGGTCTGTGCCAGCTGCGCCACCTGCATCACGCCAGGCATGGCGCCATGGTTCTCGGCCTTGGCGGAGGCGTTCATCGACGACGTCAGCCGGATCTGCACCGACGCCAAATTCCCCAGCGCCGGATCGAAGCGGGCCACCGCCATGCTGTCGCGCCAACCCGTCGTCTGCGGCCCGAAATGGAAAACCTGGGTCGGCAGCGTGGCCGTCACGACAGGCCAGTCGAACATGATGTTTCGAACGAACACACCCGAGTAAGTGAAAAAATCTCCACTACTGAACCCGCCAGAAACACTGTAGCTGCCAAAAAAAGTGTCAATGACTCGTGGCACGTAGTCGTACCCCAGCGAAACCTCCCCGCTGGAGGACGCCTCCGCCAGCACCCGCATGTTGGCCGAGCCGTCGATGCGATTGAACGCCTGGTCGCCCACCGGCAGAGCGACGATCCCGGTGCCCAGATAAGGCGCGCCATACGCCGCAACACGCAACGGCAGAGCCGTCCCGCCATACGATCCGTTGAGTGCGGCCGCCGAAGCGCCGGAGAAATCGGCCGTCCCGTCGAAGACACCCAGCGTCGCGGAGCTGATGCCAGAGGCATAATGCCCGCCGAGCAGCGTGCCATCCGGCGTGAACACGTTCACCTGAACTCGTGTTTCGTACATCACCGGGCGTGCCCCGGCCTCCAGGTTCTCCACCTGAAGGCTGCCCGATACGCTGGCCGTAACCCCCAGCTGCACGCCGTCCAGTATCCCCAGGGCGGGATCGAACTGGTTGAACAGCAGGTACCGCCCGCCATACCCGGCGGGGTTCGTGAAGCTGCGGCTCTGCGCGAGTGTGGATGCCATGTCGGCTCCTGCGGATGCCCCCGCAATTAGCACGAAAACGGTACAAGCGGGAAACACAGCCTTGGTGCGACCGCGCACAGCCCGGGCCGGCAGGCATCCCGGCAGCCGCCGTGCGTGGGGCCCGCGGAGTCCTCATCTATCCCATGCTGCGCTCTATTTTCGTACGTACGTAGATTTTTTTCCTTCACGTCGGGGTTGCATGTGCTAATCTTCCCGGTGATGACCCATCAACCCGCCGCACCGAGCGAAGCCGACGCACCGCGCCCCTGGGCGCGGGCGATTCTGCACGCCCAAATTCCGGCGGTCTTGAAGCTCCTGTTGCTGGCCCTGCTCGCCGCCTTCTCGAAGGCCGAGCCCACCGCCCGCACGCGCCACCTTCTGCGCCAGGACTGGCTCTTCTCCACCAACACCGATTTCGCCGACGACCTGGACTCCGCCCAGAATCCCTACGCCCTCCGCCGCGTTCTCCAGCTTCGCGCCGAACTCGGCTGGCTCCTGCGCGGCACGCCCAACCGCGGCATGACCCTCTCAGGCCACCGCGCGCCCAAACTGTGCCCGGCGCAGTCCGCCCGCGCGCCCCCATAGCCGTCGCACACCCAAAATCACCCCGAATCCGTCGCAAAAACCCCGCGTCCCGCGGCGATGACTCATGCCCAAAGCCCAGCGGCCGCTAGATCGCCCCCGCCGCCGCCGCCTCGGCAAACCCCCGCAGCCGCCCGGCGATCACCTCGCCCACCGCCGCCATCGCCGCCTGCCGCGGCGAGCGCGCCCGCCACACCAGCCGCACCGTCCGCCCGGTCCGCGCCGCCAAGGGCCGCAGCACGATCCCCGCATCCTGCGCCGCCCCCGCCGCCAGCGCCGGAATCAGCGTGGTCCCATACCCCGCCGCCACCATGTTCAGCAGCGTCGCCAGGCTCGTCGCCCGCAGCGTGCCCGCCAATGCCCCGGTGCCGCCACAGGCCGCCAGCGCCTGGTCGCGCAGGCAATGCCCATCGGCCAGCACCAGCACATCGGGCGCCAGCTCCGCCTCCGCCACCACCGCCTGCCCGGCCAGCCGGTGCTCCGGCGGCAGGGCCGCCAGGAACGGCTCGGCGAACAGCACCTGCCCCACCAGCTCCGGCTCCGTCACCTCGGTGGCCAGCACCGCCGCATCCAGCTCATGCGCCCGCAACCGCCGCAGCAGGGAGGCGGTCTGGTCTTCCCACGGCTCCACCTCCAGCCCCGGCAACGCCGCGCGCAGCGGCGCGAACACCAGCGGCAGCAGATACGGCGCCAGCGTGGGAATGATGCCCAGCCGCAGCCGCCCCGCCAGCGGGTCACGCAGGCTGGCCGCCTCCGACCGGATCGCCTCCATCTCCGCCACCGCCGCCCGCACATGCCCCAGCAGCCGCTCGCAGGCATCGGTGCGCGACACCCCCTTGGCGGTGCGCTCGAACAGCGTCACCCCCAGCTCGGCCTCCAGCCGGCGCATCTGCACCGAAAGCGTCGGCTGGCTCACCCCGCACGCCTCCGCCGCCCGGCCGAAATGCCCGTGGTCCGCCACCGCCAACAGATACCGCAGGTCCCGCAGCGTCACGCCGCCCGCCTCAGCCGGCTACCGAAGATCATCATAGGCGGCGTCTATCACAATCTTCACAACATCGCCCTATCATCTATTGCCGGAAAAGCGCTAAACCTCCCTTCGTTCCGGTCCGTCCGGCCGCGCCCGCCGGCATTCCCCTGCCGCGCCCGGGTACGACCGCGTCCGACCGGCCCGCACGACGCAGCATCCGAGGGGAGAGCAAGATGGACGGAACGACTGGTGGCGGGGGCAAGTGCCCCTTCATGCATGGCACCGCGCGCCACGTGACCTATGGCGGCCGCACCAACAAGGATTGGTGGCCCAACCAGCTCAACCTCAAGATCCTGCACCAGCACTCCGCCCTGGTGAACCCGATGGGCACCGGCTTCAGCTACGCCGAGGCGTTCAAGACCCTGGATATCGAGGCGCTGAAGCAGGACATCTTCGCGCTGATGACCACCACGCAGTCCTGGTGGCCCGCCGACTATGGCCACTATGGCCCGCTCTTCATCCGCATGGCCTGGCACAGCGCCGGCACCTACCGCATCCAGGATGGCCGCGGCGGCGCCAGCAACGGCGCGCACCGCTTCGCGCCCGAGAATTCCTGGCCGGATAACGCCAACCTCGACAAGGCCCGCCGCCTGCTGTGGCCGATCAAGCAGAAATACGGCAACAAGATCTCCTGGGCCGACCTGATGATCTTCGCCGGCAACTGCGCCATCGAATCCATGGGCCTGAAGCCCTTCGGCTTCGCCGGCGGCCGCGCCGACATCTGGGAGCCCGAGGACGACATCGACTGGGGCGTGGAAGACACCTGGCTGGACGACAAGCGCTACAGCGGTGAGCGTGACCTCGCCGACCCGCTCGCCGCCGTGCAGATGGGCCTGATCTACGTCAACCCCCAGGGCCCCAACGGCAACCCGGACCCGCTGGCCTCCGCCCGCGACATCCGCGACACCTTCAAGCGCATGGCGATGAACGACGAGGAAACCGTCGCCCTCGTCGCCGGCGGCCACACCTTCGGCAAGTGCCACGGCGCGGGCGATGCCGCCCAGGTCGGCGCGGAGCCGGAAGGGGCCGACATCACCGAAATGGGCCTGGGCTGGAAGAACAGCCAGGGCACCGGCGCGGGCGTGGACACCATCACCAGCGGCATCGAAGGCGCCTGGACCCCGAACCCCATCAAGTGGGACAACGGCTACTTCGACATGCTGATGGGCTACGAGTGGAAGCTCACCAAGTCCCCGGCCGGCGCCTGGCAGTGGATCCCCACCGACCCCGCCGCCGCCACCCTGGTGCCGGATGCGCATGACCCCACCAAGCGTCACGCCCCGATCATGACCACGGCGGACATGGCACTGCGCATGGACCCGATCTACGGCCCGATCTCCAAGCGCTTCCACGAGAACCCCGAGCAGTTCGCCGACGCCTTCGCCCGCGCCTGGTTCAAGCTGACCCACCGCGACATGGGGCCGATGTCCCGCTACCTCGGCGCGCTGGCCCCCAGCGAGGCGCTGATCTGGCAGGACAACGTGCCCCCCGTCGATCACGCCCTGATCGACGCGCAGGACATCGCGGCCCTCAAGGCGAAGATCCTCACCTCCGGCCTCACCGTGTCCCAGCTGGTCTCCACCGCCTGGGCCTCGGCCGCCACCTTCCGCAACTCGGACAAGCGCGGCGGCGCCAACGGTGCCCGCATCCGCCTGGCCCCGCAGAAGGAGTGGGAGGTGAACCAGCCGGCCCAGCTCGCCACCGTGCTCGCCACGCTGGAGGCGATCCAGTCCGCCTTCAACGCCTCGGCCACCGGCGGCAAGAAGGTCTCGCTGGCCGACCTGATCGTGCTCGGCGGCACCGCCGCGGTCGAAAAGGCCGCCAAGGATGCCGGCACCCCGGTTGAGGTCGCCTTCACCCCCGGCCGCACCGATGCCACCCAGGACCAGACGGATGTGGAATCCTTCGCCGCCCTGGAACCGAAGGCCGACGGCTTCCGCAACTACCAGAAGTCCTCCGCCTCCGGCCCGGCCGAGGCCCTGCTCATCGATCGCGCCCAGCTGATGAAGCTGACCGCGCCTGAGATGACCGCCCTCGTCGGCGGCCTGCGCGTCCTCGGCGCCAATGCCGGCGGCAGCAAGCACGGCGCCTTTACCGCCACCCCGGGCGTGCTGACCACCGACTTCTTCGCCAACGTCCTCGACATCTCCACCACCTGGAAGGCCACCTCCGAGGCGCAGGACATGTTCGAGGGCCGCGACCGCGCCAGCGGCGCCGTGAAGTGGACGGCCACCCGCGCCGACCTCGTCTTCGGCAGCAACTCCCAGCTGCGCGCCCTGTCGGAGGTCTATGCCCAGAGCGACTCCAAGCAGAAGTTCGCCGCGGACTTCGCGAAGGCCTGGACCAAGGTGATGAACCTGGATCGCTACGACCTCGCCTGAGCCTGAATTCCCGGAGGCAGGACCACCTGCCTCCGGGAAGCAAGCAAGCGGTTCTTTTTTGAAAAAAAGAACCAAAAAACTTTTGCCCGTTTGATGCGGCCTCTCCGCATCAAACGGGCAAAGTCTTTTTTGCTTCTTTCTTCTTCAGAAAAAAGAAGACTCTTCCCTATCCCTTCACCCCACCCGCCGTCAGCCCTTCCACCACGAATTTGCGCAGCAGCAGCACCAGCAGCACGGAAGGCGTGAGCGCGATCAGGCAGATCGCCATCATCAGGTTGAACACCACGAACACGTCGCCCACCAGGCTGGCGATCACCACCGGCAGCGTCATGAACTCCGCCCGGTTGTTCAGGATCAGCGGGATCAGCAGGTCGTTCCACGCGATGATGAACACGATCGCCCCATAGCTCGCCAATGCCGGGGTCGAGAGCGGCAGCGTGATCCGCAGGAACGCAGTGAAGCGCGTGCACCCATCGATGCGCGCGCTCTCATCCAGCTCCTTCGGGATGGAGGCGAAATACGGCACCAGGATCAGGATCCCATACGGCAACAGGAACCCGGTCAGCGCGATCACCACGCCCCACATCGAATTCAGCATCCCGAGCTTTCGGAACACCACATACAGCGGGATCATCAGCACGATGATCGGCACGAACCGGGCAAACACGTTCACGCTCAGCAGCCAGGCCACCCAGCGCAGGTTGAGCTTCACGATGGTGTAGGCCGAGAGCGACGCGAAGATCAGCGTCAGCAACGTGACGGAGACCGAGATCACGGT
The DNA here is from genome assembly GCA_044358135.1 of Acetobacteraceae bacterium. GTDB lineage: Bacteria > Pseudomonadota > Alphaproteobacteria > Acetobacterales > Acetobacteraceae > CAMDGX01. The sequence goes on along the minus strand of JBIKOJ010000155.1, from coordinate 6,543 downwards.
GGAATTCCACAGCGCGTGATAGATCTTCTTCACGTTATCAGGCAGGTACGTTGCCTGCTCGAACACCTGCCCGCGCTGCGCGCCCTGGGTCACGATCACCCGGAAATTGTCGAGCGTCATCTCCCCGGGAATGATCGAGCGGGTATCGCCCGCCAAATTCTTCTCGGCCAGCAGGGAGCCGATAAGCACCGCGGCCATCGGCAACAGGATGAAGAAGATCACCGCCACGTTGGCGAGGTGCAGCAGCAGCTTCTGCAAAGGGGTCTTGCGCATGGCCTAGTCCACGCGCCGATAGAGCAGCTTGATGTAGATGAAGGCCAAGGTCGCCACCAGCAACGCCAGCAGGAAGGCCGAAGCCGCCCCCGCCCCGATGTCGAATGGCGGCGCGAAGCCTTTCTTGTAGCTGTACCAGCTCGCCACCCAGGTCGCGTCACCCGGCCCGCCCTGGGTGATCGCCAGGATCTCGTCGAACACCGCCACCGCGAAGGAGGTGCGCAGCACCAGCAGCACCACGATCACCGGCATGATCAGCGGCAGGGTGATGTGGCGGAAGCGGTGCCATGCGCCCGCCCCATCCACCGAGGCCGCCTCGAACAACTCCTTGCTGATCCCCTGAAGTGCCGCGTGCACCAGCAGGATCGCGAACGGCAGGGTGCGCCAGATATACGGCACCGCCACGGCATAGAGCGCGGTATCCGGGTTGGCCGTCCAGTCGATCGGGCTGTCGATCGCGCCCACGGAATAGAGCAGCCGGTTCAGGAAGCCGAGCTTGCCGTTGTAGATGAACGACCAGATCAGCCCGTTGGCGATCGGCGGCACGGCATAGGGCAGCAGGATCAGGAACCGCGTGATCCGGCTGGTCCAGATGTCCTGCTGGTTGATCAGGATGGCGATCATCACCGCCAGCACCACCTCCGAGATCACCGTGAACGCGGTGAACAGCAGCGTGTTGGTGAGCGACAGCAGGAAGAGCGGGTCTTCCAGCACCTTCAGGTAGTTGTCGAACCCCACGAACGGAAACACGCCGGTACGCAGCTGCACCAGCGTCACCCGGTGCATCGAAAGATACCCGGCGTAGTAGATCGGATAGGCCAGAACCAGCGCCAGGATCAGCAGCGTCGGCAGGTTCATCACCACGCCGAGCAGCCGGGGCGAAAGCTCGCGGCCGAAGCGGTGGGGGGGAACCACGCGGCCCCCGCCCCCCCCGGCCGTCACATCGCTCATGCCGGATGCCCCGTCAGCCGCGCTGCACCTGGCGGATCGCCGCGATCAGGTTGTCGCAGCAGGCATCGGCAGTGATCTGCCCGGTCAGCGCCTTCTGCACCTCGATGTTCAGGCGGTCGCTCCAGGGGAAGTGCCAGGGCTTGTACATCGAGTTGCAGACCTCGCCCACGAAGGTGGTCTTCTTCCAGATGTCCAGGATCTTCGGCACGTCGCCGTACGGCGCCCAACCCTTGCTGATCGCCTCGCTGTTCATCACCGAGTTGTAGCCGGAGCCGAGCATCGCGTCCTTCGCCAGGTTGATCGCCTGGGAATACTGCCCGTCCTTCGTCTTGCCGCCGAGATACTGCAGCAGCTTCCAGGCCCATTCCTTGTTCCGGTTGGCCGTGGTCACGAAATACACATGCGCCGTGCCGATCGTGCGGCCATCCCCGGGGCTGTCCATCACCTTGATCTTGCCGGCGTTGGGGGACTGGGTGGGATCGTTGGCCACCTGCAGCGTGTAGTGGTGGCTCGGCCCGCGATACAGGTTGGTGCCGGCGCTGAACGCCTTGGCGGAACCGACGAACTGCTGCTTCAGCGATTCCGGATCGGCCAGCCCCTCGGTGAAGGTCTGCACCCACCACTTCAGCGTCTCGCGCGCGATCGAGCCTGCACCCAGCTGGTGGTTGCCGGCCTTGTCGAAGAACACGCCGCCCTTGTTGTGCGTCATCTGCAGCCAGGTGCCCGGCAGCTGCTCCAGCCCCACGCCGGCGACCCAGAACACCGGGTATTCCGAGATCTTGTCCTTCTTCGCCTTGCGGCACTGCTCCATGAACTCGTCATAGGTCTTGAAGGGGGTGAACTTCGCCTTCTCCAGCAGCGGCTCGAAGTAGTTCCACACCCAGGTGGTGGAGAAATACGGCATGCCCATCAGCTTGCCGTTGTGCACCGCCACCGTCTTCATCATGTCGGTCATGTCGGCCACATAGTCGGCCGCCCCCGGCATGTCGGCCATCGGCTCCACCAGGCCCTGGGAGACGAAGTTCCAGAACGAGTACGGGGAGGACTGCGAAACATCGATCGATTCACCGCCGGCGAACATCGACAGCAGCTTCGGCGGATGGTCGTTGAAGGCGGAGATCGTGCTGTCGACCGTCACGCCCCAGTCCTCTTTGAACTTGGCGGCAATCTTCGTGTAGATGTCGCCATAGGTCCAAACGACAAAGTTCAGCTTGTCGACCTTGCCCTTGGGCACGTCTGCCCATGGCGTGCCCTGTGCCCAGCCCGGCGCGCCGTTGGCCGCCGCCATGGCCACCCCGGCCGAACTCGATTGCAGGAATGCGCGGCGCCCGATACCAGGCGCGCCCCAGGAGATTCGGTCCATGTCCCAGTCTTTCCCTGTTGGTTCGTTGGCCATCACGCCCTGATGCACGGGCTGCCATGACGCCGTTGCAATGCAGCGTCCACTGAGCCGGGCAGACTGTCAACGCGCATTTGTCGATCGGCCAAGGCCGCGCCAACATGAATGCAAAATGGAGGAACCGGCCATGGCCGCCATCGTGCTGATTCACGGCGCCTACCAGGGCGGATGGATCTGGAAACCCGTTGCCAGCCGGCTGCGCGCCATGGGCCACGATGTGTTTGCGCCGACCTTGGATGGCTGTGCCGAACGCGGCCACGCGTTGCGGCCCGGCATCACCAATGCGAGCCATGGCGCCGAGATCGCGGACCTGCTGCGCTTTGAGGACCTCAACAATGCGATCCTCGTCGGCACCAGTTGCGGCGGCATGGTGATGGCCGCCGCCGCCGAACGGGCGCGCGAACGGATTGCCCGGCTGGTCTTCGCCGATGCGCTGGCGCTGCTGGATGGCGAGTCACTGGCCGATATCGTCGCCCGCCCCACCGCCGTCAGCACGGACCTCGCCACCGGTGTGCCGAAGGAGGATGCCGCCAACCGCCTGTTCCGGGACTTGGAGCCCGGGCTGCGCGACTGGGCTGCCGCACGCACCACCCTGCACCCGCGCGCGGCGATGGAGGCGCCGATGGAACTTCCCAGCTTCTGGCAGCAAAGCTGGAATGCCGACGTTGTCTGGTGCCGCCGCAGTGCAAACCCGCCGCTGGCGCACCAGCGGCGCACCGCGGACATGCTGGGCGCCCGCTGGCACGAAATCGATACCGGCCACTACCCGATGCTGAGCACGCCCGACGCGCTGGCGGCGATCATCGCGCCGGGGTGAACTGCCGCTCCATCTCGCGCCGAACCTGCACCGCCGGTCCGTCCATCGCCGCCACGTCGTCCCAGGTCAGCACCGACCCCTTGGTTACACCGCGTCGCAATGCCACACGATGCGCCAGGCCGATCGGCAGCGCGCCGGCGCGCAGGCTGTCCGCTGCCGGCATCGCCCGACCCCACACCGTGTAGCCGCCCTCGCCATCCAGCATCTCGCCCTGGCGCAGATCGCGCTTGGCCACCGCCACCACATCGGCGCGGAATTCGCGCGACTGCCCGGTCGGCTCCCCGCGCAGGGCCGCGGACAGCACGGAGATCGAAAGCTCCAGCCCGATCAGGTGATAGGGCTTGTACATCGCGGCATATCGGCCGGAGGCATCCGTCTTCAGCCCATACTGCGCGAAGCACGCGGCGGCATAATCTGTCGGTGCCTCGAACACCACGTACACCCCCCAGCGCAGGTCGCGGAACACAGGCCTTCCGTCCCGCTCCAGGCAGGACACCACCTCCGCGATCCCCGCCTTCTCCAACTGGCCACCCGACGCGCGCGGCCGCAGCACGTGCGGCAGGTCGTCCACCCCGCAGGGCGGAAACGCCAGGCCGGCACGGGGCACATCCAATCCGCAGGCATTGGCGATCGCCGCCATCTCGATCGCACTCTTGGTGCCGTCCAGGAAGGAATTGAACATCTGCGGGTTCATCCCCGCCGCCTTTGCCGCCTCCGGCGTCAGGCCGTAATGGCTCCAGACATCGTCCGGCGTCACCTCGTGGTAGGCCGGCAGATACTTCGTGCCCTTGCCCGCCGCCACCACGCGGAACCCGCTCGCCCGCGCCCAATCCACCAGCTCCGCCACCAGCGCCGGCTGGTCGCCATAGGCCATGGAATAGACCACGCCCGCCGCCCGTGCCTCCGCCGCCAGCAGCGGTCCGGCCAGCACATCGGCCTCCACGTTCACCATCACGATGTGCTTCCCGGCCGCGATCGCCGCGCGCGCATGCGCAATCCCCGCCGCCGGGCTGCCGGTGGCCTCCACCACCACCTCCACCTCCTCCATCCCGATCAACGCCGCACCACTGTCCACAAACCGCGTCGCCGCCACGCGCGCCTCATCCCAGCCGACAGCGCGCACCGCCGCCCGCGCCCGGTCCGGATCGAGGTCCGCAATCGCCGCCACTTCCAGGTTCGCGATATGGGGCACCTGGGCCAGGAACATGGAGCCGAACTTGCCGGCCCCGATCAGGCCGACACGGACCGGGGTCTCGCGGGCTGCCAGCAACGTGTGGAGATTCAAGTGAGGGGCCCCTTAAGCAAGAATCTTCTTTTTCTGAAGAAAAAGAAGCAAAAAGACTTTATACACTTGCGCCCGCGCTGGGCGACCGGCACGCGTGCAAGCGAACAAAAGTTTTTTGGTTCTTTTTTTCAAAAAAGAACATTCTTACGCTGCCTTCGCCTGCGCCTTCTGCGCATAGGCCAACAACGCCCCATCCTCGCACGGCTCAATCGGCGTGAAATCCCGGTGTGCGATGTATTCCGCCCGGGTTGGCGTGCGGATGTAGTTGGAGCACGCATTCAGCGTCAGGTACACGATCTTGCGCGGATAGGGCGTGATGTTGCCGGCCGAGCCATGCACCAGGTTGCCGTGGAACATCAGCAGCCCGCCTGGCTTGCCCACCGGCGTGACGATCCCGCCCTCGGCCACCAGCTTCGTCACGGTTGCTTCGTCCAGGGTCCAGAGCGGGTAGCTGGTGGTGCTCGTATCGTGGCCCGCGGCCAGCGTGCCGTGGGTGTGGCTGCGCGGCACCAGCATCAGCGGGCCGTTGATGTGCATCACCTCATCCAGGAACACCGCGATGTTCATCGCCCGCGGCTCCGGCATCCCGTCGTCGCGCGCCCAGGTGCCGTAATCCTGGTGCCACTGCCAGACATCGCCGGTGAAGGCCGACTTCGCGTTGATCTTGAACTGGTGCATGTACAGCTTTTCGCCGAACACCTGCTCGATCGGCCGGATCATGCGCGGGTGACGGCCCAGCAGGCCGAAGGCTTCGTTGTATTGGTGGGCCGCGAAGGCCGTGCGCGGGGCGCCCGATCGCTCGCGCCAGATTTCCGGCCGGGCTTCGGCATAAATCGCCTCTGCCTCGTCGCGCAGCACGGCCACTTCCTCGGGCGTGAACAGTTCCGGCAGGAACAGGTAGCCCTCGCGGTGGAACGCCTCGATCTGCTGTGCCGACAGCTCCATCTCGCCCTCCCTTGGTGAGTCTTGTTCTGCGCCCTACCGTGGCGGCCTCGGCCCGGCGGGGTCAAGCGGGAAGGAACAGGCCATGGCAGCGCGCACATTCGGGGTCGGCATCCTCGGCTGCGGCAACATCTCCGGCATCTACCTGCGCAACATGCCGATGTTCGCCGGGCTGGAACTGCGTGCCTGCGGCAGCCGCACCCTGGCCAGCGCCCAGCGCGCCGCCGAGCCGCTCGGCCTGCCGGCCGTCACGGTGGCGGAACTGCTCGCGCGCGAGGACATCGACATCGTGGTGAACCTCACGCCGCCCAACGACCATGCCCTGCTCACCCAGGCGGCGCTGGAAGCCGGCAAGCACGTCTATTCGGAAAAGCCGCTCACCGTTTCGGTGGCCGACGCGAAGCGCCTGATCGCCCTGGCCGGGAGCAAGGGCCTCGCGTTGGGCTGCGCGCCGGACACGTTCCTGGGCGGCGGCCACCAGCTCTGCCGCCAGGTGATCGACTCCGGCCGCATCGGCCGCGTGCTCGGCGGCACCGCCATGGTGCTGTCGCACGGCATGGAGCACTGGCACCCGGATCCCGCGTTCTTCTTCAAGCCTGGCGGCGGGCCGGTGCTGGATCTCGGGCCCTACTACCTCACTGCGCTGGTGAACCTTCTTGGCCCCATCGCCCGCGTGCAGGCCCACGGGCAGATCGGCCTGGCCGAGCGCCTCGTGACCGCGCCGGGCCCGCGCCAGGGCCAGCGGATCACGGTGGAGACGCTGACCCACGTGACCGCCCTGCTTGATTTCGCCGCCGGCGCGCAGATCACGCTCATGGCCAGCTGGGACATCTGGAAGAACGGGCACCCGCCGATCGAGCTGTATGGGACCGCAGG
>JBIKOJ010000034.1:0-33207 GCA_044358135.1 Acetobacteraceae bacterium | reverse complement strand
ACTGGTCCTCGAACAACCCCTTGGGATAGCCCTGCAGGTTCGAGCGCATCGCGATGACCCAGTTGTTCTGGAACATCCAAACGTACGGCCCTTCGTCGGTGACCTTCTTCTGCAGATCGATGTACATCTGCTCGCGCTTCTTGCCATCCAGCTCCTGCGCGGCGCGGCGCATCTCGGCTGTCAGCCCCGGGATCAGCCAGCTGGCGCGCCACGGGCCGGTGCGCGCCTTCGGCGGGTCGCTCATGTCCTCGCCCTGCACGAAGAAGTCGGCGTTGGTGTGCGGGTCGAAATAGTCCGGCGCCCAGGAAATCACGGCCATCTGGAAGGTCCGCCCGCGGATCTCGCCGATCACCTGGCGTGCATCGCCAGAGGCGATTGTCACCTTGATGCCGCCGAGCGCCATGGTCTGCTGGATCGCCTGGGCGATCTGCGGGAACGGGTTGTTGGTGTTGGCCGAAAGCCGCACCTCGAACCCGTTGGGATAGCCGGCTTCGGCCAGCAGCTTCTTGGCCCCCTCCACGTCGAGCTTGAAGGGGTTGTACGGGGTCGCGCCGAAATACCCGATCGGCAGGAAAGTCTGGTGGACGAAGAAGCGATCCTTGAGGAAGGTGGTGGCCATCGCCTGGTAGTCAACCAGCATCTTCACTGCACGGCGCACGCGCACATCGGCGAACGGCCCGTGCTTCAGGTTCATGATCGCATAGAAGTTGTTGGCGCCCGGAAAACTCTCGATCCGGATGTCCTTGCTGGCGGCCAGCGGGGCGAGCTGGTCCGGGGTCAGGCCGCGCGCAACGTCGATGTCGCCGCGTTCCAGCTGCAGGCGCTGGGAGCCGGGCTCCGGCACGTGGCGCATGATCACGCGGCGCAGCTTCGGCGCACCCAGGCGGAAGGTGGGATTGGCCTCCAGCGTGATGCTCTCGTTCGGGCGCCAGGCCACCAGCTTGTAGGCGCCGGAGGAGGCGGAGTTCGTCTTGAGCCACGCATTGGCGAGGTCGCCGTCCTTCTCGTTGGCAAGCGCCGTCTTCATGTCCACCACCGAGGCCACGATGGAGGTCATCATGTTCAGCACCAGGGTCGGCGCGAAGGCAGCCGGCACGTTGATCACCAGCGTGTCCGGGCTCGTGGCCTTCACCAGCTCCTTCACGTTGTCCTTGTTCCAGCCGAACTGCGTCAGCAGGAACCCGGAGGTCTTGTTCATGATCACAACGCGCTGCAGCGACCAGGCGCAATCCTCGGCCGTCACCGGATTGCCGGACATGAATTTCTGCCCTGGCCGGATCTTGAACGTGTAGGTCTTGCCGTCGGCACCCACCGCCCAGGATTCCGCCACGCCGCCCACCATCTTGGACAGGTCGTCAGCCTCGTAGCGCAGGATGCGGTCATAGAGATTGGTGCAGATCTCGATACCCGTCAGCTCGTAGCATTCGCCGGGATCGAGCGTGATGGTGTCGTCGATCGACTTGGCAATCACCAGCGCATCGCGCGGCGTCGCGGCTTCCACCTTGGGGCTCCAGGCGGCAACAGGCGCCATCGCGGAAAAGGCCGCAAGCGCCTGCCGGCGCGTGAGCTTGAACATGGTCAGGGTCTCCTGCGTAGGACCGTTCGGTCTTGTGACTGGAATGAGACACCAGCCTTGCAAGGGGCGCAAGCCGGATATTCGTTGTCACTCCGGGAAGGTCAGCGCGGCACGGCGGCCCTGATTTCTGCCAAAAGCTGGCGCACGGAAGAGGGCATGAACGGCTTTTCCAGCACCGGTCGCGCCGCCCGTGCCAGGAACGCCTGGGCGGCGGAACCCAGCGTATCGCCGGTGACGAAGCCCACACACTGGCACAGATGCGGGCGGTGCTGCGATATCCATTCGAACACCGCCGGGCCGTCGATCCCCGGCATGCGCAGGTCGCACAGGATCAGCGCGTAGTCGCGGCCGGCGAGAAGCTGCAACGCCGCCTCGCCGCTGTCCACCACATCGCAATCATAGCCTTCGCGCGCCAGCATGTCGGCCAGCAGAACCGCGATCTCGGCTTCGTCGTCCAGCACCAGGGCCGGCTGGCGCTGGCCGCCCAGCGCCTCCGCCGCGGCCTCTTCCACCGCGGCCTCGCCGGGATCACGCCGGGGCAGGCGGATGATGAAGCGTGCCCCGCCCCCTTCCGCTCCCTCCAGCGTCAGCGTGCCGCCATGCACCTCCACGATGCTGCGCGAGACGGCAAGCCCGATCCCCATCCCGATCCCAGCCGGCTTGGTGGTGAAGAACGGATCGAAGATCTGCTCGCGCAATGCCTCCGGCACGCCCGGCCCATTGTCGGCGACGGCGAGCTGAACATGGGCCGCCTCCACCGTGGCTGAAATCCGGATGCGGCGCGGCTGGGGCTGTGCCTCCAGCACCTGGCGCGCATTCACCAGCAGGTTCGACAGCACCTGGTTGAACTGGTCATGGTCGCAGGGAACCATCGGCAGGTCGTCCGGCAGGTCGCGTTCCACCTCCACCCCGCTGCCGCGCAGGCTGTAGGCGAGCAGCTCCAGCGCCGTCTGCACGGCGGTGCCGATCGCCATCGGCTTCACCTGGCTGCGGTTCTGGCGTGCCAGGGCCAGGAAGCTGCGCACGATGCGCCCACAGCGCTCCGCCGCGGCCTGGATGCGGTCCGTGCGCGGGATCAGCGCCGGTGCGAGATCCTTCACCTCCTCGCCCAGCATCATGGCGTTGCCCATCACGATGGAGAGCGGGTTGTTCAGCTCATGCGCCACGCCAGCCAGCAGCGATCCGAAGGCCGCCATCTTCTCGTTCTCATGCAGCGCCTCCCGCTGGCGCTGGATCTCGGCCTCCGCTTGGCGCACGGAGGTGAGGTCGCGCAGATAGGCGGTGAACAGGCGGCGCGACGGCAAGTGCACCTCGCCCACTGCCAGCTCGGCGGGAAAACGGCTGCCATCGGCACGGATCGCGTCGGTCTCGATGCGCTGGCCCACCCAATCGGGCGTCGCCTGCGGTGCCGCGCACGGAGCGAAGCGCAAACACCGTAGCGCTGCCAGATCGACAAAGCTGCCCACGGGCCGCCCGATCGCAGCGGCCCGGGAAATCCCTAAGCTGTGTTCCGCCGTCGGGTTGAACTCCACCACCTGGCCCGTCTCGTCGAACACGATGATGCAGTCCAGCGCCGCGGCGGTAATCGCCGCGTACTGGGCTTCGCTCGACTTCAGTTCGGTGAGGTCGCGGCTGTAGCCGACCACGCCCACCACGGCGCCGGCGGCGTCGCGGTAGGGGTAGTAGGTGCGATGAACGTATCGCTCCCCCTCGAGATACCCCAGCCAGCCCTCCCACACCGTCGTCTCGCCCGCGAGGCACCGCTCAAACAGCTGCCTGTGGATCGGATCCGGCCGCATGCGGGCGTAGATCTCCTCGCCGATGATCTCGCGGATCGTCCTGCCGAGCAGGTCGGAGGCCGGCATGCGCAAATAGGCGCAGTAGGCGGCGTTGACATAGCAATGCCGCCCCTGCCGATCGACGAGGGCAAGGCGCGCGGGAATGGTATCGAGCATCGCGTGCAGCCCGGCCTCGGAGATGCCCAGCCCCACGCTCTCGACCTGCAATGTCATGGTCGTGCCTTGCCGTTTCGTGCGTCCTGTGGCGCGACGCTAGCGCATCGCGCTGAACTCCGGCAGCGCATGGGCCGTGACCGGCGGCAGCGGGCCATCGGCCTTGCGCACCTCCACTAGGCAGGATTGCGCCGTGCAGCCCTGCGACAGGCCGGAGGCACCGACGTCCTGCGTCAGCGCATTCGGGTTGCCGTGCTTCTCGATCCCCGTCTGCCAGTCGTGGTCGTACCAGGCACCCGTCGCCAGCCGCACCACCCCGGGCATGATGTCGGGCGTCACCACGGCGCCGGCGAGACTGCGGCCGCGGGCGTTGAACACCTCCACCACGTCGCCATCGACGATGCCGCGCGCCGCGGCGTCCTGCGGGCTGAGGTAGATCGGCTCGCGGCCAGCCACCTTCGCGGCGGCACTGTGCGGGCTGGCATCCAGCTGGCTGTGCAGCTTGCGCGCTGGCTGGTCGGACAGCATGTGCAGCGGCCACTCCTGCGCCTCCGCCGCCCCCAGCCACTCGCTCGGCTCGAACCAGGTGGGGTGGCCCGGGCAGTCCGGCAGGTTGAAGCCGGCGATGCGTTGCGAGAAGATCTCGATCTTCCCGGACTCGGTGTTGAGCATGTTCGCGGCGGGGTCCTGGCGGTAGGCCTCCAGCATCACGATCGGCTTGGCGTGGGCCTGCAGGTTGATCAGGCCCTCCTCCCAGAAGGTGGCGAACTCCGGCACGGCAATTCCCATGCCGTCGGCGCGGCGGCGCAGCACCTCGTAGAGAGTCTCCACCCACTGCATTTCGTCGCGCCCTTCGGTGAAGGCCTCTTTCACGCCCATGCGCTCTGCCAGGCCAGTGAAGATTGCATAATCGTCGCGCGCTTCGCCGGCAGGCGGCACCACCTTGCGCATCGCCACCACCACGCCTTCGTGGCTGCCGAAGCCGATGTCGTTGCGCTCCAGCGTGGTGGTCACCGGCAGCACCACGTCGGCGAACTTGGCCGTGCTGGTCCAGAACGGTTCGTTGACGATGATCGTCTCGGGCTTCTGCCACGCCTTCGCCAGGCGCTGCAGGTCCTGGTGATGGTGGAACGGGTTGCCGCCGGCCCAGTAGACCAGCTTGATGTCCGGGTAGGCATGAACGCCGCCATTGTAGCGGAACTCAGTCCCCGGGTTCAGCAGCATGTCGGCAATGCGCGCCACCGGAATGAAGGCCCGCACCTTGTTGGTGCCCTGCGGCAGCGAAGGGCCGGGGAGCCGGGTCTGCGGCGAGCCCATCCGGTTGGTCGGCCCGTAGCCCAGGGCAAAGCCACCGCCCGGCAGTCCCACCTGACCCAGCATGCAGCCCAGCACGATCGTCATCCAGAACGGCTGCTCGCCATGGGAGGCGCGCTGGAGCGACCAGGCGGTGTTGATCATGGTGCGCGTGCCATGCATCTCGCGCGCCAGTGAAACGATGCGCGCGGCGGGCACGCCGGTGATCGCGCTGGCCCATTCCGCCGTCTTGGGCTGCCCGTCCGCAGCACCCATCAGGTAGGGCTCGAAGCTTTCATACCCGGAGCAGCAGCGGGCCAGGAAATCCCGGTCCACCGTGCCGTCGATCACCCATTGATGGGCCAGCGCCAGCATCAGCGCGGTATCGGTGTTGGGGCGGATCGGAATCCACTCCACCTCACCCCCGGTCTCCAGGTTGTCGTTCACCGGGGAGATGTTGACGAAGCGCACGCCGGCCTTCGCCATCGCCGCCAGGCCGGGCCGGTGCTGATGAAACCCCACGCCGCCCTGGCTGATCTGCGCGTTCTTCAACGGCACGCCGCCGAAGGCCACGAACAGCTTGGTATGTGCCGCCATCACGTCCCAGCTGGTCAGCTGGTTCCAGCTTTCATCGATCGGCATCAGCACATGCGGCAGCAGCACGCGCCCGGCGCCCAGCGAATAGCTGTCGTTGTGCCGCACATAGCCGCCGATCGTGTTCAGGAACCTATGCACCTGGCTGTTGGCATGGTGAAAGCGCCCGGCGCTGGCCCAGCCGTAGGAACCGCCGAAGATCGCCTCGTTGCCATGCGCCGCCTTCACCCGCTTCAACTCGCCGGCAACCAGATCCAGCGCCGTGTTCCAATCCACCTCCACGAAAGGCTCGCGCCCGCGCAACTCCGGCGCGCTGCCGGGCCCGCGCTCCAGCCAGGAACGACGCACGGAGGGCCGGCGCACCCGCACCCGATCGAGCTCGGGTGCCAGCATGTGCAGGCCGATATCGCAGGGATCGGGGTCCTTCTCCCAGTGGCGCAGCACCGGCGTGCCGTCGCTGCCCTGTTCCACCCGGTAGGTGCCCCAATGGGCCTGCGTATAGTGCGTCATGCCTCGGTTTCCTTCGCCTTAGGTGCCGGTGAAGTTTGGCTTGCGCTTTTCCTTGTAGGCGGCCACGCCCTCCTTCAGGTCGTTGCTGCTGCGCACCGCCGCGAGCTGCTGGCTCACCGCCACCATCCGTTCCACCGGCCCGGCCGGCATGATGATGTCATTGACGAAATGCTTCAGCGTGGAGATCACCAGCGGCGCGGAGCCCACCAGCTCCTCCGCCATGGCAATCGCCTCCTTTTCGTGCCCGCCATTCTCGGTGACGCGGTTGATGAACCCCACGTCATAGGCGCGCTGGGCACCCACCTTGGTGCCCAGCAGCATCACTTCCATCGCCAGCTTGTGCGGCATGCGCGTCACCAGCGAGGAGATCATGCCGCCGGTCAGGCCCAGCTTGGCCTCCGGGTAGTAGAAAATCGTGTCCTGCGTGCTCACGATCATGTCGCACATCATCGCCATCACGATCGCCCCGCCCACGCACCAGCCAGAGGTCGCGGCGATGATCGGCTTGTTGGTCTTGAAGCCAACCGTGGGGATGCAGCGCCACAGCTCCGGCAGGTCCGTCACGTCCGCGCCGGAGGAGAAGCTCTTGGTGCCGACGGCCGACAGCACGGCCACCCGCTGGTCGGAAGCGTCGAACTCCTGGAAAGCCTGCTGGATGCCCTCGGCCACGCCCTTGCTGATGGCATTCATCTTGTCCGGCCGATTGATCCGGATCACCGAGACCTTGCCGATCTGTTCGGTCGTCACGACAGACATGAGCGCTTCCTTATCTTCATCATGTGCCGGGCTGTTCCGTCGCAGCCACGTTTGCGGCGCTACCCTATCCCGGCCAACGCCAAAGTCGAGGGGCGCCAGTGCCCCGCAGGCGGTTGCCGCACCGCGGGGTGTTCCATACCCTACCCCTCAACGGAAAGGGCAGGCACATGAGCATCGAGGCACGTCTGAAGGAACTGGGCATCGAATTGCCGCCGGCCAAGCCGCCGCTCTATGCCTACGTGCCGGTGGTGGTCGAAGGCGGCTTGGCCTGGGTCTCCGGCCAGTTGCCCTGGACCGGCGACACCACGCTGGTCGCCACCGGCAAGCTCGGCGCCGGGGTGGACATCCCCACCGGCCAGGCCTGCGCCCGCATGTGCGTGCTGCATGGTCTCGCCTCTCTGCGCGCGGCGCTCGGCTCGCTCGACCGGGTGAAGCGCATGGTCAAGGTGGTCGGCTTCGTCGCCTCCCACCCGGACTTCACCGATCAGGCCCAGGTGGTCGACGGCGCCAGCAAGCTGCTGGGCGAGATCTTCGGCGAGGCCGGCCGCCACGCCCGCTCCGCCATCGGCATGGCGGTGCTGCCGCGGAACACGCCGGTGGAGGTGGAGTTCGTGGCGGCCGTCCGGGATTAGGGCGCCAGGGTCGCGTATTTCGCCGGGAAGCCAAGCAGCGCCTCGATCCCCAGGCACGCCTCCAGGATCGCCCGCTCCGCGAAGCGCGGCCCCACCACCTGCAGCCCCACCGGCAGGCCGTTGGCCGACAGTCCCACGGGGATCGAGGCCGCCGGATGGCCGGTGAGGTTGAAGGGCAGGGTGTAGGGCACCCCGTCATCCCAGCGGTCATAGCCCTGGCTGTGGTAGGCGATGTCGGATTTCGGCGCCACGTGCGGCGTGGTCGGCGTCAGCAGCAGGTGGTGGGTGGTAAACAGCGCCGCCACCCGGTTGTGCAGCCGTGGCCGCGCCACCATGCCCGCCAGCACGCGATCCACCGGGATCGGCAGCCCGGCCTTGGCCAACGCCAGCCAGCCGGGATCCGTCTCATCCCATCGGCTCTCCGGGATCTGCCGCAGCCGGTTGGCGAAGCCCGCCAGCCAGAAATCCTCGAACACCGGCTTCAGCGGGTCGATCACCGGCCCCACGCTCTCCACCGCCGCACCGGCCCGGCGCAGCGCGGCCAGCGCCGGGGCGAGCACGGACATCACCTCGTCATCCGCCTTCGCGCCGCCGAAATCGGGTGACCAGGCAAAGCGCACCCCCTTCACCATCGGGGCAAGGTTGGCCAGCCAGCCAGCCGGGGCAGGGGGGATGGAATACCAGTCCCGCTCATCCGGCCGCGCCATCACCTCCAGCGTGGTGGCCGCATCCTGCACCGTGCGGGTGATCGGGCCACCGGCGACCACGGTGGCGAACGGGCTTTCCAGCGGATGATGCGGCACCCGGCCAAAGGTGGGCTTGATGCCAAACGCACCGGACAACGCCGCCGGAATGCGGATGGACCCCCCGCCATCGTTGCCGAACGCAACGGTGCCGATCCCCGCCACCACCGAAGCCGCCGCCCCGCCGGAAGACCCGCCGGAGGAATGGCCGATCTTCCACGGCGTATGGGTCGCCGCACCACGCAGCGTGGAATCGGTAATCCCTTTCCAGCCGAACTCCGGCGACGTGGTCTTGCCCAGGAACACCGCGCCTGCCTCGCGCAACCGCGCCACCACCGGCGCATCGGCCGCCGCCGGGGTCTCCGGCGTGGTGGTGGAGCCGTTGCGGGTGGGAAAGCCCGCCATGTCCACATTGTCCTTGATCGTGGCGGGCGCGCCATCCAGCTTGCCCAGCGCCGCCCCGCTGCGCCAGCGCGCCTCGCTGGCCCGCGCCGCAGCCAGCGCACCCGCCTCGTCCACGATCTGGAAGGCGTTCAGCGTCGGCTCCCACCGCGCCAGGTTCGCCAGATGCGCCCGGGCCACCTCCACCGGCGAAAGCGTGCCCATCTGGTAGTGGCCAGACAGCTCATCCAGGGACATCAGAAGAACGTTGTCGGCCATTGCGATTTCCTCCAGGCGCGGTTCAACTCCCACCGTGCCGCGCCGGCGGCGATTGCGAAAGGGCCCGCCACGCTGGCGGCCCGTGAAATGAGGACAGCATGAGCGAACGCATCGGCTTCATCGGCCTGGGCAACATGGGGCGGGGCATGGCGGGCCAGCTCGTCGCCAAGGGCTTCGACACCACCGTCTTCGACCTCGCGGAGGCTCCCATGGAGATCCTGCGCCAGAAGGGCGCCAAGCGTGCCGCAAGCATTCCGGCCCTGGTCGCCGACTGCGACATTGTGCTGACCATGCTGCCGAATACCCCCGATGTTCAGGGCGTAGTGCTCGGCGATGGCGGACTTCTGGCCGCCGGCCGCCCCGGCATGATGCATATCGACATGAGCACGATCGACCCGCTCGCCAGCAAGGCCATGGCAGCGGCGCTGGCCGAAAAGGGCATCGGCTGGGTCGATGCCGGCGTCGGCCGCTCGCCCGCCCATGCCGAACGCGGCGAGGTCAGCTTCATGGTCGGCGCCACCGATGCCGATTTCGCCCGCGCCAAGCCGATCCTGGAAGCGATGGGCACCACCATCGTGCAATGCGGCGGCCCCGGCGCCGGCATCTCGATGAAGATCACGCTGAACTTCCTCTCGATGGCCACCTGCCAGCTCACTGCCGAAACCCTGGCGCTGGGGACCAAGCTGGGCCTGAAGATGGCGGACATGCACACCATCATCACCAGCGGCCTCGCCTGCAACGAGCACTTCCGCCAGTACTGGCCCACCAAGGTGCTGGCCGGGGACACCACGCCCGGCTTCGCCATCGATCTCGCCTTCAAGGACCTCTCGATCGCGGTGGCCACCGCTGCCGCTGCCGGCGTGCCGGTCATCACCGGCTCCGCGGCGCGCGAAGCCATGGGCATTGCGCGCTCGGTGCACGGGCTAGGCAAGGAGGACATCACCGCCGTCCTCGTCGCCGCTTCCCGCAACGCCGGGGTGGAAACGCCTCGGCTCTGAAGCGCCTTAAGCGGGCAGGGTGATCCCTGCCCGCAGCTGCAGCGCCTCGTCGCGGATGGCACATTCGCCCTGCGGATAATCCGCCGCCTCGGGGCGGCACAGCCAGGCGATCACTTGCGCCGGAATCTCCGGCGGCAAATGCTGCTCCGGCAGCAACTGGCTCACCGGGTTCAGGCCGGAGGCCCGGATCTTCTCCTGCATCGCCGTGCGCACCGTCCCCGGCGCGAAGCCGTACACCCGCAGCCCCTGCTCGCCATATTCCAGCATCAACGAGCGGCCCAGCATCGCCAATCCGGCCTTGGAGGCGCAGTAGCTGCCCCAGCCCTCCAGCGGCCGATGCGCCGCGCCGGAACTGACGTTCACGATCACCCCCTTGCTCGCCAGCAGATGCGGCAGGCAGGCATGGATGGCGTAGTAGTTGCCGGTCAGGTTGATCTCGATCGCCTTCGCCCAGGCCGCCGGATCCGTGTCCGCCACCCGCCCGATCGGGTCGATCACCGCGGCGTTGTTCACCAGGTGGTCCAGCCGCCCGAACCGCGTCACGGTGGCCTCCACTGCCGCCTTCACCTGGCCATGATCCGCCACGTCGCAGGCAATCGGCAGCACCTTCGGCCCCAGCCGCGCGGCCAGCGCGTTCAGGTCATCGCTGCGGCGTGCGGCGATGCCGATCGAGGCACCCTGCGCGACGAGGATCTCGGCCACCGCGGCTCCGAGCCCAACGCTGGCGCCCATCACGAGGCTGACGGTTCCTGCAAGCGGTGCGGCGGTCATGGCCGGGCTCCCTGTGTGTGATCCACGTTCTTGGCGCAACCGGGCCGATCGGGCAACCTCGTCTGAGTTGCGGGGGAACACGGATGAGCGATCCGGTGCCGGCCATTGCCGAGGCCGCGGCCACAGGGGAGACGGCGGCGCTGTTCGCCGATATCCGCAAGGTGTACGGCGTCAACGTGGTGAACCTGATCTGGCGCCATCTTGCCACCATCGATGGAGCGCTGGCCCATGTGTGGGGCGCGGTGCGCCCGCTCTATGCCGACGGCACGATTGCGCGTGAGGCGGAATCCCTGCGCGCCGATCTCGCCGTGCCGGCCGCGCCGGAGATGCCGCGCTGCGTGCTGGAGTCCGCCGGGCTTGCCGCCGAGGATCGCCTCGGGATTGGGCGCGTGATGGCCGCCTATGATCGCACCAACACCATGGCGTTGCTGGCCCTCTCCGCCGCCCGCGCGCGGCTGGCGGGGCAGGGCGGGTCGCCCTGGCAGCCCGGGGCGGAGGGGCCGCCGCCCGGAGCATCGCTGGTGCTGCCGCCACTGCTCGACCTCGCCGCCATGGCGCCAGGTACCGCCGCCCTGGTGACGGCTCTGAACCGCATGGGGTCCGACCAGGACGAGCCCGTGCTGGCCAGCATGTGGCGCAACCTGGCGCACTGGCCACAATTTCTCGCGCTGGCCTGGCCGGTTCTGGCGCCGCTCCACGCCGATGGCCGCCTGGTCCGCGCCGTCGCCGGCGGCCTCGCCCAAGCGCGCAGCCGCGCCGCTGCCCTGCCGTGCGTCGCCCAGGTGCCGCCGCTGGATCCCGCGCTGGTGCCGCAGGTCGATGCCGCGCTGGCGCAGTTCACTGGCGACGCCATCGCACGGATGCTGATCGTCACGCGCGTTCTGCGCGCCGCATTTGGCGACGCCCTACGGTAGCGGCCCGGCGCCCGGCGCCGCATACTGGCGCGACGTTCCTTCGGAGTCGTCCATGTCCAGCCGCGACCATGCCATCTCGTCCGCCCTCGCCTTCTTCGACGCCGGCGGCTTCCGCGACCGCCTGGCCGCCCTGGTGGCGATCCCCAGCACCATGCAGGACCCGGCCTACGAAAAGGATGTCTGGCGCTACCTGAAGGAAGCGATCGAGCCCTGGGTCACCCGCATGGGCTTCAAGGCCACCATCCACCCCAACCCGCGCGAGGGCTTCGGCCCGATCATGGTCGCCGAGCGCATCGAGGATCCCAGCTACCGCACCGTCCTCACCTACGGCCACGGCGATACCGTCCGCGGCCTGGACGACCAGTGGGATGAAGGCCTGAAGCCCTGGGAGATGAAGGAGGTCGGCGACCGCTGGTACGGCCGCGGCACGGCGGACAACAAGGGCCAGCACGCCACCCACCTCACCGCGCTGGAACACGTGCTGGCGGCCCGCGGCGGCAAGCTCGGCTTCAACCTCAAGCTCGTGCTGGAAATGAGCGAGGAGCGCGGCTCCACCGGCCTCAAGGAATTCGTCGCCAGCCACACCAAGGAACTCGCCGCCGACGTGCTGATCGCCTCCGACGGCCCCCGCGTCGCCGCCCCCATCCCCACCGTCACCACCGGCACCCGCGGCTCCTGGGGCTGCGACCTCAGCGTGCGCCTGCGCCCGGGCGGCGTGCACTCCGGCAACTGGGGCGGCATGATCGTCGATCCCGTCGTGGTGCTGTCCCATGCGCTCGCGTCCATCTGCGACCGCCACGGCAAGATCCAGGTGCGCGACTGGCTGCCGCAGAACGGCCTGCCCGCCCAGGTGCGCGGTGCGCTCGCCGGCCTCGAACTCCCCAGCGAGGAATCCGCCACCATCGACCCCAACTGGGGCGAGCCCGGCTTCACCAGCGCCGAGAAGGTGTTCGGTTGGACCAGCTTCATCGTGCTGGCCATGATCGCCGGCCGGCCAGAAGCCCCCGTGAACGCCGTCGCCCCCTGGGCCAGCGCCAACATCCAGTTGCGCTACACCGTGGACAGCGACGTGGCCGGCTTCGAAGCCGCGCTGCGCCGCCACCTCGATGCCGCCGGCTTCCCCGAAGTGCAGATCGAGAACCCCAAGATCGGCATGCCCGCCAGCCGCACCGACCTGTCCAACCCCTGGGTGGGCTGGACGGTCACCAGCATGGAGAAGTCGCTTGGCAAGCGCGTGCAGGTGATCCCGAACGGCGGCGGCGGCCTGCCCGGGGACGTCTTCGTCGATCATCTCGGCGTGCCGCTGGTCTGGATTCCGCTCAGCTACAACGGCTGCAAGCAGCATGGCCCGAACGAGCATTTCCTGATCGCCCCGGCCCGCGAGGGCCTGGCCGCCTATGCCGGCCTCTGGTGGGACCTCGGCGAGCCCGGCGTGCCCTGATCGAAAGCCCTCCGCTTGCCTTCGGGAAGCCCGCGATGGTAGCGCGGCGCTCCCCTAGGCACGCGGAGAGACTCGACCATGGCCGGACACGCCCATGTCGATCACGGCGGCGACAAGCGCATCGCCCTGCTGATCGCCATCCTCGCCCTTTTCCTGGCCATTGTGGAGACTGGTGCCAAAAGCGCGCAGACCGAGGCCCTCGCCCGCAACATCGAGGCCGCCAACCTCTGGTCGTTCTTCCAGGCCCGCACCATCCGCCAAACCACGGTACGCACCGCCGCCGAGGAGGCCGAGCTGGCCAAGGCCGCCGCGGTCGCTGAGCTGAAGACAGCCATCGAAGTCCAGCAGAAGCGCTGGCGCGACACCGCCGCCCGCTGGGAAAGCGAGCCCGAAACCGGTGAGGGCCGTAAGGAACTGATGGAGCGCGCCCGCAAGGCCGAAGCAGTGCGGGACCGTTCCATGGCCGCCTACCACCTGTTCGAGTACGGCGCCGCCGCCTTCCAGGTGGCCATCGTGGTCGCCTCCGCCAGCATCGTCACCGGCGTGCCGATGCTTGCCCTGGGCGGCATGGCGCTGGGCGCCCTGGGCACCATCCTCGGCCTGTTCGGCTGGCTGGCACCCACCGCGATCCATTTCTGATCGCCCGCCGCAAAACCGTAACTTGACCCTGTGCGCCCGCGGTATAGAGCCCATAGGGTAATGACAGGCGCGTGATGCCCTCGCTAGCGTTCCCGCGCCACGGCCAAGCGGCGGCCGGAGCCGGGAGCCATGATGAACGAACGCGACGACGGCACTGAAACCGAGCGGACGATGATCAGCCGCGCCGCCGTGCCCACCGGGCCGGTGGACGGCACCCTCGTCCACGCCCTGGTGCAGGAGGCCGACGGCACCCCGATCCAGCGTCACCCACTTGAAGGACCCACGCTGGTGGTGGGCCGCGTCGCGCCCGCGGCCATCGTCCTGGACGGCAGCGCGGTCTCCCGCCGCCACTGCATGCTCGACCGTGCCGGCGACGAGGTAACGATCATGGACCTCGGCTCCACCAACGGCACCTTCGTCGACGGTCTGCGCATCCAGCAACCGGTCGTTCTGGCCGATGGCGCCCGCATCCAGGTCGGCCCGCACACCCTGCGCTATGAGCGCCGCCGGCGGGAGGAGGCGCATGCCGCCGCCTCGTTGGCCAGCGACATCGCCAAGGCCCGCGCCTACGTCAACGCGCTGCTGCCGCCGCCGATCACCGACGGGCCGGTGCGCGCCGCCTGGACCTTCCAGCCCTGCGCCTCACTGGGCGGCGACGCGTTCGGCTACCAGCGGGAGGGAGACTGGTTCTCTGCCTACATCCTCGACGTCTCCGGCCACGGGGTCGGCTCGGCGATGCATTCCGTCAGCGTCATGAACGTCATGCGCCAGCGCGCCCTGCCGGGCACGGACCCGCGCGAACCCGCCTCCGTCCTGGCCGCACTGAACGACATGTTCGACATGGACAAGCACCACGGCATGTATTTCACGATGTGGTACGGCGTGCTGCACATCCCCACGCGACGGCTGAGCTACGCGGCCGGCGGGCACCATCCCGCCCTGCTCCACGCCAGCGGCGAGCCCCGGGCCCTGCCGGGGCGCGGCGCAGGGATCGGCACCATGCCGGGCTTCCCCTACCGTACCGCCACGGTGGAACTGCCAGCCGAGGCCCGGCTGCACCTGTTCAGCGACGGCGCCGTGGAACTGGCCGAAGACGTGCGCGAGCCCTGGGGCATGCCACAGGTCACCGCCGCCCTCTGCGGCCCCGGCGACTGGACCCAGGGCCCCGACCGCCTCTACCAGCGTGTCCGCGCCCTCTCCGGACAGCGCCCGCTGGACGACGACTTCTCTGCGATCACCCTGCAGCTCGGCTAGCCCGGGCTCCCCGAAAGGACGGCCGATGAAATACGATCTCCAGGCGCCAACCCCCGGAACCTGCCGTGTCGTCCTGGTCGGGCGCGCCGATGCCGCGGGGGTCGACCTGATCGAGGCCGCGCTCAGCGCCGAGGTGCGGGCAAAGGAAGGGCATGTCGTGATCGACCTGTCCCAGGTGCCCTTCATGGGCTCGCTCGGCATCCGGATGCTGATCTCCATCGCCCGCCTCACCGCACGGCGCGGCGCACGCATGGCCATGACAGGGGTACAGCCCCAGGTCCTGGAGGTGTTCGAGACCATGGCCCTGCTCGATCTCATCCCCCATGCGCCCGATGCCGAGGCGGCACTGGCCCTGGTCGCCGGCTGATGGGTCCTGCCGCGGGCGCCCTGCACCTGGCGCTCGCACTCGACCTGCCCGCCCTGTCCGCCGCCCAGCGCCGTCTGGGCGCTTTCCTCGCCGCCGGCGGCTGCCCGCCCGAAGTCTGCTTCCGCGTGGAACTGGTGGTGGAGGAGGCGATGATGAACGTCATCCGCCACGCAGAGCCGATGGGCGCCACCCATGCGGCCCTCGATGCCAGCTGCGCCGATGGGCGCGCGCTGGTTGCCATGGAGGACAATGGACCTGCCTTCGACCCGCTGCAGGCAACCCGGCGCCCGATCGCCGGCGCCATCGCCGGCACGCATGATGGCGGCTTCGGTCTGCACCTGATCCGCGGCAACACCGATGCGGCACGCTACGCCCGCACCCAGGCCGGCACCAACCGACTGGAGCTGGAATTCGTGCCCCGGCCCCGCTGAGCAGGCACCGCACGTCGACCAAACCGAGGAAAAGTGAAGCGGGCCGGAAAGTGGTGGGCGCGACAGGGATTGAACCTGTGACCCTTCGCGTGTGAAGCGAATGCTCTCCCGCTGAGCTACGCGCCCGGCCCGGGAGGGGCGAAATAGGGGGGTTCCGGCGGCAAGTCAACCCACCGGTTGTCGCCAATCGCATCCGGCCCTACATCCCGGTCATGAAAACCCGCATCCTGGCCAGTGCGCTCCTGGGCGTCCTCTGCGTGGTCCTCCCCGTAGCCGCCGAACCCGGCCGCAGCTTCACCACGCTGTCCTACGCCACCACGGTCGCGGGCCTGACGGTGATGATGACGGAAGCCGATGTGGAGATGTCCAGCCGCGGCTACCGCATCGATATCGCCACGCGCACGGCGGGCACCTACGGCCTGCTGATCCGCGGCGAAACCCGAACCCTCGCCCAGGGCATGTGGTCCGGCAACACCGTGGCCCCGCAGCGCTACGCCGTGTCCGGCTCCTGGCGCGGCACCCCCCGGCAAACCTTGATGGACTACGTCACGTCCCAGCCGGATGTCCTCCGCTTGGAACCACCGAACGTCGCCGAGCGCGAACCCGTGCCCCCGGCACTCCAGCGCGAGACGATCGACAGCATCAGCGCCGCCGCCCTCCTGGCCCGCCAGGCCACCCTCACCTCGGCCTGCAATGGCGGAACGCGCACCTTCGACGGCCGCCGCCTGTCCGAGGTCACCTCGCGCACCGGCGGCTGGGAGACCCTCCCACCAGGCGCCACCCCGGCCTATGCCGGCCCGGTGCTGCGCTGCGAGTTCGAAGGCCGGCTGCTGGCCGGCTTCCTGCTCGATTCCGACCGCGAAGCAGCCGCCCGGCCGCAAAAGGGCACCGCCTGGCTGGCGCGCCTCACGCCAGACTCGCCGATGCTGCCGGTTCGCCTGAGCTTCGAGATCCGCTGGCTGGGCTCCGCTACCATGATGCTCCTTGCCGCCAAGCCGGAAGGCCCGCCCCTGGTGCGCCAGCGTGCCGACGCAGACACAGCCCCGCTCCGGCGCTGACCGAAGCCACCCAATTCCTCCAGCCAGCACCATCCGCGACACACACCTGCGCGCCACCGGCGCGCATCAGCCCCCGCCAAACAAACGCCGTAGCCAGGCGAGGAAGCCTCGGGCGGGTGGCGCCGGCGGCACGGCGGGTGGCGAGGCCGGTGGCACGGCTGCCCCTCGCAGCACCTGCCATGCCGGCGTCTCCGCCGCGCCTTCGACCTCGGTCTCCCTCAATGGCACCTCGACCCGAGGCAACGGCGCCACGGCAGCCGGTTCCTCGGCGGCGACGGGCTGCTCGGCCTCGGGTGCGTTGGCCGGCGATGCCACATTCGTCGTCGGTACCCCGTCCGGCTGCGCGACGGCATCGTCCGCAACCGGCTGGTCGGCTGGCGGCGCGGGCGCCGGACGGGCCACCAGCGGCACCGGATCAGGCTCCAGCGCCGTCCGGAACGCAATGCACCAGTTCCACAGCGGATACGGCTTCCCGATCAACTCCGGCAGGTTTGCGCCAGGATACTGGCCGGAGCGCTCATGAAACTCATAGTCCCGGGTCGCCTGCGTCGGGTCGCTGTCGCGCAGGTTGCCAAATCCGCCATGCTTCGTCTGGTCCGCATACCACAGCACCGCATCGGCCCCGGGCGCCCGCTCAAGCACCAGCAGCACGCTCACTTCGTCCACCACCGCGGCGGCCAGCACGCCCACCTCGCCCGCCTCATCGGTCACGCGGAAGCCGCCATCGGCGAAGCTGGTCGCCTTGGTCCGCACGTAGCAGGGCGAGAACACCAGCGGCGGGTGCGGCACATGGAAATCCACCAGCACCTGCGCCCCGCGCAGCGTCGCGCGCATCGGGTGCACTGGCTTCCAGCCCTCGCCCAGGTCGAGCACGCGGTGCATCACCTTGCCGAACTGCTGCCCCAGCCAGCGGTAGCCATTCGGATCGAGATGGCCAGCCTTCTCCGTCACGGGATAGGCCGGGCCGACCATGAACCAGTCGGGCAGCGCGTAGGCGCAATCCAGCTGCGCCATCGGGATCGACATGTTCGTGGCATCGCGCACATAGATCCCGCCGACCTGGTGCGTGAACACCGCCGGCATCGCCTCCTGCCCGGCCACGCCCTGCGCGATCTCGCGGTTGAAATCGGCCTGCAGCGCCTGCGTCAGGTCGAAATAGCCACGCCGGTCCTGGGTACCGCTGCCAACGGAGTTGCTCTCCCCCTGCAGCCACAGCAGCGCCGCGATCCCGTAGTTCCCGCCCGCCTCCTCCGCCAGCCGCTTCGCCACCTGCGCGGCCTGGCGTGGCCGCTCGAACGGCCCCTGGCCGAAGGAAAGCTGCTCGATCGTCCGGCCACCCACGCCGGTGGAGGTCGCGACGAACCGGCCCGGATACGCCCCCTCCGGCCGTGCCAGCTGCCGCCCGCGCCAGAAATCCAGCGCGCCCTCCAGCACCGTCTCGCCCAGGGCCACGTTGCCAACCGGCAGTGCCGCAACCGCCTCGGGCGCCAGCACCTCGCCCTTGGGCCCGTTGGCCATCACCGTCGCCACCAGCGGCTGGAATGCCGACGTCCCGGCCACATCGAAGCGCGGTCCGCTCTCATTGGTGCCATGCACCGAACTGCCGACCATCAGGCTGTCGTGCCGCTGCGCCACCGACAAGGCCGGCCACCCCTCCCAGCCGCTGGACAGGGATTGGCCATAGGCAATCACATGGTTGTAGTCCCACACCGGCCGCGCCGCCGTGCGGTTGCCCTGGGCGCTGAACCAGGCGGATCGCCTGCGGGCCTCCGCCGCCCGCAGCGCGATCTCGTCCATGGCATAGGTCGATGCCGCCGTCGGCGCGTCCTGATCCTGCATGGGGACGTCGGGCTACACGACCTGGTTCAGCAGCGCCGCGTCGCCGCGCCATTGCCGCGCCAGGTTCTCCATCAGGATGTCGAGCACGTTGTCCTCGTAGCGCCGCGTCTCGCCGGCAGTATGCGGCGTGATGAAGGCATTCGGCGCATCCCACAGCGGGCTCTCGGCCGGCAGCGGCTCCTCCCAGGTCACATCGATGCCGGCACCGGCGATCGTGCCGGCGCGCAACGCCGCCACCAGCGCCGGCTCATCCACCACGCGCCCGCGCGCGCAGTTGACCAGGTAGGCGGAAGGCCGCATCGCCGCCAGCGCCGCCGCATCGATCAGATTGGTCGTCTCCGGCGTCAGCGGGCAGGTCAGCGCCACGAAATCCGCGGCCGGCAACAGGCCCGGCAGGGCCGCCAGGGCATGCACCTCGTCCGCCGCCCCCTTCCCCCCGGCCGGGTCGCGCCGAACGCCGATCACCCGCATGTCAAACGCCTTGGCGATCTGCGCCAGCCGCCCGCCGATCTTGCCCAGACCCACGATCACCAGCGTCTTGCCCTGCAACTCGTCCTCGCGCTGGCCCAGGTCACCGATCATGCCGCGCCAGAATTTCTTCCCCTGGTTGTCCCGCGCCTCCGGCAGCCGCCGCGCCAGCGCCAGGATCAGCGACATCGCATGCTCGCTTACCGCCCGCGCATTCACCCCCGCCGCGCTCGCCAGCCGGATGTCGCGCCCGCGCAGCACCTCGCGATCGAACTGGTCGGTCCCCGCCCCGATCGACTGGATGAATTTCAGCCGCGGCGCCATCCCCACCAGCTCGTTGCGCCACAGGCCAGAGACCACCAGCACGTCGGCCTGCCCGATCCCCGCCTCCAGCCCCGCCTTGTCGCGCACCTCGATGCTGTTGATCCCCGCCTGCCGCAGCGCGAAGCGCGCCTGCATCTGGTAGGCGACATGGGCGAAGCAGATGGTCATCTGGCCGGCGGCGGGTAACATCGTGATCTCCTAGTGGCGCAGTCCGGCATCGCGCAGCAGCGGCAACACCGTCTCGATGAAAGGGGGCTGCTCGTCCTTGAAGTTCACGAAGCTCACCGTCGTGCCGGCAAAACCCGCCTGTGCCATGCGCACCATCTCGGATGCGATATGCTCCGGCGTGCCCACCAGCGGATAGGTGCCGGCCCCGCCCGCAAAGCGCTTGCGGTGCAGCCGATAGGCCTCCGCGTCATGCGAGCCGGAGAAGGTCTGCTTCGCCTTCATGTACCTGTCCACACTCGCCGTATCCTCCATCGCCACGGCATAGTGCTCATAATAGGCCTCCGCCTCATCGGCACTCGGCCGGCATACCACGTGGCAGGTCGTATACACCCCAACCTCCCGCCCGGCCGCCTCGGCCCTCGCCGTCATGTCGTCGATCTGCCCCCGCCCCTTGTCGATATCGGTGAAGGTGGTGAACAGAAAGTCCGCCGCCTGCGCCGCGAACGCCCGCCCCGGCGGCGAGAACGCCGCATTCAACGTCACCGGCCGCGGACGCTGCGCCGGCGCGGGCCGACCCGAGACGTTCTTCAACCGATAGAACCGGCCCTCGAAGTCGAACGGCCCCGCGCCGGCATGGATGCGCTCCATGATCTCGAACCACTCCAGCCCCTGCGCGTAGCGATCCTCGATCATGTCCAAGCCGAACAGCTCGAACTCCTCGGGATTCCATCCGCAGACGATGTTCAGCCCCGCCCGCCCGCCGCTCGCCTGGTCGATCGTCGCCATCGCCTTGGCCGCGAACACCGGGTGCACCATCGGCACGTGCACCGTGCTGAACAGTGCGATCCGCTCCGTCAGCCCCGACAAGGCCGCCGCGAAGGTGAAGGTCTCGTAGCTCCATTCCCGGCTGTTCATCTCGCCGCCGAAGCCCTTCCAGCGCGCGATCGGCAGGAAGAACTCGAACCCCGCGCGATCCGCCATCTGCGCCACCGCCACCACGTCCGCCCAGCCCGCCTGCCAGCGCTCGGCCACCCGCGTCAGCGTCAGCCCGCCATCCGCATTGGCGCTGAACACGCCCAGCTTGAAGCGGTTGGGGCCGCGCATCGGATGAACGGGCGTGGTCTCGCGCATGCGCGGTGTCCTCGGCGGCAGCGGCAGGCATACCAACACTCCGGCCCGCCGCTTTCAAGCAGGGGCCCCGGCGCGCTAGGCTGCCCGGAAAAGATGGACGTCCCAGGCCAATGACCACTCTCACCGTGAACGGAACCATGCGCGAAAGCGCCGCGCCCGCCTCCACCCCGCTGCTGGAGGTGCTGCGCCACGAATTCGCCCTCACCGGCAGCCGCTTCGGCTGCGGCGAGGAACAATGCGGCGCCTGCCTGGTGCTGATCGACGGCATCCCCGCCCAGTCCTGCGGCCGCGAGATCGGCACGCTCCAGGGCCGCGCGGTCACCACCATCGAGGGCCTGCAGGACCACCCAATCATCGCCGCCCTCATCGCCGAACAGGCCGGCCAGTGCGGCTACTGCCTCTCCGGCATGGCCGTCGCCGCCACTGCCCTGCTGGCCCGCAACCCGACCCCCACCCGCGCCGAGATCGCCACCGCGCTCGACCCCCAGCTCTGCCGCTGCGGCGCCCACCCCCGCATCCTGCGCGCCGTCGAGCGCGCTGCACGGGAGATGGCGCGATGACCGACCTCCCCAAAAGCCTCGCCGACAACCCGCGCCTCGACCGCTGGCTCCGCTTCGCTGAAGGCCGCGTCCATGTCTCCGTCGGCAAGGTGGAAATCGGCCAGGGCATCTCCACCGCCCTGGCCCAGATCGCCGCCGAGGAGTTGGACATCTCCCTCGACCGCCTCGCCTGGCGCGCCGGCGACACCCAGCTGGCCCCGGACGAAGGCTCCACCTCCAGCTCCCTCTCCATCGAGGTCGGCGGCGCCTCGCTGCGCCTGGTCTGCGCCGAAACCCGCGCCCTGTTCCTCGCCGAGGCCGCGCGCCTGCTCAACGCCGCTGCCGAGGATCTGGAGGTGGAGGATGGCGCCATCCTCCGCGCCGGCACCCCCACCGGCCACGACTACTGGTCGCTCGCCCCCCGCGTCAGCCTCGCCCGCGACGCCACCGGCACCGCCGCCCCGAAGCCGCGCGCCCGGCACCGCCTGGTCGGCACCAGCACCCCTCGGCGAGACCTCCCGTCGAAGCTCACCGGCGGCGCCTTCGTGCACGACATGGTGCTGCCCGGCATGCTCCATGCCCGCGTCCTGCGCCAGCCGCGCCCCGGCGCCTCCCTGGCCGCGGTCAACGAGGCCGCTCTCGCCCGCCACGGCGCCCGCCTCGTACGCAGCGGCGATTTCGCCGCCATCCTCGCCCCCACCGAATCCACCCTGCGCGCCGCCGTCGACGCCGCCCACCCGCGCTGGGAGAATTGCGACACGCCCACTTCCGCCATGTCGGAAGCCGCCTGGCTCGCCACCCAGCCAGCCGAGATCCGAACCCGCGGCAGCGAAGCCGCCCCACCCCCCGGCCGCACCCACGAAGCCACCTACTCCCGCCCCTACATCTCCCACGCTTCGCTCGGCCCCTCCTGCGCCCTGGCGCACGAGCACGGCGGCCTCCTGGAGATCTGGACCCACGTCCAGGGCGTCTATCCCTTCCGCCTCAACGCCGCCCAAACGCTGCAGCGCGACCCCGAGACCATCGTCGTCCGCCACGCCCATGGCCCCGGCTGCTACGGCCATAACGGCGCAGACGACGCGGCCCTCGATGCAGCGATCATCGCCACCCTCGTCCCCGGCACGCCGATCCGCGTGCTGTGGTCCCGTGCCGACGAGTTCGCCTTCGCCCCCGCCGGCACGGCCATGCAAACCGCGCTGCGTGCCGTGCTGGATGCGGATGGCATGCCCGCCGACCTCACCGCCACCATCACCAGCGGCGTCCACGTCACCCGCGCCCCAGGCCGCCTGCTCGCCTCGCGCACCCTGCCCAACGCCCAACCCCTGCCGCCGCCGCCTGAATCGTCGGACCCGTATCCCGGTACCGGCACCCGCAACATCGTGCCGTACTACGACATTCCCGCCTGGCGCTATGAACACCGCCTCGTCACCGGCACGCCCATCCGCACCTCCGCCCTGCGTGGCCTCGGCGCGGTGGTGAACGTCTTCGCCCTGGAATGCTTCCTCGACGAGCTGGCCGACCTCGCAGGCCAGGACCCCGTCGCCTACCGGCTGCGCGTGCTCTCCGACCCCCGCGCCCGCCACCTGATCGAGCGTGCCGCCACGATCTCCAACTGGTCCGCCCGCGGCCCCGCCGGCAGTGGCACGGGTCTCGGCCTCGGCTTCGCCCGCTACAAGAATCGCAGCGGCTATGCGTGCGTCGTCGCCCAGGTGGAGGCCGACACCGAAATCCGCCTGCGCCACATCTGGTGCACCGCCGATGCGGGCCTTGCCATCAACCCCGACGGCGTCCGCGCCCAGCTCGAAGGCGGCATCATCCAGGCCGCCAGCATGGCGCTGAAGGAACAGCTGCGCATCGACGAAACCGGCACCGCCACGCGCAGCTGGGCCGACTACCCGATCCTGCGCTTCTCGGAGATCCCGCCGATCGACATCGAGCTGGCCAACACGCCAGACGAACCGTCACTCGGCATGGGCGAATGCACCATGGGCCCCACCGCCGCCGCCATCGCCAACGCCGCCGCCCACGCGCTCGGCGTGCGGGTGCGGGACATGCCCCTCACCCGCGAGCGCATCGTCGCGGCCGTGTCAGCCTAGTTCCGCCAGGGCCGCATGTCCGGATACCCGCTCACCGCCCAGGCCCCATCCACCAGCAGCGACGCACCGGAGACGTAGCTCGCATCCTCGCTGGCCAGGAACAGCGCCGGCGCCGCAATTTCCTCCGGCTGTGCCGCACGTCCTTGCGGAATCCGCTGCATGAACGCGGCATGGATATCGGTGTTGTCGAACAGCCGCCGCGTCAACGGCGTCTGCACCAGCCCGGGCAGGATCGCGTTTACCCGGATGCCGGATGGCGTCAGCTCCAGCGCCCCGTTCTTGGTCAGCATCTCCACCCCCGCCTTGGCCGCCGAATAGGCCGCCCCGGCATGCATCGGCACATGGGCATTCAGGGAGGCGATGTTCACCATCGCCCCGTGCCCCTGCTTCAGCATCGCCTGCGCCGCATGCTTCATCGCGAACATCACGCCCTTCAGGCACAGATCCACGGTGAAGTCCCAGTCCGCCTCCTCCATCCGCGCGATGGTCCCGTGCCGGTTGGCGCCGGCGACATGAAAGCTCGCATCCACCGCGCCGAACCGCTCCAGCGCCGCGGCGAACAGTGCCGCCACATCCGCCTCGCGCGTCACGTCGCCCACCATGGCGATCCCGCCGGCGCCGAGTTCCGCCGCCAGCGCCGCCACCCGCTCCGGGTGGATGTCGTTCGCCACCACCCTGCCGCCCTCGGCCAGGTATCGCCGCGCGATCGCCAGCCCGATCCCCGAGGCCCCGCCCGTGATTACCGCGGTCCTGCCGGCAAAACGTCCGTCCATGGCCATCTCCTCCCCTCCGTTTCCCGGCAGAGTGGAGTGCTACCGCCTACCGGTCCAGCGCCTGGCGCACCGTCACCAGCAGGCTCTCCATCTCCGGGCCGCGCAGCCGCACCCAGCTGTCCCAATAGGACGGCAGCTTCGTGATCCCGTCCTGGATTTCCGCCGGGTTCACCGGGGTCGCCTTCAGCCCGTCGCTGACCAGCTGGCGCAGCGCCTGGCTTTCCTCCTGGTCCTGCGCCACGGCCATCCACGCCGCAGCCTCGGCGGCCACCGCCCGCAGCACCGGCTCCAACCCCTCCGGCAGCCGGCGCAAGGCGTCCTGGTTCGCCACGATCACCGCATCGTTGTAGCTGGGCCCGGCGAGATAGGCATGCTTCAGGAATGCACGCCAATGCCGGGTCACGAACGCCGCGCTGGCGAAGGTGCCATCCAGCTTCCCCGCCTGCAGCGCCTCGCCCGCTTCCACGGTGGAGGTGAACACATGCAGGCCGCCGTAGTGGCGCACGAACTCCGCCTGCTCCACCGCCTGCACCCGCATCTTCTGCCGGGAGATATCCGCAAACCCGGTGGCCTTCAGCCGTGACCAGAACAGCTGCGGCGCCGTGCGGTAATGCGCCAGCAGCACCATGCCGCGGCGTTCCAGCTCCATGGCCAGCACCGGCCGCACCAGCGCCGCCACCTTGTCCCACTCCTCGCCGGAGGTCATCAGCAACGGCAGCCGCATCAGCGCGCCGGCCCCCACAGTGGCGGCATAACCCCCGTCATCGCCCAGTTCCACCCGCCCGCCGGCAACACCTTCCAGCACATGCCCTGCATCGATCGGCATGAACCCCGCCGTGCGCACATTGATCAGCAGCCCGCCCCTGGTCCGATCCCTAACCTGGTCCGACAGGCGCTGCAGGCCACGCACCACGGCACTCGTGGGGCTCGTCTGCTGCGTGAACAAGGACCACGTCACCGCCGCCTGCGCCCCCCGGCCCAGGAACGGCAGCGCCAAACCCGCGGCCGCACCGGCGCGCAGCAGCCGCCGCCGGGGCAACAACGTCCGGGTCAGGCGCGGGAGGGAGCTGGATAGGGCAGGGGGCATGGCGGGTTTCACGGGGCGGGTATATCGCAAACCACGGGCCTGCGGGTAAACTGCCCACCCAAGCGACGCCACCGAGGAGGACACGCCCCATGCAACAGATCGGCCACTACCTGAGCGGGCGAAAAGTCCCCGGTACCGGCGCCACCGCTCCCGTCTACAACCCCGCCACCGGCGAGGTCAGCGGCCAGGTCGCCATGGGCGGCGCGGCCGAGGTCGATGCCGCGGTCGCCGCCGCCACCGCCGCCTGGCCGTCCTGGGCGGCAACCCCCCCGCTGCGCCGCGCCCGCGTGATGTTCAACTTCAAGCAATTGCTGGAAGCGAACACCAAGAAGCTTGCCGCCATCATCACCGCCGAGCACGGCAAGGTGCTGAGCGATGCCGAAGGCGAGATTCAGCGCGGCCTGGAGGTCGTCGAGTTCGCCTGCGGCATCCCGCATCTGCTGAAGGGCGAATACACCGAGGCCGTCGCCACCGGCATCGACGCCTGGTCGCTGCGCCAGCCGCTCGGCGTGGTCGCCGGCATCACCCCCTTCAACTTCCCGTGCATGGTCCCGCTCTGGATGATCCCGGTGGCGCTGGCGACCGGCAATTGCTTCATCCTCAAGCCATCGGAGAAAGACCCCTCGGCCGCCCTGCTGATGGCCGAACTGCTCACCGAAGCCGGGCTGCCCCCCGGCGTCTTCGCCGTCGTCCAGGGCGGGCGCGACGCCGTCGAATCGATCCTCGGCCACGAAGGCATCCACGCCATCAGCTTCGTCGGCTCCACCCCGATCGCCGAACTCGTCTATCGCACCGGCACCGCCAGCGGTAAGCGCGTCCAGGCGCTCGGCGGCGCCAAGAACCACCTCGTCGTCATGCCCGATGCCGACCTCGACCAGGCCGTCGATGCGCTGATGGGCTCCGCCTACGGCTCGGCCGGCGAGCGCTGCATGGCCGTCTCCGTCGCCGTCGCCGTCGGCGACGTGGGCGACAAGCTGATCGAGAAGCTCGCCCCGCGCGTGCGCGCCCTCAAGGTCGGCCCTGGCACCGACAAGGACGCCGAGATGGGCCCGCTCGTCACGCTGGAGCACCGCAACAAGGTCTCCGGCTATGTCGACCAGGGCGAGAAGGAAGGCGCGAAGCTGGTGGTGGACGGCCGCGGCCTGTCGCTGCAGGGCTACGAGCAGGGCTTCTTCATCGGCGGCACGCTGTTCGACAACGTCACGCCAGACATGACCATCTACAAGGACGAGATCTTCGGCCCCGTCCTCGGCGTGGTCCGCACCAAGGATCTCGGCGGCGCGGTCGAGCTCATCAACGCCCACCGCTTCGGCAACGGCACCGCGCTGTTCACCGCCGATGGCGGCGCCGCCCGCGCCTTCGCCAACGCCATCAAGATCGGCATGGTCGGCATCAACGTGCCCATCCCCGTGCCGGCCGCCTTCCACAGCTTCGGCGGCTGGAAGGCCTCGATGTTCGGCGACCACCACATGCACGGGCCGGAAGGCGTGCGCTTCTACACCCGCTACAAGGCCGTCACCCAGCGCTGGCCGGCGAGCATCCGCGCCGGCGCGGAATTCACCATGCCGCAGATCGGCCGCTAAGGCTGCGAACATCGGGCCGGGCTCCTTGGGGAGCCCGGCCCTTCTCGTATCAGCCCATCGCGTCCACACCCGTCGGCGTGATCTCGAAGATCACCCTCACCTCGCCCGCCTTGCGGAACGGGTAGCTGTCCTTGCCGAGATACTTCTTCGCCAGCGCATCGATGTGCGCATCCCCACCTTCCTCGGTGGCCCGGGTCACGGTCCCGCGGATCTGGATGTAGCGATAGGCATTGTCGGGATCGAGGATCGAAAGCGCCACCTTCGCCCCCTCCACCATGTTGCGCGTCTTCACCCGCCCGCGGGCAGAGTTCACCCGCACCGTCCCGCCTTCCGTATCGAACCACACCGGCGTCACCTGCGGCGCCCCGTTCGGCGACACGGTGGCCAGATGCGCGAAGGCCCGCGGATTGGTCATCAGGTCCGCGAACCCAGCTGGAATGTCGGCCATGAATCTCTCCTGTTCCTGGTTGGGAGAACGTGGGCGGGTGCCGACCCCGATCAAGCCCGGCGCGCTGGCCTCAGCCGCGCGCTCGCCATCCCGCCCAGCCAAAGCGCTGCGAACACCACCACCATGGCCATGCCGGCGTATTCCAGCCCGTCCTCCAGCACCGCCGGCAGGGCTGCCAGCACCCCGGCCTGTTCGTTCAGCAACTGCACGATGCCCGCCAGTGCCACACCGGAAGCGGCCACCACGGAGACGGCGGTGATCGCCAGGTTGTAGCGCAGCCGCCGCACCGGGTTGGTAAACGCCCAGGCGCAGGCTCGAACCATCAGCAGCCCATCCAGCGTGTCCACCAGCACCATTCCGGCCGCGAACAGCACCGGCAGCACCATGATCGACCAGAGCGGCAGGCCGGATCCGGCCTGTGCCGCGGAAACCCCCAACAGTGCCACAGAGGCGGCGGTGTCGAACCCCAGGCCGAACAGGAAGCCCAGCGGCGCCATGTGCCAGCTCCGCCCGACCAGGCGGAACAGCGGACGGAACAGCACAGCCAGCATCCCACCGCCCTGCGGCAACCGGTCCAATTCGGCACCGGTCATGGGCCGCCCCGCACGCTCCGCCGCCAAGGCCCGCCAGACCTGCATAAGGATCACCGCGTTCGCGACCGCCATGGCCAGGAGGAACAGGATCGACACCACAGACCCGATGATGCCGCCGAACGCCCCCACGGCCTCCAGCGATCCCGCGAACGCCATCGCCGTTGCCGGTAGCGCCGCGCAGGCCAGCAGCACCACACTGGAATGGCCCAACGCGAAGAACATCCCAATGCCGACAGGCCGCGCACCGTCCTGGACCAGCTTGCGCGTGGCACCATCAATGGCCGCGATATGGTCGGCATCCAGCGCATGCCGCAGCCCCAACGCCCAAGCCAGCAGCGCTGTGCCCAGCAGCACCGGATGGTCCCGGAACGCCAGTGCGGCCCAGCCCCAGGCCGCCAGGTTGGCAGCCACCAGCCCCAGGCACACCGCCAGGCTTCCGCTCATGTCGTCTCCAAACCACGATCATTCATGATGAAATAATATATTACACTTTCGCGAACGCGTGTCACGCCGGGAGCATCCGCGCCGCGCGGCACCGCGCATAGGCGGCGCCACCCCCGCCTGTTATAGCCAAGCCAGACGCACCGGAGCCCCGGCCATGCCCAAGTTGTATTTCGAGGACCTGTCCGTCGGCCTCACCTGGAGCGCCGGCCCGATCGCGGTCAGCCAGGCCGACATCATCGCCTTCGCCCAGTCCTTCGACCCCCAGCCCTTCCACACCGATCCCGAGGCCGCCGCCGCCCATCGCCTGTTCCGCGGCCTTGCCGCCAGCGGCTGGCACACCGCCGCCCTGTCCATGCGCCTGTTCGCCGGCGGCGAGACGGCCCCCGCCGGCGGCATCATCGGCAACGGCATCGACGAGCTGCGCTGGCCCCGCCCCGTCCGCCCCGGCGACTCCCTCACCCTCACCAGCGAGGTGGTGGAGCTGCGCGCGCCGGAACCCGGCAAGGCCGTCGGCTGGGCCCGCATTCGCAACACCACCCAAAACCAGAACGGCGAAATCGTGCAGTCGCTCGTCGCCACCCTCTCCATTCCCCGCCGACCGCAAGGCTGAACCCGATGTCCGTCGCCACCGCCACCGCCCCGGCCTACACCCACGCCGCCCCGGAACCCGGCACCCTCCAGGAAGTCGCCCCTGGCATCCTCTGGCTTCGCCTGGCCCTTCCCTTCGCCCTCAATCACGTCAACATCCACATCATCGACGACGGCACCGGCTGGACCATCATCGACACCGGCGTCGCCAACGACCAGACCCGCGCGGTGTGGGAACAGATGCTCGCCGGCCCGCTCGCCGGCCGCCCGGTCAACCGCCTCGTCATCACGCACTTTCATCCGGACCATGTTGGCCTCGGCGGCTGGCTCGCCGAAACCTGCAATGTCGGCGTCACCATGAGCCAGACCGAGTATTTCCAGTCCCGCCTCTCCCGCGGCCGGGCCGGCGGCGTGGACGGCAACGCCCACCTCCCCTTCTACCGCCGCCACGGCCTGAGCGAGGACGAGATCCACGCCGTCACGGTGCGCGGCGATTCCTACCAGCGCCTCACGGTGGATCTCCCCACCCACTACACCCGCATCCGCGCCGGCGACGTGCTGGATCTCGGCGGCCGCCGCTTCGAGGTGCTGACCGGCGCCGGCCACGCGCTGGAGCAGGTGATGCTGCTGAACCGGGAGGAAGCGGTCTTCCTGCCGACCGACCAGGTGATCGGCCACATCTCCCCCAATGTCGGCGTCCACGCCATCGAGCCGGAAGCCGATGCCCTGGCGGATTTCCTCACCTCCCTCAAGGAACTCCACGCCACGGTTCCGCATGGCGTCCTCACCGCCCCCACCCATGGCCGCCCCTTCCACGGCCTGCACGACCGCATCGAGACGCTGATCGCCCATCACCGCGAACGCTGCGACCTCGTCGCCAAGGCGATCGCAGCCGGCGCCAACACCACCGCCGGGATCATGCCCACCCTGTTCAACCGCAAGCTCGATCCGCACCAGATGGGCTTTGCCTTCGGCGAGGCGCTGGCCCACGTGAACCACATGCTCGCCCTGGGCGAACTGCGCGGCGAGACCGACCGGGAAGGCATCCTGCGCCTCCACCTCGCATGACCGAAACCACCGGCACCCTGCACCACAACGGCAACACCCTCGCCTGGGCCCACCTGCCCGGCACCGGCCCCACCATCGTCTTCCTCCCCGGCTTCAAGTCCGACATGGAAGGCAGCAAGGCCACGCATCTGCGCGACTGGGCGGCGGGGCAGGGCAGGGCGATGCTCCGCCTCGACTATTCCGGCCACGGCAGCAGCACCGGCGCCTTCGAGGACGGCACGATCGGCGCCTGGGCCAACGACGCCCGCGCGATCATCGAAGCCCTCACCACCGGCCCCCTGCTGCTCGTCGGCTCCTCCATGGGCGGCTGGATCGGCCTCCTCCTCGCCCGCGCCATGGGCAGCCGCATCGCCGCCCTGGTCGGCATCGCCGCAGCCCCGGACTTCACCGAAACCCTCCTCTGGGAAGGCCTCGCCGAAGCCGAGCGCATCACGCTCCTCTCGCACGGCTACATCGAGCGCCCGAGCATCTACGGCGAGAAACCCTACCGCTTCACCCGCGCCCTGATCGAGGACGGCCGCAAGCAATCCCTCCTCGCCGCCCCCATCCCGGTCACCTGCCCGGTCCGCCTCCTGCAAGGCCAGCAGGACCCCGACGTCCCCTGGCCCACCGCGCTGCGCATCGCCGAGCAACTGGAATCGACGGACGTGGAAATCACCCTGATCAAGGACGGCGATCACCGCCTCTCCCGCCCCCAGGACCTCGCCCTGCTCACCCGCACGGTGGCGACGCTGCTCGCCTAACCCCCCGCCGCCAGGATCCCCCGCAGCCCCTCGCGATAGCTCGGATACCGCCATCGATACCGGAGCACCTCCTGCGTGATGGCACTCGCCACCCGCCGGTTCTCCGCCCAGAAGCTCCGCCCCATCTCGCTCATCGCCAGCACCGCCTGCTCGAACGGCACCGCCGGCGGCGGCGGCACCCCCAGCAGCCGCGCCGCCTCCGCCACCACCTCGGCCGTCTCGGCCGGCACGTCATCGGCCAGGTGCAGCACCCGCACTCCGGCCGGCGCCCCCTGCCGCGCCGCCGCCAGCACCGCCCCGGCGATATCCTCCACATGCACGCGCCCGAACGCATGGCCGGGCTTCACCACCCGCCGCGCCCGCCCGGCGCGCACCTCGTCCAACGCCGAGCGCCCGGGCCCATAGATCCCCGCCGTCCGGAACAGATCCACCGCCACGCGTCCGGCCAAGCCCCCCCAGGCCTGCTCCGCCGCCACCCGCCGGCGAGACCTCTCCTGCCCCGGCGCCACCGGGCTCGTCTCGTCCACCCAGCCCCCGCCGCGATCGCCGTACACCCCCGTCGTCGAGAGATACCCAGCCCAGCGCAGAGTCCCGCTCGAGCCCAGCGCCGCGCCATAGCCCGCCAGCACCGGGTCACCCACGGCATCGGGCGGCGCCGTCGCCAGCACATGGCTCACGCCCGCCGGCAATGCATCACCAAACGCCAGCACCTCCACGCCGGATGGCCCCACCACCCGGGCCGGATCGCGGCTCGTCGCCGTCACCCGTATCCCTTGCGCAACGGCCATCCGCGCCACCGCGGCCCCGCTGTAGCCCAGGCCGAAGATCACCAGGTGCACGATATCCCCCCTTGCACGCTCGAAGTTTGCCGCAAGCGGCTCGCCCCTATTAGAGTGGGGGCATCATGCATGCCCGTCACCTCCTGATCGCCGCCGCGCTGCTCCTGGCCGCGGCCCTCGGTGGCTGGCTCCTGTTCGCCGACGCCAGCCTTGAGGCGATCGAGACCGAGGCCCCACTCCCGCTGCCCCCCATCCCGCCCCGCATCGCAGGCGGCCTCGAATACGAACGATGCCTCGGCCTGCTCACGGTGGAACCCGAAAGTGCGGCCGCCTTCGCCCGCAGCTGGGGCGAGCGTGGCGGCGGCGAGCCGGCCCAGCACTGCCTCGCCCTGTCCCGCATCGCCCTGGGCGAGCCCGGCCCCGCCGCCGACCAGCTGGAGCGCCTGGCCAGCGCCAGCACCTCCCCACCCGCCACGCGCGCCGTGCTGCTGGAGCAGGCCACCCAGGCCTGGCTCATGGCCGGCAATCCCGCCCGCGCCCATACCGCGGCCACCTACGCCCTGGCCCTCACCCCAGAAGACCCCACGCTGCTCATCGAGCGCGCCAACGCCGCCGCCCAGCTCGACCGCGACGAAGACGCCGCCGCCGATCTCGCCACCGCCCTGCGCGCCGACGCCCGCCGCGCCGATGCCCTCGCCCTGCGCGCCGCCTCGCTGCGCCGCCTCGGCCGCATCGCCGAAGCCCGCGCGGACATCGACGCCGCCCTGGCACTCGATCCCGAAAATCCCGAGGCCCTGCTGGAACGCGGGATCCTCCGCCAGCGCACCCGAGACGATGCCGGCGCCCGCGCCGATTGGGAGCAGGTGGTGGCCCTGGCCCCAGACACCGCCACCGCCGATCTCGCCCGCCAGAACCTGGCCCTCCTGGAAGCCGGCCCCAGCCGCTAGCGCAACAGGACCCTGATCTCTTCCAGCACCGCCCGCAACTCCCGCGCGGCCGTGGAACGCGGCGCCGTCTCGGTCACGCCAAGCCCCTTCGCGAACGCGCCCGCGAACCCAACCCGGTTGCCCAACGATGCCGTCAACACCGGCAGCTCCTGCCGCGCCATCTCCGCCTCCACCGCGGCGCGCAGACTGCCGCTCGCCGGCGCCCGGTTCAGCACCAGCCGGAACGCCCGCTTCTCCGCCCGCGCCAGCTTCAGCGTCCCCTCCGCGGCCCACAAATCCGGCGGGCTCGGCTGCACCGGCACCAGCACCAGGTCTGCGGCCCGGATCGCCGCCTTGGCATCGCTCTCCACCTGCGGCGGGCTGTCCACCACCAGCACGTCGTGCAGCCGCCGCAGCCGGTCGATCTCCGCCGCCAGCCGCCAGCCCGACAGGTCCGAGAGCGTGATCTCCGCCACGCCCTTCCGCCCGGCCCGCAACCCGTGCCAGCGCGCCAGGCTGCGCTGCGGATCGATGTCCAGCACCGCCACCCGCGCCCCCTCGGCCAGCGCCGCCGCCAGGTTCGCCGCCAGCGTCGTCTTGCCCGCGCCGCCCTTCTGCTGCGCCACCGTGATCACCACCGACATTGCGAGTCGCTCCGCCTGTTCCCTGCCACTCTACCCCATGCGCCCGTCCCGATGCCGCGCCATACTGCGCCGCAACAACAGGAGCGCGTGATGGAAGACCTCCTCACCCCCGCCGAGATGGCCCAGGCCGACGCCCATGCCGTCGCCGCCGGCACGCCGGTTGCCACGCTGATGGAGCGCGCCGGCTGGGCGGTGGCCCAGGCCATCCGCGCGCGCCTGCGCCCCTGCCGCGTCCTGGTCGCCTGCGGCCCCGGCAACAATGGCGGTGACGGCTACGTCGCCGCCCGCCTCCTGGCCCGCGAAGGCTGGCCCGTCGCCGTGGCCCCATCCGCCCCCCCACGCGGCGACGCAGCCCCCGCCGCCGCAAGCTGGCACGG
>JBIKOJ010000217.1:0-8381 GCA_044358135.1 Acetobacteraceae bacterium | reverse complement strand
CGTGGATGCCCTGTTCGGCGCCGGCCTCACCCGCCCCATCGGCCCCGAGATCACTGCCTTCCTTGCGGCCGCATCGCGCATCGCCGCCATCGATGTCCCCTCCGGCCTCGACGGCACCACCGGCCAGCCGCAGGGCCAGGTCACCCCGGCGGAACTCACCGTCACTTTCCACCGCCGCAAGCCCGGCCACCTCCTGCTTCCCGGCCGATCCCTCTGCGGTGAGCTCGTCCTGGCCGACATCGGCATCCCGCCCGGCACCCCCGCCGTCCGCACTTGGCGCAACACCCCCTCGCTCTGGGACCGCCCGAC
The DNA here is from genome assembly GCA_044358135.1 of Acetobacteraceae bacterium. Lineage (GTDB taxonomy): Bacteria > Pseudomonadota > Alphaproteobacteria > Acetobacterales > Acetobacteraceae > CAMDGX01. The sequence continues at coordinate 8,072 of JBIKOJ010000217.1, read as the reverse complement.
CCCGGACCTCGCCGACCACAAATACACCCGCGGCCATGTCACCATCCTCGGTGGCGCCAGCATGACAGGCGCCGCCCGCCTGGCCGCCGCCGCGGCGCGGCGCATCGGCGCCGGCATGCTCACCATCGCCTCCCCGCCGGAGGCCGCCGCCATCTACCGCGCCGGCGACCCCGGCGTGATCGTCGATACCGCCCCTCTCGCAACCCTCCTCGCCGACACCCGCCGCACAGTCTGGATCGCCGGCCCCGGTCTCGGTTCCGAAGCCGCTCGCCAGGCCCTCCCGATCCTGCTGGCCGCGGGCCGCCACTCCGTCATCGATGCCGATGCCCTCACCGCCTGCGCCGGCGCGCCAGAGGCCCTGCGGGGTGCCACCATCCTCACCCCCCATGCCGGCGAATTCGCCCGCGTCTTCGGCCCACCAGGCGCAGACCGCCTTGCCGCCGCCCGCGCCGCCGCCGCACAGACCGGCGCCGTGGTGCTGCTCAAGGGCGCGGACACCATCATCGCCGCCCCGGATGGCCGCGCCGCCATCAACGACAACGCCCCCCCCTTCCTCGCCACCGCCGGCGCCGGTGACGTGCTGGCCGGCCTGATCGCAGGCCTGCTCGCCCAGGGCATGCCGCCCTGGGAGGCCACCTGCGCCGCGGCCTGGCATCACGGTGCCGCAGCCAGCCGGGCCGGCGCCGGCCTCATCGCCGAAGACCTCATCCGTGCTGTCGCAGGGCCAGCGCCATCCGCGCCACCGCCAGGTCCGGTTCCGGGTCGCCACCGTCGCTGAGCGTCCAGGCCGCCCCCAGGCCCGCCACCGCCGCCACCCAATCGATCAGCCGCGCCTGTCCGATCCCCGTCAGCCCAGCCACCAACGCCACCTGCCGCCCCATCCGCCCCGGCGCCAGCGCCCGTCCGGACTCAGGGTTGCGCAACAGCGACGCGAACTCGAACGCACGCTCCCCCCATAGCCCTTTCGGATCGATCGCCAGCCATCCGGCAGGCCCGAAATCCAGGATGTTGCCGTGATGCAGGTCGCCATGCAGCACGCCCTCGTCGCGCGAATCCTCCAGCAACGCTGCGGCCACACGCGCGCAGTCCGCCAATACTCCGCCATGCCGCGCCGCCGCGGGCGCCAATGCCCGGAACCACCGCCGCAACGGTACCAACCGGGGAACGGGCCGGCCGCCCTGGTCCCGCAACCGGTCCGCGGCAGCCACAATCACGCGCGTGGCCGCATCGTCGTCCAACGATGCCAAAGACCCTCCTGATGCCCGTTCCATCAGCAACGCCGGCCCATGCCGCGCCAGCACCGGCGCCGCCCCGCGTCCGGCCCACCACGCCATCAGCCGCCCGCCCCGCGCCTCTTCCAGCGAATGCGCCAGCTTCAGCATCGCCGGCCGTCCGTCGCGCCGTACTGGCACCAGCGTGCTGGCATGGGTGCGAAACGCCGGCCCATCAGCCTGCAACCCCCACCGCGCCATCAGCCGCGCCACAACCGCGTCCGCCATCCTTCCGCCTCACAACAAGCTTTTTTGCCGCCCGCGCCTCGCCTCCTCTATCGTATGCGCCCGCCCCCCGGAGGATCCATGGCCGACCTCGCCACACCCGGTCTGCTCGACCGCGCCATCCGCCGCATCACCGATGCCTGGCGCGACATGGCCGCCTCCGTCGCCCCCACGGAGGACGAAAGCATCCCCGCCCAGATGCGCGCCTGCCTCGCCGCCCGCGGTGGCGAGGTCAGCGCCCGCAACCGCGCTGCCAAGCTCGGCGAAGCCTATCTCGCCGCCGACGAAGCCGGCCGCCACGCATTCCTGCGCGAGCTCGCCAGCTTCGATTCCGACCAAACGGACATCGCCCAGGCCGCGTCCCGGCTGGCCGAAGCCGCGGAAGACCCCGCCGCCCGCGCCGCCGCCACCGCCGCCCTGCGCCGCGCCCTCGAACCCCCCCGCCTGCGCCTGCTCACCCAGTTCACCACCATCCCCGACGGCGTGAAATTCCTGGTCGACCTCCGCGCCGAACTCCTGGCCCTGCGCGACAGCGACGCCACCCTCGCCGGGCTGGAGGCAGACTTGCGCACCCTGCTGGCCGCCTGGTTCGACATCGGCTTCCTCGACCTCCAGCGCATCGACTGGAACGCCCCCGCCGCCCTGCTGGAAAAGCTCGTCGGCTACGAGGCCGTGCACGAGATCCGCGGCTGGCGCGACCTCAAGAACCGCCTGGATTCCGATCGCCGCTGCTACGCCTTCTTCCACCCCCGCATGCCGCAGGAACCGCTGATTTTCGTGGAAGTTGCCCTCGTCCAGGGCCTCGCCGGCTCGGTCCAGGCCCTGCTGGACCAGAAGGCCCCGATGCTGGACCCGCGCGAGGCCGATACCGCGATCTTCTATTCCATCAGCAACTGCCAGCGCGGCCTCGCCGGCATCAGCTTCGGCAACTTCCTCATCAAGCGCGTGGTGGAGGTGCTGGGCGCCGAATTCCGCAACCTCCGCAGCTTCGCCACCCTCTCCCCCATCCCCGGCTTCCGCCGCTGGCTCGACAAGGCCCTGGCCGCCAACCAGGCCGACCTGCTGCGCGACGGCGAAGCCGCCCTGCTCCAGGCCGCCGCACCCGAAGCCGCCTCCCCCACCGCCGCCCTTGCCGCCCTGCTGTCCCGCCGCGCCTGGGTCCGCGACCCCGCCACCACGAAACTGCTGGAGCCGGTGTTGCTCCGCCTCGCGGCGCACTATCTTCTCAACGAGGGGCGCGGCAAGCGCGCGGCCGATCCGGTCGCCCACTTCCACCTCTCCAACGGCGCCCGCATCGAGCGCCTCTGCCCGCTGGCCGACATCTCGGAAAAGGGGGTGAAGGAATCAGCGGCGCTGATGGTCAACTACCTGTACGATCCCGCCCGGATCGAGCAGCACCACGAGGACTATGCCGGCGAGGGAAGACGCAACGCGGCCCAGGCCATCCGCCGCCTGCTGAAGCCCTGACACGGGGGAGACGACAATGAACGACGTTCCGCGCCACCTGGCCCCTCCCACCCCCGCGGAGTCCGACCCCCGCCGCGTGGCGCTGCTGCACCAGATCGAGCGCAAGCTGCTCTGGCTCTCCTCCTGGATGATCCACAACGCCAACCACATCCGCCCGAACCGCGACGGCCTCAAGGTCGGCGGTCACCAGGCCAGTTGCGCCTCCTGCATCTCGATCCTCACCGCGCTCTACTTCTCCGTCCTGCGCCCGCAAGACCGCGTCGCGGTGAAGCCCCATGCCGGCCCCGTCTTTCACGCCATCAACTACCTCCTCGGCCGCCAGACCCAGGAGAAACTCGCCACCCTGCGCCAGCTCGGCGGCATCCAGTCCTACCCCTCCCGCACCAAGGATGGCCCGGAGGTTGATTTCTCCACCGGCTCCGTCGGCCTCGGCGTGGCGCTCACCAGCTTCTCCTCGCTGATCCAGGACTACGTGCGCCTGCACAAGCTCTCGCCGGAGTTCCTCCCCGCCGGCCGCCACATCGCCATCGCCGGCGACGCGGAGCTGGACGAAGGCAACATCTACGAAGCCCTGCTCGAAGGCTGGAAGCACGACATCCGCAACGTCTGGTGGATCATCGACTACAATCGCCAGAGCCTCGACAGCGTCGTCCCCGATCGCCTCTTCGGCCGCATCGAGGGCCTGTTCCGCGACATGGGCTGGAACGTCGTCACCCTCAAATACGGCCGCAAGCTCGAAGCCGCCTTCGCCCGCGAGGGCGGCGAGGCGCTGCGCCGCTTCATCGACGATTGCCCCAACTCGCTCTACTCCGCCCTCACCTTCCAGGGCGGCGCCGCCTGGCGCCAGGCCATCCTCGCCGACCTCAGCCGCGACGAAGGCATCCGCGCCATCATCGATCCGATGACCGATGCCGAGCTGGCCGACCTCATGACCAATCTCGGCGGCCACGACATCGAAACCCTGATCGAGGCGATGCGCGCCGCCGACGCCGAAGGCGATCAACCCACCTGCTTCATCGCCTACACCATCAAGGGCATGGGCCTGCCCTTCGCCGGCCACAAGGACAACCACTCCGGCCTGATGACCAAGGAGCAGATGGAAGGCTTCCGTGCCTCCAACCGCATCCGCGACGGCCGGGAATGGGACCCCTTCGAGGGCCTGGATGTCGGCGCCGACGAGATCGCCGCCTTCATCGCCTCCGTCCCCTTCGCCACCAAGCTCACGCCGGAAGGCCGCAGCCTCGCCTCGCCGGCCATCCACGTCCCCGCCGAACTCCCCATGCCCCGCGTCGCCGGCCGCAAGGCAAGCACCCAGGCCGGCTTCGGCGACATCCTGGCCGAGATCGGCCGCGGCACCGGGGAGCTGAAGGATCTCGCGTCCCGCATCGTCACCACGTCGCCAGACGTCACCGTCTCCACCAGCCTCGGCCCCTGGGTGAACCGCCGCGGCGTCTTCGACCGCCACACCCGCAACGACGTCTTCCGCGACGCCAAGGTCGCCTCCGCCCAGCGCTGGGGCATGACCCCGGCAGGCCAGCACATCGAGCTCGGCATCGCAGAACAGAACCTCTTCCTGATCCTCGGCGCCATGGGCCTGGCCGACCGCCTGCACGGCGCCCGCCTGCTGCCCATCGGCACGGTCTACGACCCCTTCGTCAATCGCGGCCTCGATGCCCTGATCTACGCCTGCTACCAGGATGCCCGCTTCCTGCTCGTCTCCACCCCCTCCGGCCTTACCCTCGCCCCCGAAGGCGGCCAGCACCAGAGCATCAACACCCCTCTCATCGGCATGGCGCAAGACCGCCTGGCCAGCTTCGAGCCCGCCTATATCGACGAACTCGCCATCCTCCTGCGTCACGCCTTCGCCCACATGCAGAAGCCCGATGGGTCCGCCGTCTGGCTGCGCCTCTCCACCCGCGCGCTGGAACAGAAGCCCCGCCCCCTGAACGCCGACCATGTCATCGCCGGCGCCCACTGGCTCGTCCCGCCCGCCCCCGGCGCCCAGATCGCGCTCGCGTACCAGGGCCCCGTCGCACCGGAAGCCGAAGCGGCCTTCGCCGAACTGGCCGAGGAATCCCCCGGCGCCGGCCTTCTCGCCATCACCAGCCCCGACCGCCTGCACGCCGGCTGGACCGCCGCCCTGCGCGCCCGCCGCGAAGGTGACCGCACCGCCACCTGCCACATCGAGCAGATACTCGCCCCGCTGGCCCCCGGCGCCCCGCTGGTCACCATCCTCGACGGCCACCCCGCCGCCCATTCCTGGCTCGGGGCCGTCCGCGGCCAACGCGTCATCGCCCTCGGCCCCGAACACTTCGGCGAAAGCGCCGACATCCCCGATCTCTACCGCAAGCACCGCATGGACACCGACGCCATCCTGGACGCCTGTGCCCAGGCGTTGCTGGCCTAGTTCGCCGCCAGTTCCTCGGCGTCCACCGCGGTGCCCAGCCGGATCAGCTCCGCGGTCTTCTCCACAGGCACCGGCCGGCTGAACAGGTAGCCCTGCAGCTCGTTGCAGCCCTCGAACTCGAGGATGTCGAACTGTTCCTCCGTCTCCACCCCCTCGGCCAGCACCCGCATCCCCAGCGCCTTCCCCAGCCCCAGCACCGCCCGCACGATCTCGATGCTGCCGGCATGGTGCGTGAGGTCACGCACGAAGGACTGGTCGATCTTGATCTTGTCGAACGGAAACCGCCGCAGGTAGCTCAAGGACGAGTAGCCGGTGCCGAAATCGTCCATCGAGATGTGCACCCCCAGCGCATGCAGCTGGTGCAGCACCTTCAGCGTCTGCTCGCTGTCCTGCAGCAGCACGGATTCCGTAATCTCCAACTCCAGCCGCGCCGCCGGCAGTCCGGAGTCGCGCAGCGCGCGCTCCACCTCCTCCACCAGCCGCCCGGTCAGAAGCTGCAGTGGCGACAGGTTCACCGCGATCCGAACATGCGCCGGCCATTGCATTGCCGCCACGCAGGCCGTGCGCAGCACCCAGGTGCCGATCTCATTGATCAGCCCGGTCTCCTCGGCCAGCGGGATGAACACGCTGGGCGGCACCACGCCGCGCACAGGATGGGTCCAGCGGATCAGCGCCTCGAACCCTGCCAGCGTCCGGCGGCGCGCTTCCATCAACGGCTGGTAGTGCAGCACCAGCATCTCCTCCCGCACTGCCTGGCGCAGGTCCGTCTCCAGCATCCGCCGCGCGTGGATCTCGTCGTCCATGCCGCTCTCGAAGAAGCACCACCGCCCGCGCCCTGTCTCCTTGGCCCGGTACAGCGCCACGTCCGCGCTGCGCAGCAACTCGTCGGCCGAGATCGTCTCGGCCGTCGCCGGCGTAATGCCGATGCTGGCCCCGATCTCGATGCGCCGCCCTTCGATGTCGAACGGCACCCGCAGCGCGGCCACCAGCCGCTCCGCCAGCGCCACCATCTCCTCGGGTGACCCCGGGCCCGCCTGGATCACCGCAAACTCGTCGCCGCCCAGCCGCGCCACCAGGTCCGCCTCGCGCACCGTCCGGGTCAGCACCGCGGCCACCTCCCGCAACAATTCGTCGCCGGCCGGGTGCCCTTGCGTGTCGTTCACCGCCTTGAACCCGTCGAGGTCCAGCAGCAGCAGCGCCAGGCTGTCGCCCCGCTTCACCCGCGGCAGCGCGCGCTCCAGGTGCTCGCGGAACATCACCCGGTTCGGCAGCCCGGTCAGCGCATCATGCCGCGCCATGTGCGAAAGCTGCTCCTGCGATCGCCGGCGCTCCGTGATGTCCTCGTAGGTCGTGACATACCCGCCACCGTCCACGGCCTGCCGCGTCACCTGCACCAGCCGCCCGTCGGCCAGTTCGCGCGTATAGGCCTCCTGCGCGGCCCGCTCGTGGCGCATCCGCCCTGCGGGCATGTCCGGCTCCAGGCCCAGCCGGTGCAGGTGCTGCTGCGCAATCCCGCCTTCGCCTGCCGCGTCCTCCGGAATCATACCGAACATCGTCACGAACTTCCGATTCTGCACGATCAGCCGGTCCGTCCCATCGAACAGCAGCAGCCCTTGGCTCATGTTGTCCAGCGCCACCTGGAACCGTGCCCTCTGCGCATTCAGCGCCGCCAGCGTCTCGTCCAGCACCCGCATCGGGAACCGCCGCACCGCGAACCAGCAGAACACCGCCAGCAGGAAGCTGACACCGGCAACCCGCCCGGTGCGCATCATCAGCGTGGACAGGCTCGCCTCCGCCTCCACCCAGCCGATGGTCTCACCACCCACCTCCACTGCCACGCGCTGCTTCAGCACGGGCCAGGCGAGCGGCGTATCCTCGCGCATCACCTCCTGCCCGTCCTGGTCCACCACGCCGATCCGCACCAGCTCGCCGGCGAACTCGGGCGTTGCCACAAGCTCGAACAACCGCAGCGACTGGTATTGCCAGAGGTCACGATGGGCATAGACGAACTTTGCCACGCGTCCGCGCGCCAGCTCCGCCTTTGCCTCCAGCGCCTCCTCCGCGTACGTCCGGCCAACCACCCAGTATCCGATCGGCGTCGCCAACCCCACGATCAAGGACACGAGCACGCCCAGCGCGCACAGGATGCGCCGGATCGTCGGGCACTGGAACCGCATCATCGCACGTCACCCGGCAGGCAGTACACCGCGCGCAACGCCTCGGCACCCGCCGCGCTGCGCAGGAACGCCAGCACGCGCAGCGCCGCCTCCCCCGGCTTGGCTGGCGCAACAAGGAAGAACGACCGCCCATGCGGATACCGTCCATCCGAGAAGCTCTCCAGCGACGGCGCCACCCCGTCGATCGTCACCATGCGCACCTTGCGCGCCTCGGTCATCACCTGGCTGTAGCTCATCGTCGCCAGGGAGCCCGCGGTCCGCTCGGCCATATCCGCGTTGTCGTCGTCAACGGTGCTCACCAGCACCTCGGGCCGCCTTCGCGCGCCCTCCACCGCGGCCGCCATCCCGTCCAGCACCGTGTCCAGCAGTCGCGCATCGCCATCGGAACGCTGCCGCAGCACCAGCGCCACCGGCCGTCCGCTCGGCCACCTCGCCTTCGGGTCGGCATAGGCCGCCACGAGGTCCGCCGCCCTCATCCGGGGCACCACCGTCTCCGAGGTCACAAACACGAACGGCGTGCGAAGG
>JBIKOJ010000180.1:0-11009 GCA_044358135.1 Acetobacteraceae bacterium | reverse complement strand
CGCCCTAGGGGGGAAGGAAGGGAAGGCCAGGGGCTTTGCCCCTGGACCCCACTGGGGCCTTAGGCCCCAGACCCCTTTACCTTTTCCGCCTTCGGCGGGGAGGGGCCGTCGAGGCGGTGGAGAGACCCGGGCGGCCCCTCCCCGCCGAAGGCGGAAGGTTACGTGGGTCCAGGGACCTCTGGTCCCTGGCCTTCCTTCCTGTCCCGGCATGAGGAGACGCACATGATCGAAACCATCGTCGACATCCCTACCGCCGCCGGCGCCATGGAGACCTTCATCGTGCATCCGGAGCGCGGCGGGCCGCATCCGGCGGTGCTGATGCTGATGGATGCGCCGGGCATCCGCGAGGAGCTATACCTGATGGCACGGCGGCTGGGCACCGCCGGCTACTGCGTGCTGCTGCCCAACCTGTATTACCGTGCCGGGCGCGACACGAAGTTCGGCCCCGGCGTGCTGGTGATGGGCGATCCCGAGCGCGACCGCATGCGCGCCATCCGCACGAAAATGACCATTCCGCCGGTGATGGCGAATGTGGCCGACATGCTGCGATTCCTGGATGGGTTCGCCCCGGCCAAGCCGGGCCCCGTGGGCGTGCACGGCTACTGCATGAGCGGGCCCTATGCCCTGGCTGCCGCCGCCCGCTATCCCGGCCGGGTGGCCGCGGCGGCGAGTTTCTATGGCACCTGGCTGGTGAGCGATGCGGAAGAGAGCCCGCATTTGACTCTGGGGCAGGGTACGGCGGAGCTCTACATCTCCTGCGCCGAGCATGACGAGCTGGCGCCGCTGCCGATGGTGGCGGAGCTGAAGCGGTTGTTCGATGACTCGGGTGCGGTGGGCGAGCTGGAGATCCATCCCGGCGTGCATCACGGCTTCGCCTTTCCGGAGCGCAGGATCTACGACCTGCAGGCGGCGGAGCGGCACTGGGAACGGCTGATCGCGCTCTATCGCCGCCGCATCGGCTGAGGGGCGGCACCGACCGCACGATGGCGTCCCGCCCCACGTCCCTCATGCTGCTCGCGCTCGGCGCGATGTCGGTGCAGCAGACCTTCGCCACCATCGGGCGTGGCCTGCCGCCGGTGATCGCGCCGGCGGTGGTGGCCGATCTCGGCATCGACCCCTCGCTGCTCGGCGTTTATGTCGCGCTGGCGGCGGTGGGCTCGTTGGTGTTCCAGTTGGGCTGCGGCAGCTTCATCCTGCGCCACGGGGCGCTGCGCGTGAGCCAGGTGGCGTTGGCGCTGGTGGCCGGCGGGCTGGCGGTTTCGGCCTCGGGGCCGTTGCTGCTGTGGGCGGTGGCGGCGGTGATCGGCGGCGGCGGCTCGGCCATGTCCACGCCCGCCTCCTCCCACCTGCTGGCGCGCTACACGGAGCCGCGGCTGATGCCGCTGGTGTTCGCGCTGAAGCAGACGGCGGTGCCGGTGGCGCTGCTGCTGGCCGGGCTGGTGGGGCCGTTCCTGACCGGGCTGCTGGGCTGGCGCGGGGCGATGCTGGTGACGGCGGCGGCCTGCTTTCTGTTCGTGCTGATGCTGGAGCCGGGCCGGCGCGAATTCGATTCCGACCGCAAGCCCGGCTACCCCGTGAAGTTCGGCGATCTCGCCACCACGCTGGTTGCTGTCACGCGCGCACGGCCGCTGCGCACGCTGTCTTTCGCGTGCTTCGCCTTCAACGGGCTGCAGACCGTGTTCACCAGCTACTACGTGATCACGCTGACCCAGCTCGGCTATTCGCTGGAGGCGGCCGGCGCGATGTATTCGCTGGCGATGGTGGTGGCGGTGCCGGGCCGCATCTTCTGGGGCTGGCTGGCCGGCGGATACGTGGCGCCAAGGGTACTGATGGCGGGGCTGGCGATCGGCATGGCGGCGGGTGCGGCGGCGCTGGGGATGATCGAGGCGGATTGGCCGGTGTGGCTCACCGCCGTGGTGGCCGTGGCCCTGAGCGCCACGGTGATGTCCTGGCATGGCGTGGTGCTGAGCGAATGCGTGCGGCTCGCGCCGCCGGGCATGCCGGGGGCCGCCACCGGGGGCGTGCTGAGCTTCGGCCAGGTGGGCGGGCTGCTGCTGCCGCTGGTCTATGCGCTGATGTTGGGGGTCACCGGGCATCCCGGCATCGGGTTCCTGGTGTGCGGGCTGCCGGGGTTGGTGGTGGGGGTGATGTTGCTCAGGAAGTGAAGCAAGCGTGTTCTTTTTTGAAAAAAAGAACCAAAAAACTTTTATTCGTTTGCGCCTCGCTGATCGTCCCAGCCGAGGCGCAAACGAATAAAAGTCTTTTTGCTTCTTTTTCTTCAGAAAAAGAAGATTTTTTCTTCCCTTACGTCATCGCAATCGGGCACCCATTGCTCCCCGTGGCGCCCTTGATTGGCGAGGGCGTGAAGATATACACAAACTGGTATTTCCGCGCCGCGATCAGTTCGTCGAACACCAGGTTCTCGTGGTTGACGATGCCGTGCTTGGTCTGCAGCTCGGCATGGACGATGAAGGCGAGGTTCTTGTCTGGGTTCGGCACCACTTCCACCGCCCAGGTATCGGCGCCGGTGATGCAGAGGTCCTTCTCGATCACCCAGCGCGCCACTTCCAGCCCGATGCCGGGTTCGCCGTTGTTGTAGCGGTCGTTGTTCTTCATCCACAGCTGGCCCCAGCCGGTGTGGAAGAAGATGCCGTCGCCGGGCTTGATGTCGGATTCTTGCATGTTCTGGCGTGCGAGGGCGGCGCGCACGTCGGCCATGCTGATTTCCTGGCCGGCATCCATCATCGCGCCCTTCACCGCCATGATGTCCACCAGGTGGCCGCGGGTGACGATGGGCTTCAGCTTCTCCACGCCCAGCTTCTTGAGCCCATAGGCGTCGGAAATCTCCTGCGCGGTGAAGCCGTTGTAGAAGCGCATCTCGGTTCGGTCGCCATCCCGGCCCATCTGGATGCCGATATGGCCGAGCCCGTCGAACTGGGTTCCCACCTGGCCGATCTCGGTGGCCAGGAAATCGTCGTGGTACACCAGCCGGTTCTCCCCGAACGGGCCGCCGGTGGGTCCGCCGGGAATGCGCAGGCTGAAGTTGCGCGCGCCGAACAGCGGCATGCCGGCTTCGTAGGTGCGGCCGATCTTGTAGACGCTGCCGTCGCGCACCCAGCGCATGGCATCGAGCACCTTGGCCGGGGTGATGTGGTTGGTGGAGCCGGCCTCGTCTCCGGCACCCCATTTGGAGGGCCACCACGGCCGCTCGGCGGTGCGCGGCGGGGCCACGGGGGCGCCCTGGGCCTGCGCCGGCGTGATGGGGGAGAGGCCGTATTTCCCGTGGGCGGCCCCGGCGAGGGCGCCGGCGGCGCCAACGGCGGCGGTGCGGAAGAAGCCGCGGCGCTCGGGCGCTTCCGGCCCGTCTTGCGTGGTCCCTTGAGGGGGAATGGTGGTGCGGTTCATCGGGAGTCTCCCCTTGGCTGCCTGACGGCGGCTTCTTTTGGCTGACTTCGCCGCTGCGCTGCGGCAGGATGGTTGCCGAGACGCAGCATTGCAGAACCGCGTGCCGCGCGTCCAGAACAACCGCCGATGGCGGACAAGGGAGGGGCGGATGAGCCTGTTCGAGCCGGACCGGTCGGCGCAGCGCACGCCGGTCTCCCTGATCACGGGCTTCCTGGGCAGCGGCAAGACCACGCTGCTGAACCGGCTGCTGCGGGCCGAGGGCATGGCCGACAGTGCGGTGATCATCAACGAGTTCGGCGAGATCGGGCTGGATCACCTGCTGGTGGAGCGGATGGAGGGCGAGGTAGCGGTGATGGCCAATGGCTGCATCTGCTGCACCGTGCGCTCCGACCTGGAGGAGACGCTGCGCATGCTGCTGGCCCGGCGCGATGCCGGGGAGGTGCCGCATTTCGCGCGTGTGCTGGTGGAAACCACGGGCCTGGCGGACCCCGCGCCGATCGTGCAGCTGCTGCTGGCCAATCCGCTGGTGAGCCATTTCGTGCGGCTGGATGCCGTGGTGGTGACGGTGGATGCGGTGAACGCCCCGCGCCAGCTGGATGAGCATGCCGAGGCGGTGAAGCAGGTGGCGATCGCCGACCGGCTGCTGCTGACCAAGACCGACCTCGCCGCGCCGGAAGACATCGCCGCCCTGCGCGCGCGGCTGGCGGCGCTGAATCCGGCGGCGCCGGTGATCGAGGTGGCGCATGGCGTGGTGCCGCCCGACCGGCTGTTCGGCGCGGCGCTGTTCGATCCCGCGCGCAAGACCGCCGATGTGCAGCGCTGGCTGGGCGAGGCGGCCTATGAGGCGCATCACGATCACGGCCACGATCATCATCATGGGCACGATCATCACCATGGCCCGCACGATGCCCGGGTGAAGGCCTACAGCCTGGCGTTCGACGAGCCGCTGGACTGGGACCTCGTCTCGCGCTGGCTCGCAGCACTGCGGCACTGGCGCGGGGCGGACCTGCTGCGGGTGAAGGGCATCCTGAACGTGCGCGGGGAGGATGCCCCGCTGGTGGTGCACGGGGTGCACCACGTGTTCCACCCGCCGGTGCGCCTGGCGGCCTGGCCGGATGACGATCGGCGCTCGCGGCTGGTGTTCATCACGCGCGATCTTGACCGCGCCGAACTGGAAGCCACGCTGCGCGAGGCCGGCGTGGTGCCGGCATGAGGGAAACGGGAATGACGACGATGCGCGTGGGGTTCGTGGGGCCGGGCCTGATGGGCCACGGGGCGGCCAAGCATATCCTGCTGAAGGGGTTTCCGCTCACCGTGCTGGGCCATCGCAACCGCATGCCGGTGGACGATCTGGTGTCGCGCGGCGCCGCGGAGGCGCGGGACCTCGCCGAACTGGCCGCCGCCAGCGACGCCATCGTGCTGTTCCTGCCCGGCGCGGCGGAGGTGGAGGCGTTCGTGGCCGCGCTGCTGCCGCTGTCGCGGCCGGGGATGGTGGTGGTGGATGCCAGCACCGGCCTGCCCGAGACCACGCGCCGGCTGGGGGCGTTGCTGGCCGAGAAGGGCGTGGAGATGGTGGATGCCCCGGTGGGCCGCACGCCGAAGGAGGCGGAGGAGGGCCGCCTTTCCAGCCTGCTCGGCGGCGACGCGGCGGTGATCGCGCGCATCCGCCCGATCGTGGAATGCTATGCCGACACCATCATCCCGTGCGGCCCGCTCGGCTCCGCGCTGACCGTGAAGCTGGTGAACAACTTCGTCAGCTTCAGCAATGCGGTGATCATCAGCGAAACCTTCGCCGCCGCGGCGAAGCTGGGCGTGGACCCCAATGCGCTGGCGGCGATGATCGAGGCCGGCGGGGCCAACAGCGTGATGTTCAGCTGGATCGTCCCCTGGATCCGCGAGGGCGACGACAGCCGGGGCCGCGGCAAGCTGTGGATGGGCCAGAACGTGCTGGAGACCTATCGCGGCATGGCCAAGGACGCCGGCGCGCCGACGGAGATGGCGGATGCCGTCAGCCGCAGCATCGCCGCCGTGGTCGCGGCCGGGCATGGCGAGCGCTATCTGCCGACCCTGCCGGGGATCATGGCGCTGATGGCCGGCGCGCCGTTCCGCGATCCCGAGACGGGCCGCCCGAACGATTGACCAAGCACCGGGCTCTGCCCGGACCCACCGGCCGAGGGCTTCTGGAACCTCATTGTTTCACTGTCATGAGGTCCAGGGGCGTGGATGCCGCTTTACCGAACAAAGGCGTGAGGTAGAGCGAGGCCATGCTCATGCCGCCGGCGGATCGGCGATGGCGATGACGCGGCGGATCTCGGGTGTCCGATCCGGCAGCGACGCGGCTGAACGGGGCGTTGGCGAAGAGCGGGCGGCCGGCGGCGGCCAGCGCCACGTCGTGGATGCCGAGGTCGCCGGTGACCCAGCTGCGGCGCGGGGCGTTGAGGGCGTTGTGGCCCTGCCAGTCCTGGCCGGGGGCTGGGACGTTGGCGAATGTCCAGAACTGCTGGAGGGGGGCGACGTGGAGCGTGCCGGCCGCGGTGGCGAGGCGATGCCCGTTCCCGCCGATGCGGCTGCATGCCGCGCCGGCGGGGGCTGGTCAGGCGTTCAGGTTGAAGCTGGCGGAGGTCAGCGAGGCGCCGTTCGCCAGCACGATCTTCATCATGTTGGGGCCGCTGGCCAGGAGTTCCGTGGCGGACCCGAGGTTGGCGTAGACGGTGGTGATGCCGCCCGCGGTCGTCCAGCCGACGGAGTCGGCCGCCAGGGTGGTGGCGGTGCCGAGATTGCCGGCGATGGCGGTGAGGCCGAGGGTGCCGGCGAAGTCGATCCGGTCGGTTCCGGCGAGGAAGTCCTGGATGGTGTCGGTGGCGACGAGATCGGAGTCGGTCTTCTCGCCGTAGAGGAAGCGGTCCGCCCCGGCGAGGCCGAGGATCACGTCGGCGCCGTCCCGGCCCAGGATGTAGTCGTCGCCGGTGGTGCCGGAGAGGGAGTCGGCGGCGTTGGTGCCGTAGATCGTGCCGCGGACCGTCACGTCGACCCGCTGCGTGACGACGCCGCCGGATGTGTCGGTGATGGTGACCAGGAAGCTTTCGACCTTGGTCTGGCCCGGCGCCAGGATGGTGCGGGGGTTCTCGTATTGCTGGTTCAGGCCGGTCGCGGGATTGAAGACGACGGCGTCGCTTTGCAGCGCGTAGTCCCAGCGCACGCGGCCGCCGGTGCCGGCGGTGGTGTCGCTGACCAGCGTGGCGGTGAGCGCCCCGGAGGGGGTGCCGATCGGCGCGACCGAGACGGCATGATTGTCTGAAACGTTGGCATCCGAGAAGGTGATCTCACCGGATGTCCGGACCACGTGCGAGGGGGCGTTGATGCTGCCCGCCCCCAAGCCGTCGCTGGACAGCTTGATCACGCCCTTCGCCTGCCACGGCCCTTCGATGCTGCCGGCATCCATCGTTCCAGACAAGGCTGGCAGGCCGTTATCATAGGCGGTTTGTTTGATGGCAGCGGTTCGACTGATGGGGTGATTATAGGCATTCACACCATCGCCTGCATCATATCCTATGCTGGGATACGTGCCTTTCGTCTGATCTCCATCAACCCATGGCGTTGCCTCGTATCGGTAGATGATATCGAAATTGCCCCGACCCTGGTCGATCAATTGAATTTGAAAAGCATTCAGCACAAATGTATTGCTATTGTAATATCCTACGTCGTCCCAGGTCGCGGTGAACACGCCGTTCACCGGATCCACATGATACCAGACGCGGTTGGAGCCCGTCGAGTTCCCGCCATCAGCGCCTGGGTAAAGTAAATAATCTGCTAAATTTCCCAGATAGAGGACCTGGTGGGTCTGTGCGTCACTAGGTATGCCCCGAGTGTCGACATCCGCCCAGAAGGGGGCAATGATTGGATTGCTGGAATACGGGAATTGCTGCGGGATATATGCACTTACATTAGAGAGAAAGCTCAAGAGCCCATTATTATTAACGTAAAGTGAGTTGTATTTACCGGCAAAGAACGCCATGCCGGCTCTCCCGAATATCGCGTTGACATCCACCTGTTGGCCAGGGTCATCCCCAACTGGCAACGAGAGCGCGCCAAAGCCGGCGGGCCCGCCCATGCCGTTCACCAGCTTGGTGCCGATAACCCCCGCTGCGGGCACTACCGGCGACGTGCGCGGGTTTTCCAGCCGCGTCAGGGTCTTGGCATAGGGGGTGAGCGGCCCGCTGTCGCGCACCACCATGCTGGGGACCACCGCGCTGGTTTGCGCCGTCTGGATCGTCGGCGCGACGGGGATGTTGACCGTGACGGTGTTGGCCACCAGCAGCTGGGCATTGCCCTGGTTGTACACCGCGTAGGTCTTGCCGCCGTTGGTGACGGTGCCGGCCGTGGTTCCCCAGCCGCGCGATGTGATGCCGTCGCCCGCGTTGCCGTCGATCACCAGCTGGTGGCGCGGCTCCGGGCTGGTGCCGCCGGCGGCGAGGTTGTAGGTGCCGTCGACCCAGCCGTTGGCGTTGGTGAAGCTGCTGAAGCCGGCCATGTCCAGCACGTCCTGCATCGCCAGCGTCAGGCTGTTGTTGCCGCTGCCGGTGAGGTCGATCCGCTCCACGGATTCGATGCGCGAGGCGCTGCGCGGGGCATCCGCCCCCTGGTTGGCGGTGAGGGTCAGATCGAACGCGATGCCGGAGCCGGACAGGCGGATCGTGTCGATGCCGGTGCCGCCATCGACGCGGGCCAGCTGCGCGGTGTTGCCGCCGCTGCCGAAGGGCGCCACCAGGGCGGCGATGTTGGAGGCATCGAGCACGAACACGTCGTTGCCGCTGCCGCCGTGGAACACGTCGGCCCCGCCGGCGCCGGTGAGGGTGTCGTCGCCCGCGCCGCCCACGATGGTGTCGGCGGCGGCGGTGCCGGCCATCGAATCGGCGCCCGCGGTGCCCATCCGGTCCACCACGGTCTGCGCGAAGGCGCCGTCGGTGGCGCCGAGGATGACATGGGCGCGGTTGCCGAGCGGGGCGCCGATGAAGAGGTCGGCGAGGCCGTCGCCGTTCACGTCGCCGGCAGCGGAGACGCTGCGGCCGCTCTGGTCCCCGGCCGCCTGGCCGTTGATGACGAAGCCGCCGCTGCCGGCCGCGATGGTGGCGAGATCGATGGTGCCGCCCGATGTTTTGCCGAATACGACATAGCTGCGCCCGGCATTGGCGCCGGTTGCCGGATCGGCATAGCGGGCGCCGAGGATGAGGTCGGCCAGGCCGTCGCCGTTGACGTCGCCGGCATGCGCCACGCTCCAGCCGGCGCGGTCGCCCGCGCCCTGGCCGGTGATCATGTATCCGCCGGTGCCGGCGGCGACGGCGGAGAGGTTCAGGGCGGTGGCCGCCGTCTGGCCGAACACGATGTAGGCCTGGCCGGCCCGGTTCCCGGCGGCCGGCGAGGCGTAGGGGACGCCGATGGCAAGATCGGCGAGGCCGTCGCCGTTCACGTCCCCCGCGGCGGCGGTGCTCCAGCCGCTGAAGTCGCCGGCGGCGTCGCCGTTGATGACGAAGCCGCCGGTGCCGGCGGCGATGGCGGAGAGTTGGACCGCGGCCAGGGTGGGGCCGCCGAAGACGACATAGGTGCGCCCGGCGTTCGACCGGCCCTCGGGGTCGCTGCCGTTGGCGCCCACGATCAGGTCGGCGTAGCCGTCGCCGTTCACATCGCCGGCGGAGGAGATGCCGGATCCCGCCCCGTCGCCCGCGGCCTGGCCGAACAGCGCGAAGCCGCCGGTTCCTGCGGCGATGGCCGAGAGGTTCACAGCACCCTGGCCCGACTTGCCGAACACGACATAGGCGCGGCCGATCGCGGCGGCGTCGGCGAGCTGGGCGCGGAGGATGAGGTCTGCCAGGCCGTCGCCGTTCACGTCGCCGGCGGCGGAGACGCTCAGGCCGCTCATGTCGTTGGCGGCCTGGCCATTGATGACGAAGCCGCCGCCCGTGCCGGCGGCGATGGCCGAGAGCTCCACGAGCGCGGTGGAGGTGCGCCCGAACACCACGTAGCTGCGGCCGGCATCGGTGCCCCCGGCGGGGTCGCTGAAGGGCGCGCCGACAATGAGGTCTGCCAGGCCGTCGCCATTCACGTCGCCGGCCGCGGAGACGCTGTAGCCGGACTGGTCGCTGGCGCCCTGGCCGCGGATCATGAAGCCGCCGGTGCCCGCCGCGACCGTCGCCGTGCTGACCGGGGTGGTGGAGGTGGTGCCGAACACCACGTAGGACCGCCCGGCCCTGGCGCCGGCGGGCGCGCTGCCGAAATCCGCCCCCACCAGGAGATCGTCCAGGCCGTCGCCGTTGACGTCTCCGGCGCCGGAGACGCTGATGCCCAGGCGCTCGCCGGACTGGCCGTTGACCGCGAAGCCGCCGAAGCCGAGCGCGACGGCCGAGAGCTCGATGCGGGACGACAGCACCTCGATCAGCGCCGTGTCGGTATCGGTCAGCACCGTTCCGCCCGTGGCGCCACCGTCGTTGGTGACCATGGCGAGGGTATCGATGCCGGCGAAGGTGGGGGTTGCGAGGTAGCTGAGGGTGCCGGAGGCGAGCACGGCGTTCACCTGGGCGACGGTGCCGGAGATCGCCAGCGAGCCCGTGCCGCTGCCGGACACGCCCGCGCCGGAGACGGCGCTCACGGAGAGGTTGCCGTTCTGCACCGAGAACGTGGTGGTGACGGTGGCGCTGCCGGCATCGATGTCGGCGATCGAGAAGCCCGGGAGCGACAGGGCCGATGCCACGCCGGTGCGCCATGCGGTGGGCGGGAGCGTGTTCACCGGCGCATCGTTTACCGGGGTGATGGTGAGCGCGACGGTGGCCGTGGCGCTCAGGCCGGTGTCGTCGGTCACCTGGTAGATGAAGCTGTCGGTGCCGGCGGCGTTGGCGGCGGGCGTGTAGGTGAAGCTGCCGTTGGCGTTGAAGGTGAGCGCGCCCTTGGTCGGGCCGGTGACGAGGGTGGCCGAGAGGGATTGCCCCTCCACCTCGCTGTCGTTGGCCAGCACGCCGGTGAGGGCGGGCACCACCAGGGCGGTGTCCTCGGCGGTGGTGTAGGCGTCGTTGGCCGAGACCGGGGCGTCGTTGACCGGGGTGATGGTGAGCGCGACGGTGGCCGTGGCGCCCAGGTCGGTGCCGTCGTCGGCGCGGTAGGTGAAGCTGTCGGCGCCGGTGGCGTTTGCGGCGGGGGTGTAGGTGAAGCTGCCGTTGGCGTTGAGGGTGAGCGCGCCCTTGGTGGGGCCGGTGACGAGCACGGCCGAGAGGGCGGTGCCTTCGATATCGGAATCGTTGGCCAGTACGCCGGTGAGGGTGGGCACCACCAGGGCGGTGTCCTCGGCGGTGGTGTAGCTGTCGTTGGCCGAGACCGGCGCGTCGTTGACCGGGGTGATGGTGAGCGCGACGGTGGCCGTGGCGCCCAGATCGGTGCCGTCGCCGGCGCGGTAGGTGAAGCTGTCGGCGCCGGTGGCGTTGGCGGCGGGCGTGTAGGTGAAGCTGCCGTTGGCGTTGAGGGTGAGCGCGCCCTTGGTGGGGCCGGTGACGAGCACGGCCGAGAGGGCGGTGCCTTCGATATCGGAATCGTTGGCCAGTACGCCGGTGAGGGTGGGC
>JBIKOJ010000333.1:0-3785 GCA_044358135.1 Acetobacteraceae bacterium | reverse complement strand
GCCCCTCCCCGCCGAAGGCGGAAAAGGTATCGGGGTCTGGGGCCTAAGGCCCCAGCGGGTCCAGGGCAGAGCCCTGGCCTTTACCTGAAAGTGTCCTTCCGGCTGCGCAGGTCGGCGAGGGTTGCCACGTCTGGGGCGCGGAGGAAGGGGTTGCAGGCGAGTTCGTCGGCCAGGCGGCTGGGCAGGGTGGGTTGGTGGGTGGCGCGCAGCGTGGTGACGTGGGCGGCGTAGGTATGCAGGGCGGCGTTGGCCGGGTCGGCGTGGACGGCGAAGCGGGCGTTGCTTTCGGTGTATTCGTGGCCGCAGCAGACCAGGGTCTCGGGCGGCAGGGTGGCGAAGCGGGAGAGGCTTTTGTGCATCTCCTCGGCAGTGCCTTCCAGCAGGCGGCCGCAGCCGAGGCTGAACAGGGTGTCGCCGCAGAGGAGGATGCCGCCATCGGGGAAGTAGTAGGTAATGTGGCCGCGCGTGTGGCCGGGGGTTTCCATGACGCGGGCGGTGCTGGCGCCGAGGGTGACTTCGGAGCCTTCGGAGACCTGCGCATCGAGCTTCGGCAGGCGGTGGGCATCGGCGGTGGCGCCGACGACCTTTGCGCCGTAGCGGGTGCGGATTTCGTCGGTGCCGGCGATGTGGTCGCCGTGGTGGTGGGTGAGCAGGATCATGTCCAGCCGGCCGCCGGCGGCGTCGATGGCGGCGATGACGGGGGCGACCTCCGCGGGGTCCACGATGGCGGTGGCGCCGGTTTCCTCGTCGCGGAGGAGCCAGGCGTAGTTGTCCTGCAGGATGGGAACGCGGGTTGCCTTGATCATGGGGCGAGGTTAGCCGCCGGGCGGGGTTGAGGCAAACGACGATCGGGTGACGGGCTGGTTCTGCTATAGGGGATCCATGGTCTCTGATGCCCATGAAGCCGCGCAGTTCTATGCCACGCGCCGGGGTGCGCTGGCGGCGCATCTGGTGCGGGAGCGGCTGGCGTTGTTCTGGCCGCAATTGCCGGGCCAGGCGGTGCTGGGGCTGGGCTATGCGGCGCCGTATCTGCGGTTGTGGCGGGAGCAGGCGGCCCGCTGCGTGGCGCTGACGCCGGCGCAGATGGGGGCGGCGCGGTGGCCGGTGGGGAGCGCCAATCTGTCGTGCACGGCGGAGGAGGATGCGCTGCCGTTTCCCGACCTGTGCTTCGATCGGGTGTTGCTGGTGCATGGACTGGAGGCGGCGGAGAATGCGCGGCGGCTGCTGCGCGAGGTGTGGCGGGTGCTGAAGGATGACGGGCGGCTGCTGGTGGTGGCGCCGAACCGCAGCGGGATGTGGGCGCATGTGGAAAGCACGCCGTTCGGGCATGGCACGCCGTATTCGCCCGGGCAGGTGGGGCGGCTGATGGCGGGGGCGATGTTCCGGGTGGAGCGGCGGGATGTGGCGCTGTTCCTGCCGCCCACCCATCTGCGGCTGGTGCAGCGCGGGGCGCGGCTGTGGGAACGGACGGGGCGGCGGTGGATTCCCGGCTTTGCGGGGGTGACGATCACGGAAGCGGTGAAGGACATGTATGCGGCGGTGCCGTCTGGCGCGGTGCCGAAGCGGCGCATGGTGCTGGCGGAGGCGGCATGAGGGCGGGGGTGCTGCTGCTGGTGGGGCTCGCCCTGGCGGGCTGTGCCGAGCGCTGGCAGAAGCCTGGGGCGACGGAGGCGGAGTTCCGCGTGATGGAGGCGCAGTGCACCGCCCATGCCAATGACCGCTGGCCACCGATGCTGCGCCAGGAGATGATGATGCCGGCGCGTTTCGTGCCGCCGGTGCGGCGTTGCGACGGGCGGGGCCATTGCAGCTGGTATGGCGGCTGGTGGGAGCCGCCGGTGATGACGGTGGTGGACGACCACGACAGGCCCCGCCGGCAGGAGCGCCGCGCCTGCTACATGGCGAATGGCTGGATGCCGGCCGAGGATTGAATCGGCGATTGAGCGTTGCGCCCCTGGCCGATAACCTCCGCCGAAACGACGAGTGGGAGGTGACGCCATGCAGCTGATCCAGGGGCTGAACCGGGCGGTAACCATTAATGGCGGTGCCACCGCCACCATCTTCCGCGATCGGCGCTGGAGCTGGCGCGAGGTGGCGGAGCGCATCGTGCGGCTGGCCGGGGGGCTGGGGACGCTGGGGGTGGCGGCTGGGGACCGCGTGGCGATCCTGGCGATGAACAGCGATCGCTACTGGGAGGCGATGTACGCGATCCCCGGCCTGGGCGCGATCATGGTGCCGCTGAATACGCGCCTCGCGCCGCCGGAGATCGCCTTCATGCTGGAGGATAGCGGCACCAAGGTGCTGCTGGTGGATGACACGTTCGCGGAGATTCCGGCCAAGCTGGCCGGGCAGATCCCTGGCGTTTCGCATGTGGTGCATATCGGCGAGGGGAAGGTGCCGGCGGGCATGATCGGGTGGGAGAGCCTGCTGGCCGGGCGGCCCGCGGGGTTCGGCGATGCCGCGGACCACGACGTGGCCGGCATCTTCTATACCGGCGGGACCACGGGGCGATCGAAGGGCGTGATGCTGACGCACCGCAACCTGGTGGGCAACGCGGCGCAGATCATCCCGGCCGCGGGCTATCGGTTCGACACGGTGTACATCCATGCCGGGCCGATGTTCCACCTGGCCGATGCGGCATCGACCTTCGCGGTGACGGTGGTGGGCGGGACGCATGTGTTCATTCCGCGCTTCGATGCCGGGGACATGCTGGCGGAAATGGCCAGGCATCGGGTGACCAACGCGCTGCTGGTGCCCACCATGATCAACGCGACCGCGAGCCATCCGGAGATCGCGTCGTTCGATCTTTCGGCGCTGCGGGTGATTCCGTATGGCGCCTCGCCGATGCCGGATGCGGTGCTGCAGCGGGCCAAGCGGGCGATGCCGCATGTGCGGTGGCTGCATGTGTACGGGATGACGGAAGCGGCGCCGATCGTCACCGCCATGGACCGGCACCAGGCGGAGCCGGAAGGCCAGCGCGCGCAAAGCTGCGGCCGGCCGTGCCTGCTGATGGATGTGCGCATCGCCGATGCCGACGACCAGGAAGTGCCGCGCCGCACGGTGGGGGCGGTGCCGGTGCGCGGGCCGCACATCATGCGCGGCTACTGGAACCTGCCGGACGTGACCGCTTCCGCCCTGCGCGGGGGGTGGTACCACAGCGGCGACGGCGGCTACATGGACGAGGACGGCTACGTCTATATCGTGGACCGCTTCAAGGACATGATCATCTCCGGCGGGGAGAACATCTATTCCGCCGAGGTGGAAAGCGCGATCTCCACGCTGGACGGGGTGGCCGAGGTGGCGGTGATCGGCATTCCCGATGAGAAATGGGGCGAGACCGTGCATGCCGTGGTGGTGCCGCGGGCGGGGCGGGAGCTTTCGGCCGATGCCGTGGTGGCGCATTGCCGGGCGCTGATCGCGGGGTACAAGGTGCCGCGGAGCGTGGATATCCGGGCGGAAAGCCTGCCGCTGTCCGGGGCCGGGAAGGTGCTGAAGACGGTGCTGCGGGAGGCGTTCTGGGCGGGGCGGACGAAGCAAGTCAGCTAGGGAAGAGTCTTCTTTTTTCTGAAGAAAAAAGAAGCAAAAAAGACTTTATTCACTTGCACGCGTGCTAGGTGGCTAGCGCGCGTGCAAGTGTATAAAAGTTTTTTGGTTCTTTTTTTCAAAAAAGAACACTCTTGCTTAGAGCCCGTTTGAAAACTCTCACAGGTGGACTCTTCGGAGCAGAATGCTTCCCATGGCCACGTAGATCATGGCCTTCGAGACGTCGATGCGCTGCTCGAAGTCGC
>JBIKOJ010000012.1:0-40657 GCA_044358135.1 Acetobacteraceae bacterium | reverse complement strand
TAGGGCACGCCGCAGCCCATGGAGGCAAGGGTGCCGGAGACCGCGAAGGCCTGGCGTTCGCGGATCATCAGGTATTGCGCGGCCAGGCCGGTGTTGTGGCCGGAATCGGTGCAGATCAGCGCATCGGGGGCGAGGCGGCGATCGAGGGCGGCGACGACGCGTTGGGGTTTCAGCGGCGTGCCCGGCCGGGCGGCACCTTCGGCGAGGGCCGCAAGCCATTCCTGCTTCCACACGGCGGCCTGGTCCAGGAATTTGCGGTCGGTCTTGCGGGTGAGGCGTTGGTTCAGGGCGCGCAGGGTGGGGATGGCGTCGCCGGCGATGCCGGCCTCGATGGGGTAGCGCAGGCCGAGGCGGGCGGGGTCGCGGTCGATCTGCACGGTGCGGGCCTGGCCGGGCTTGGGGTAGTATTCGGTGTAGGGAAAGCCGGAGCCGACGATGAGCAGCGTGTCGCACTCGGCGAAGGCCTGTTGCGAGGGGCGGGCGCCGAGATAGCCGACGCCGCCGGTGACGCTGGGGTGGGTATCCGGCACCACGGCCTTGCCCAGCAGCGCCTTGGCAATGGGGGCGGCGAGGAGGTCGCTGGTTTGCAGAAGTTCTTCCGCCGCGCCGATCGCGCCCTGGCCGGCAAGGATGGCGATGCGGCTGCCGGCGTTCAGGATCTCGGCGGCCTGGGCAAGGGGGGCTTCCTCCGGCTGGCGGATGGGCTCGGCATAGGCGGTGGTGGGCTCGGCCTTATGGCGGGGGGAGGCTTCGTCCTCCTCCATGGCCTGGTCCTGCACGTCGGCGGGGATGGCGATATGGGCGACGCCGCGGGCGGCCAGCGCGGTGCGGCAGGCCAGGGCGGTGACCTGGCGGACATGCTGCGCGCCATGGATGGTGGTGGTGATGGCGGCGACATCCTGGAAGATGCGGCTGTGGTCGATGTCCTGCTGCGTGTGGGTGCCGATCAGGTCGTGATAGGGCAGGCCGGTGATGGCGAGCACCGCCGCGCGGTCGAACTTCGCATCATAGAGGCCTGTCAGCAGGTTGGTGCCGCCGGGGCCAGTGGTGGCGAGGCAGACGCCGAGCGTGCCGGTCCATTTCGCATGGGCCACGGCCATGAAGGCGGCGCCGCGCTCGTCTCGCGCCTGGATGAAGCGGATGCGATCCTGCCGGGTGCGCAGCGCCTCCATGATGCCGTTGATGCCGTCTCCGGGCAGGCCGAAGATGCGGTCCACGCCGCGCTCGATCAGGCATTCCACCAGGGTGTCGGACGCGGTCTGGGGCATGGGGCTCTCCTTTCGGGTTGCGAGGGCAACCCGGCGGAGGCGGGGGCGTTCCCGGAGGAAGGAAGCGGTTCTTTTTTGAAAAAAAGAACCAAAAAACTTTCATTCTCTTGCGCGCGTGCTGGCCATCCGGCACGCATGCAAGTGATAAAAGTCTTTTTGCTTCTTTTTCTTCAGAAAAAGAAGACGCTTACTTCCTTCTCTCCACATTCCAGAACACCGGATACTGCGTGCGCGGCAGCCCGGTGAGGTCTGCGCGGCGGGCGATCGGGCGGCGGATAATGCCGGTGGCGATGTAGGGGAAGGTTTCGTAGAAGCGGGTTTGGATCTTCTCGATCACCTGCATTTGCGCCTGCGGCGTGGCGGCATCGAGGAAATCCTCGCTCATGAGCTTGTGCAGGGTTTCGTCGCAGGGCCAGCCGTAGAGGTTGCGGCCGTCGCAGCGGGAGACGAGGGGGGCGCTGCTGATCGGGCTGGAGAGCGAGATGCCGCCCCAGAAGGTGAAGGCGAGGTGCCAGCCGTTGGGGTTCTGCGCGGGCGGGTCCTTCACGTTGCGGCGGGTGAGGATGGTGGACCAGTCCATGGTTTGCACCGAGACGTTGACGCCGGCGCGGCGCAGCTGGTCGGCGGTGATGAGGGCCAGCATGTGGATGTCGGCCTGGTCGGCGGGATCCAGCAGCACGATGGGCTCGCCGCGGTAGCCGGCTTCGGCGAGAAGCTGCTTGGCGCGTTCGAGGCTGGCCTGCTTCCACGGCCCGGTGGCGATTTCGGTCGCGTAGGGCGTGCCGCAGACGAACAGGGCGTAGCATTCCTCGGCATAGGCGGGCTCGCTGGCGATGGCCTCGTTGTAGAGCTTCTGGTCCATCAACAGCTGCAGCGCGGCGCGGGCCTTGGGGTTGTTGAAGGGCGGCACCAGGGAGTTGGGGCGGATGGTGCCGATGACGCCGGCGTTGTTGAGTACCTCCACCGTGATGTCCCGGTTGGCGCGCAGCAGGGGAATGAGGTCGGCGGGCGGCGGATCAATCAGGTCGATCTCGCCCTTCATCAGCGCCTGGGTGAGGGTGGAGGGGTCGGGCAGGTAGCGCCATTCCACGATGTCGAACTTGGCCACCTTGCCGCCGGCGTAGCCATCGGCCGGTTCGGCGCGGGGGATGTAGGCGGGGTTGCGGCGGTAGGTGGCGCGGTGGCCGGGCTGGTAGCCGGCGGCATCCCAGATGAAGGGGCCGGAGCCGATGACGGTCTTCACCTGCTCGAACGCGTCGACGTTGGCTTCCTGCTCGCGCATCACGAAGGGGGCGAGGACGGAGGTGGCGAGCACGTCCATCACGGGGCCGAAGGGCTTGGAAAGGCGCAGGCGCAGGGTGCGGGCGTCCACCGCCTCGATGGCGGCGACGCGGGGCATCATGGCCTGGCCGGTGGTGACACGGCGCGCCCAGCGCTTGATGGAGGCGGCAACATCCTGGGCGCGAACGGGGGAGCCGTCGTGGAAGGCCAGGCCCGGGCGCAGGGTGAAGGTCCAGGTGAGGCCGTCGGGTGAGGTTTCCACGCTCTCGGCCATCTGCAGGCGGGGCTTGAGGTTGGAATCGAGCGTGACCAGCACGTCGTAGACCAGCTGGGCGTGGGTGACGGTGATGGCGGCACTGGTCCAGATCGGGTCCAGCACGCGCAGGTCGCCGGCGGGGGCGTAGCGGATGACGGACTGGCCCGAGGCGGGCAGGGCTGCGAACAGGGTCAGCAGAAGGGCGGCGATCTTGCGCATCTTGGTCCTCCGAATCGGTGGACTATGCGGGTGGTGAGGGGGCGCGTCCATGGGGCTTGAGGTGTCCTGATCGGCGCCGAACGGGATGGATAAGGAAAGAAAGCGGTTCTTTTTTGAAAAAAAGAACCAAAAAACTTTTGACACTTGATGCGGAGAGGCCCGGCCTATCCGCATCAAACGAATGAAGTTTCTTTGCTTCTTTTTGTTCACAAAAAGAAGGCCTTCCTTATTCCCCCCGCCCGGAGAACGCCAACATCCGTTCCTGATGCTGATCGTTGGCCAGCGTGTTCCGCCTTGTGCTGGCGTTGAGGCGTTCGGCGGCGGATTGGGCCCAGCGGCGCAGCCAGGGGGCGAGGCGGGTGGGCAGGGTGCCGCGATTGGCCTGGGCGGTGGCGTGCAGGGAGGCGCGCCAGGCGGGCGGGAGGAAGCGGGCGAAGATGTCGTCTTCCAGCGAGACGATGGCGGTGTAGGTGCCGGGGTCGCCCTGGCGGCCGCCGCGGCCAAAGAGCTGGCGGTCGATGCGGGCGCTTTCGTGGAACTCGGTGAGGATCACGTGCAGGCCGCCGGCTTCGCGGACCGCGGGCGTGAGTTTGATGTCGGTGCCGCGGCCGGCCATGTTGGTGGCGACGGTGACGCGGCCGGGGGCGCCCGCCCGGGCGATGATGCCGGCTTCCTCTTCGTGGCGTTCGGCGTTCAGCACCTCTGGCGCCAGGCCGGCAGCGGTGAGTTTTTCGCCGAGTAGGTGGGAGGCGGCCACGCTGCGGGTGCCGATGAGGACGGCGCGGCCCTGGGCGACCACTTCAATAACGTTCTGGACGATGGCGGCCCATTTCGCGTCTTCGGTGGCGTGGATGGTGAGGCCGAGGTTGCGGCGGCGGGAGGCGTGGTGGGTGGGAATGCGCAGCACGCGCAGGGCGTAGACGGCGCGCAGCTCGTCGGCGATCTCGGCGGCGGTGCCGGTCATGCCGCAAAGGTGGAAGTAGCGGCGGAAGAAGCGCTGGTAGGTGATGCGCGAGAGGGTGGAGCGGCGGCCGGTGATCTCCACGCCCTCCTTGGCTTCCACCATCTGGTGCAGGCCGCGTTCCCAGGAGCGGTCGGGCATGATGCGGCCGGTGAACTCGTCCACGATCTGAACCTTGCCCTCGGCGACGACGTATTGCTGGCCGCGGTGGTACCAGTGGCGGGCCTGCAGTGCCTGCTCGGCCAGTTCCTCCCGCGCGCGGCGGATGGCCCAGAGGCCCGGCCGGCCTTCGGCCAGCGAGGCGAGGCGGGCGCGGCCGTGGTCGGTGAGGTGGAGCGAGCGTTCGGCGGGGATCAGGCGGTAGTCCTGGCCGGCTTCCAGATGGGCGGCGAGGTCGAGCGCGCCGGCGTAGAATTCGGCGGTCTCGGCGGGGCCGTCGCCGCCGGAGAGGATGAGGGGCGTGCGGGCTTCGTCCACCAGCACGCTGTCGGCTTCGTCGACGATGGCGACATGGAGGCCGCGCAGCATCAAGGGCGCGGGGCGACCGCCCATCAGGCCATCGACCAGCAGGCGCGGGCGAGCGCGGCGGGCGCCGAGGGCCATGCGGTCGCGCAGGTAGTCGAACACCAAATCCTTGTTGGTACAGTAGGTGACGTCGGCGGCGTAGGCGGCGGCGTGGGCTTCGGGCGGGTCATCGAGCACCACGAGGCCGGTGGAGATGCCGAGGGCGGCGAGCACGGGGCGAAGTTGCTCCGCGTCGCGCGCGGCGAGGTATTCGTTGACGGTGACGACGTGCACGGGGCGGCCGGCGAGCGCGAAGGCGACGGAGGGGAGCAGGGCCGTGATGGTCTTGCCCTCGCCGGTGTCCATCTCCGCCAGCGCGCCGCGGAGCATGGCGGCGCCGCCCATTAGCTGGACTTCGTGGTGCCGGAGGCCGAGGACGCGGCGGCTGGCCTCGCGGGCCAGGGCGAAGGCCTCGGCGGCGAGGGCGGGGCGCAGGCCGTGCTTGACCAGCGGGGCCCGAAGGGCGTCGGCGCGGTCGCGCAGGGCGGGATCGGGCAGGTCGGCGACGGTGGGGGCGAGGGCTTCAACCTCGCGGGCGAAGCGGGCGAGGCTGGCGCGGTGCCAGGGGGCGAGCGGGCGGCGGGTGAGGCCGGACCAGGCGGCGGTGAGCGCGGCATCGAGCCGGTTCCACTTGGGGTCCGGCTGTTCCGGGTAGGGGGTGCCGGCGGCGAAACCGGGTGCGCGGCGGCGGGCGGCGATCATGCCTGCAAACGTGTGAGCAGGAGTTGGCGCAGGCGGCGCCAGAGCTGGTCGCCGAGCGGCTCCCACGCATGCTCGAAGCGGATATGGGCGCGGGCGCCGAACGCCTCGGCGGGGGCGCCGGGGGGGAGTTCGATGTCCACCTGGAAGACGCGGGCGAGGGTGCGCAGCCCGTCGGGGTCACGCGGATGCGGGGCGAAGGGGCCGCCGCCGGTGGTGGCCAGCGCGCGGCTGGGCAGTTCGTCGCGGCCGCCGGGGACCTCGCGGACGAGGCGGGCGGGCAGGGCCTCGGCGAGGTGGCCGGCGAGTTTCACCTGGACCGAGAGCAGGCGGCTGCGCACGAGGTCGATGTCGTCCTGCGGGATGGCGGCGCGGATGATGCGCGGGCCATCGTCGGGCAGGGCGTAGGCGAGGATCTCGCCTTCCTTGAGGTAGCGGCCAGGCAGGTCGGCGGGGCGGGCGATGGCCAGCGTGCCGGCGGCGCGGGCGCGGGCGACGAGGCCGGCCTGGCGGCGCTGTTCGTGGGCGAGTTCGGCGCGGGCCTGGGCCAGCTCGGTTTCGGTGATGGCGGCTTCCACGCGGTTGGTGAAGCGTTCGGCGGGCAGGCGGGCTTCGAACTCGGCGACGCGGGCGCGGGCGCGGGCGAGGCGGGCGGCGAGGAAGGGGTCCTCGCTTTCGCTCACGGCATCGCCAGGGGCAAGCGCGGTGCCGGGGGTGGCGAGCAGGCGGGTGACGACCCCATCCGTGCCGGCGCGGACGATGGCAGCTTCCGGCAGCCAGACCACGCCTTGCGCGGAGGTATGCAGCGGGGCCGGCACGAGCAGCAGCAGGGCGGCGAGGCCGGTGATGGCGCCGAAGGTGAGGCCCACGGCGCGGGCGCGGTGGCGGCGCAGGCGGGGGCTGGCAACAACGTGGCGCAGCATCTTGCCCATCGGCAGCACGAGGCCGGTCGCCAGGGTCCAGAGGGCGAGCGCCATTCCGATGGTAAAATACTCGCCGGCGAGGAAGAGGGCGATGGAGAGCATCACCCCCTGGCGGTAGAGCCAGGCGGCGGGGGCGTAGAACAGGAACCAGGCGCGCTCGCCCGGGGTGTGCGGGTGGGCCTGCTGCGGCGGGGTGGCGAAGAGATGGGTCTCGACCAGCTGGCCCCAATACTGCGTGGCGCGCTGGGCGAGGTTGGGGATCTCGATCGCGTCGGCCAGCATGTAATAGCCATCGTAGCGCAGCAGCGGGTTGGCGTTGAACAGGATGGTGGTGGCGCCGGCGGCGAGCATCACGTTGAAGGCGATGGAACGGGCGAAGCCGGGCTCGATGGCGACCCAGGCGAAGGTGGCCAGCGCGCCGATGGCCAGTTCCACCATCATGCCGGCGGCGCCGACCACCACGCGGTCCCGGCGCGAGCGGAAGCCCGATGCGGCGGAAGCGTCGATATAAGGCAGCGGCAGCAGCACCAGGAACATCACGCCCATGTCGTGCACCGCCCCGCCGCGGCGGCGGACCGCGAAGCCGTGGCCGAGTTCGTGCAGCAGCTTGATGGCGGGCAGGATCACGGCGAGCAGCACCAGGTTGCCTTCGGCCAGCACGCGGTCGCCGAGGTTGGCGGTGAGATCGGGCCAGTGTTGCGCCACGAGAACGGTGGCCGAGCCCATCAGCGCGAGCCAGAGCGCGAACCCCCAGCGGCTGAACAGCGGTCCGACCAGGGGCAGCAGGCGGGTGAGGAAGCGATCCGGGTTCCACAGCCGGAAGCGCAGCGCCATTGGGTTCAGCAGGTTCTGCGTGAGCTTCCGGCGCGCGAGGCGACCATGGCGCTCGAAGATCTCGTGCGTGTCCGGTGGCGCATCGCCTTGCAGCAGGTCGGCGGCGTGGAGCTGGCCGAGCAGGGCGATCACCTGGTCCTGCCCGAGGGCGGCTTCGCCTTGGGTCGCGGAGATTTCGGTCCAGACCTCGTCCACCGTGCTTGTGCCGTCGAGTGCTGCGATGAGGGCCCAGGCAGCGGGGGCGAGGCGGTGGACGCGGCCGGTGAGAGGATCCGTCAGCACATACCACGGGGCGCCGCGGTAGCGATGCAGGCGCACCTCCGCATGTTCGCGCAGGCGGGGGCGCAGGTTGCGAACGCGGTACCAGGCGGCGGAGAGGAAGGGCTCGGCTTCCGCCATCCGCTACGGCAACCAGTGCCAGGCGAACAGGCGCAGCCAGTCCAGGATGGAATGGGTCCAGATCCAGAGCAGGCGCTGCGGGCCGGTCTCGATCTTGGCGATCCCCTCCATCCCCGGGCGCAGCGCGGCGGCGTCCGGGGTTTCCACCTTGGCCTCCACGCGGAAGAAGTTGCGGCCATCCTCCGCCACCGCCACGGGGGTGACGCGTTCGATGCGGACCGGCAGGCGGGCGGTGGGTTGGCTGGCGAGTGCCAGCAGGCCGTGCTGGCCGGCGGCGAGCCAGCGCACCTCGCGCTCATCGGCCTGGATCACCAGCCGCCAGGCATCGAGCGGGGCGAGCTCGAACAGCACCTTGCCGCGCTCCACCGGGGAGCCGAGCGTCTGGCGCAGATCGCCGCTGACCACGATGGCGTCGAACGGGGCGGCGATGCGGCTGCGGGCGAGCTTTTCCTCGGCGAGGCTGAATTCGGCCTCGGCCTGGGCGAGCTGGGCGGAGAGCACGGCCAGCGTGGCGCGTTCGCCCTTGGCCAGGGCCTCGCGCTGCTTCTGGGCCAGCTTCTCGCGCTCGGCGATCCATTTCAGGCGGTCGAGCACCAGGTCGCGGTCGTCCAGCGTGGCCAGCGTGTCGCCCTGCTTCACGATGTCGCCGGCGCGGACGGGGGCGGAGCGGAGATAGCCGTCGAACGGGGCGACCGCGGCGCGCTGCACCTCGCCTTCCACCACGGCGCGGGCGGCGACGCGGTTTTCGCCCTGCACCAGGGCCAGCGTGGCGACGAGGGCCAGGGCCAGGACGGTGCCGAGCTTCAGGGCGGGGCGGGCGGGGCCGAACAAAGCGTGCAGCCCCTGCTCCAGCAGGTCGCGGGCGCGGCCGCTGATCCAGCGACGCTCGGCGGCGTGCAGGCCGATGACCGGGCCGGTCAACGCCGCGACGGTTTCGGCCAGCGCCAGCTCGTCGGCCGTGAAGGGGCTGGCGTGGCGTTCCAGCGTGAGCACGGCGGCGGACTTGCCGCCGGGGCCGGGCAGGACGACGGAGGCGAGGCCGCCGCGTGTGCCACTGGCGGTGTGGAGGGCACGATGGGCGACCGTCACGCGGCGCGGGCCGCCTTCCGGTTCCGGCAGGGCGAGGGTGGTGTTCTGGGTCAGGGCCTCGTCCATCGCCTCGGCCAGGGCATCGGCGATGCGGCTGCCCTTCTGGAAGTCCGCGGCGTGGGAGACGGCCTGCAATGCCACGCCGTCGCGCCGGGCGAGGCCGAGGGCGGCGCGGTCGAGGGACAGGCGCGCGGCCAGGGTGTTGACCAGCGCCATGGCACTGGCGGTGAGGCCGCGGTGCTCGCCGGTGGCGGCCAGGATATCCAGCCCGGTGGCGGCGATGGCGATGCGGGCGCGGGCGGCGTCCAGCGGTTGGCGCCAGCGCCAGGCATCCAGCCACCCGGCGGCGGCGCGCAACTGGCGGCCGATCGCCTCCGGGTCGGTGCGGTCCATGCCGCCGGCGACGGTGAGGGTGACGGCGATCACGGCATTGTGTGCGCCATCCGGGCCCAGCGGCTGGGCGACGAACAGGGCCATGGTGCCCTGGATCGGCGTGCGGCCCCAGGCGGCGATGGTGCGGGCCTCGGCCAGGGCGCGCTCGGCGAGGCGGGCGAGATCCGAGTTGTCGCGGGCGGAAGGCGTGCCCGGGGCGGGCCAGTTGGCCTGGGGGTGGGTGCCGCCCTCGGCGGTGCGCAGCAGCAGCAGGCCGCCGGTGGCGCCGGCCAGGGATTCGCATTGCAGCGCGAGCCAGGCGGCGAAGTACTCCGCCTGGGGGGCGGTGTCGTCGTGCAGGATCGACCAGAGCCGGGCGCGGCGCTCCGTGGCCCGGTCCCCCGGGGGGGCGGCGGGGCGGGCAATGGCGTCGCGAGGCGTCGGGGTCGTCTCCGACATTGTGTCCTTGGGGTGGTGGCTGGCGGCGGGGCGCCGCGCGGGGATACTGGACCAGCGGACCGGGCGCATAAAGCGCAAAGCGGTCGTGCCGGCAGCGACTTGCCGGGGTGGGCCTGGCTGGCGCAGTTTGGGGCCCTGGCAGGGGGTGCGATGCGGGGAGTGCGCGCGATCGGGGTGGCCGTGGCGATGGTGCTGGCAGGGCCGGCACCGGCGCAGCCGCTTGCCGCGCGCAGCTTCGATTGCGTGATCGAGCCGGAGCAGGTGGTGAAGCTGGCCAGCCAGGCGACCGGGCTGATCACCCGGCTGGATGTGGACCGCGGCGACATCGTGGCCAAGGGCCAGGTGTTGGGCACGCTCTCGGACGAAGTGGAGCGGGCGAACCTGGCGCTGGCGCGGGCGCGGGCCACCAACGACCACGACATCGCCGGCAACCAGGCGCGGCTGGCCTATCTGCAGCGCAAGCATGGCCGCGCCAGCCAGCTTGCCACCGGCAACCTCGTCTCGCGCAACACCAGCGAGGAGGCGGAGGCGGAGATGAAGGTGGCGGAAAACCAGCTTCGCCTGGCCGTGCTGAACCGCGAGGTGGCGCAACTGGAGGTGGCGCAGGCCGAGGCGCTGCTGCGCCAGCGCGCGCTGGTGAGCCCGATCGACGGCGTGGTGATGGAGCGCCTGCTGCGGGTGGGCGAGTTCCGGCACGACCAGAGCCCGGTGTTCACCCTGGCGCAGGTGGACCCGCTGCGGGTGGAGGTGTTCGTGCCCGCGGCACTCCACGGGCAGGTTCGGGCAGGGATGACGGCGCAGGTGGTGCCGGAACTGCCCGGCGCCCAGCCGGTGGCGGCACGCGTGGCGGTGGTGGATCCGGTGATGGATGCGGCCTCCGGCACGTTCGGGGTGCGGCTGGCCTTGCCCAACCCGGACAATGTGTTACCGGCCGGCGTGCGCTGTGCCGTGCGGTTTGCCCCCGAATCACGCTGAGTTCGTTGCTGCGCACTTCGTTTTTGTGATGGCACGGCGGCCGGCGTGGCAACGGTTGCGCATTGCGGCGCAGCGCATGCGGGTGCAAGATTAACCTGTCGCAAGAATGGGAGGACGCGGCCGCTCGGCCGCCCATGCTGGCGATTGCAGGGGCGTGGCCGCGCCCTGGCACCATGCCGTGCCCACGTTCCCGCGGCCTTGCCGCCGGACGGCGTTGATTTCTGAGACGGAGTATCGCCATGCCCTGGCCGTTCGGACCCGACGAGATGGGCGACAGCGCCGGCGACAGCGCCGGGCGGGACTTGAACCGGCATGACCGGCGGCAGAAATGGCGCAAGCAGCGGCGCTCGGCCAAGCATGAGGCGGCACCGGCCGCGCGCCCGGCGGCCAACCCCGTGCTGTTCGAATCCTATGAGCCGCGGCTGCTGCTGTCTGGCGTGCCGGTGGGCACCGTGCTGGCCAGCGGCACCGGCAGCGCCGACTTCCAGGACGCCGACGGGACCAAGGTAACGGCGACGCTGACCGGGCCCGGCCAGTTCCAGGTGGTGCAGGGCGCGGCGCTGCCCACGCTGCTGATCACCGGCACCGATGCCACCAGCACCTTCACCCTCGGCGGTGCCGGCGGCAACGGGCGGGTGAACCTGGAAGGGGTGACGCTGTCGGGGCCGATGGCCTCCTTCACCGCCTCCAGCACGGATCCGGTGAGCAGCTTCACCGTGCAGGGCGCGGTGCAGAGCATCGTGCTGGGCAATGTGCGCGACATGGTGCTGTCCTCCACGGCGGCGATCGGCAGCGTGGCGGTGGAAAGCTGGCAATCCGGCGGCGTGGTGGCCAATGGCATCGTCGCACCCTCGCTGGGCAGCCTGGAGAGTGCCGGTCAGCTCAACATGAGCATGACGCTGACCAGCCTGGACCTCGCGCTGGGCAGCGTGCTGGCGGGCGCGCTCACGGGCGGGATGTGGCAGGTGGCCGGCGATATCGGCACCATCGCGGTGCGATCGGTGGGCGCGGGCTGGAGCGCCGACGTGGTGGGGCGCACCGGCACGGTGGCGACCGGCGGCATCTTCTCCGGCACGCTGGCCACCAAGGCGATCGACGTGTTCGCGGTGGGCGGCAGCCTGGTCAACGCCCACCTGATGGTGGGCGCCACGCTGGGGGCCGACGGCAAGCTGGGCGGCTCCGGGGCGGATGCCGACACGTTCGGCGCCGGGTTCATCGGGCAGCTGCGCGTGGCCGGGGCTGTGATCGGCGCGCGGATCCATGTGGGCGTCGATCCCGTGAACGGGGTGTTCGACGACGGCGACGACGTGGTGCGCGGCGGCTCGGCCAGCCGCATCCAGACGCTGATGGTGGGCGGGCGCATCGACAGCACCAGCCGGATCGTCACCGGCGTGCTGCCGCCGAGTTTCTTCGCCGGCGGGCGCAGCTATACCCCGGCCGGTGCGCCGCGCACCCTGGCGACCTCGCCCGGCGACCGCACGCTGCCGACGCTGTCGGCGGCGCTGGTGAACGACACCGGGCCGAGCGCCACCGACCGCGTGACGGCCGATGTGGCGGTTTCCGGCAGCGCCACCGATGCGGGCGGGATCGTGGCGCTGCGCGGCGGGCTGGACGGTACGCCGGCGGCGGACTTCACCGACCTGGTGCTGTTCCTGGATGCACAGGGCGGCTTCACGCTCACCGCCGACGACATGGCCGAACTGGCCGGCGGCACGCTGGCCGAAGGGCCGCATGTGCTGCACCTGGTGGCGGTGGATGCCTCCGGCAACACGCGCACGCTGGACCTGCGCTTCACCTACAGCAACACGCAGATTTCGGCCGCGCTTGCCAATGACACTGGCGTTTCGGCCAGCGACGGGATCACCGCCGACTATGCCGTGAGCGGCACGGTGACCGGCGGCGTGGCGATTGAGTCCGCCCTGGTGGGGCTGGACAAGGCGGCGGATACGGCGCTGACGCTGGGCGGGGCGGGGGCTTTCAGCCTGTCCAAGGCGGAGATGGATGCGCTGGCGGGCGGCGCGGTGGGCCAGGGTGCCCATGTGCTGCACCTGGCGGTGACGGATGCCAACGGCATCACCACCACCCGAGAGCTGGCCTTCACCTATGATTCCGTCGCGCCGAAGATCGGCTCCTTTGGCCTGACCGCCAGCTCCGATACCGGCACGGCGGGCGACAACATCACCGCCGCCGCCCGCGTGGGGCTGCTGGGCTCCGCCGATGGCGCGGCGATGGCCATGCTGGGCGATGCCAAGGCGCTGGTGGCGGCCAATGGCGGCTTCCAGTTCGCCGACGTGGTGTTGATTGATGGCGACAACAAACTGTCGCTGACCGTCTCCGACCTCGCCGGCAACACCGCGACCACGACGCTGACGGTCAACCGCTCCGGCAGCGTTTCCGCCGATGCCGCGATCACCTGGAACCAGGCGACGCTGGAGGCGGTGCGCCGCGCCTCCATGTATCCGGAAACAGCGACGCGCATCATGGCGATGGTGGGCATCGCGCAGTTCGACACGCTGGCAGCGATCGAGGGCTCGGCGGCGTTCCTGGTGAAGCAGGATTTCTCCGGCGAGATCGACACCGGGCTGGCGCTGGCCAAGGCCGCGCACGCGGTGCTGTACGCCGCCTTCCCGAACCAGCGCACCAGCCTGGACGAGATCCTGGCCACCGCGATGGCGGCGGTGCCGGACGGGGTGGCCAAGACCAACGCGCTGGCACTGGGCGGCTCCATCGGCCAGGCGGTGGTGGATATCCGCGCCGCGGACGGCTCCGCCAACTACGTGGAGTATCTCGCCAGCGAAACGCCGGGCCGCTGGCGGCCGACCGCCCCCTCCTACGAGGTGGCGGAGGAGCCGCAATGGGCGGAACTGACGCCGTTCGCGCTGGCCAGTGCCAGCCAGTTCCAGCTGCCGCCGCCGCCGGACCTGACGAGCGCCGAGTATGCCGCCGCGGTGGCGGAAGTGCGCGAGCTTGGCTCGGCCACCAGCGCCACGCGCACCGCCGACCAGGCCCAGCAGGCGCAGTTCTGGGCCGACGGGCGCGGCAGCTACACCCCGCCGGGGCACTGGAACCAGATCGCCCAGCAGATCGCGCAATCCCAGGGCAACTCGCTGGCCGCCAATGTGCGGCTGTTCGCGAAGCTGAACGTGGCGCTGGCGGATGCGGCCATTGCGTCCTGGAACACCAAGTTCGCCTACAGCCTGTGGCGGCCGATCGATGCGATCCAGCAGGCGGACCTGGACGGCAATGCGGCCACCACCAAGGACGAGGCGTGGCTGCCGCTGCTGATCACGCCGCCGCACCCGGAATACGTCTCCGGCCATTCCACCTTCAGCGCGGCAGCGGCGACGGTGCTGCAGGCCAGCTTCGGTGACGTGGCGTTCAGCACCAATTCCTTCACGCTGCCCGGCGTCACCCGCAACTACACCAGCTTCCAGCAGGCGGTGGACGAGGCCGGGCGCAGCCGCATCTATGGCGGCATCCATTTCGAGTTCTCCAACGAGGGCGGCAAGACGCTCGGCGCGCAGGTGGCCGGGGCCGCGCTGGCGCGCTTCAACCTGTCGCAGGACACGCAGGGGCCGAACGTGGTCGCCTCCATCCTGCCCGGGGTGACGAACAAGAACGTGACCGTCGCCGGGCAGGTGCTGGACAACCTCTCAGGCGTGTCGGAAGCCAGCTACAGCATCGATGGCGGGCCGGCCCAGGCGCTGACGCTGGATGGGCAAGGCCGCTACAGCATCGCCACCGAGTTCGCTCTGGATGGCACGCAGGATGCGCTGCACACGATCAGCATCTCGGCCAAGGACGTGGCGGGGAATGCGGCCAAGACGGTGGTGCGCAGCTTCCGTCTGGATACGCGCCTGCCGGTGATGTCCTTGGCGAGCCTGGCCGAGGGCGACAGCTTCAGCAGCACCTCCCGCCTCACCGGCGTGGCGGGGCCGACGGGATCGACGCTCAGCAAGCTGACCTACAGCTTCGACAAGGGGCCGGCGACCAGCATCGGCTTCGACAGCACGACCGGTGCCTATGACGCGGGGCTGAACCTGGGCGACCTCGATATCGGCGCCCACACGCTGACCATCACCGCCACCGACGCCGGCGGCAACACCGCCACGCTGACGCGCGGGGTGACGCTGTCGGCGCTGGCGCCGTTCCAGCTGACCGCGATCTCCCCCACGGCGGGGGAAAGCGATGTCGGTTCCACCGAGCGGCCGGAGATCCGCTTCTCGCGCGCCGTGAAGATCGACACGCTGACGGCGGACAGCTTCTACGCCAGCGCGGCAGACGGCACGAAGCTGGCCGGCACGATCGTGCCCGCACAGGATGGCAGCTCGGCGATGCTGTTCCTGGATGCGCCGATGCCGGGCGGGGCCACGATCACCGTGACGGTGGACGGCTCGCGCATCCGCGCCGCCACCGATGGCGCCTTCCTGGATGCCGACCTGAACGGCGTGGCCGGCGGGCTGCGCCAGGTGAGCTTCACCACGGTGAGCCTGACCACCGTGGCCGGCACCGTGCTGCGCGGGCGGGTGGTGGACCCGGGCCCCGACCTGCAGCCGATGACCTTCGACGACATGCGGCGCGGGCCGGATGGGGTGATCTTCACGCCGGACGACGTGTTCCTGAACCCGATCGCCCACGCCAAGGTCTATGTGCTGGGCATGGAGGACCGTTTCGTCTTTACCGACGAGAACGGGTTCTTCGAGATGACCGACCTGCCGGCCGGCACCGTGAAGGTGGCGGTCGACGGGCGCACGGCGACCAACGCACCGGTGGGCGTGTTCTGGCCCGAGATGGTGATGGACTCCGAGCTGCGGCCCGGAGAGGTCAACACGCTGATGGACACGATGGGCAGCGCCGAGGAGCGCGCGTCCCATGCCGGGCGGCTGGAGGTGTACCTGCCGCGCGTGGCCACCACGATCTTCTCGCTGGTGAGCGAGAGCGTGCCCACCACGGTGGGGGTGGACCAGAATTCGGCGCCGAACCTGACCGACAGCCAGCGCGGCGCGCTGACGCTGACGGTGGATCCCGGCAGCATCATCGGCGCCGACGGCCAGCCCCTGACCGACGCGCAGATCGGCCTTTCCACCGTGCCGCCGGAACTGGTGCGCGACATGCTGCCGCCGGGCGTGCTGCAGCACACCTTCGACATCACGATCCAGGCGCCCGGGGCGGCCACCTTCTCCACCCCCGCCACCATTTCGTTTCCGAACGTGTTCGGCGCCGCCCCCGGCACCAAGCTGAACATCCTGAGCTTCGACCACACCACCGGCATGCTGGTGATCAACGGCACCGCCACCGTCTCCGAAGACGGGCTCACCGTGGTGTCCGACGAAGGGGCCGGCGTGCGCGCACCGGGCTGGCACGGCATCACCCCGCCCGGCGGCTGCAACCCCGCCGGTGGCGCGCCGCCGGACCCGGTGCCGCCGAGCAAGGACGAGAAGGTCAACGAGCACGCCCCGCAGGCGCTCACCTTCCTCACCGCCAGTGCCGCGGCCGACAATTTCACCGCCCTGCAGTGGAATGCGCCGCAGCCGAACAAGGCGCTGCCGCCGCTGCCGCCCATCCCGGGCTGCGAGGTGCCGCCGCACAACCCGGATACCAAGACCCAGCCCTTCATCAGCGTGACCATCGAGGTGGACGGCGCGCTGGGCCAGTTCGCCAAGCCGGTGAACGGCAGCCTGGACCTGGTGAGCCAGTCCTTCACCCTGTCGGCCGGCACAGGGATCACCAAGAAGTTCGACTTCGACCCCAAGACCTATGCCGAGATGTTCAAGGGCGGCAACGGCTTCGCCGACCTCAATAACGACCAGCTCTACGGCGCGCGCATCAAGATCACCGAAATCCGCCAGAACGCCGACGGCAGCCGCACGCGCGACATCTACACCTATTACCAGAACCGCTTCGTGGCGGCGGTGGAGGAAAGCTCGGCCGCCAAGCAGAGCGGCGACCTGATGGCGTTCTTCCGCGCCAACACCGATGGCGTGGTGCGCACGAACAAGGTGGAGCTGTTCCTGCCGAACAGCGTGAAGACCAGCTTCACCGGCGGCGGGGCGCCGTTCACCCTGGCCGGCGACTACAGCGGCAACGCCACGCTGGTGGGCAAGTTCGACCCCGACAAGGCCGGCTACGACCAGAAATCCGCCTTCAACGTCCAGGTGAGCGACGCCAAGGGCGCGCTGACCGTCGGCAGCGTGACGGCGGTGGGCACCGGCACGGCGCCGACCAAGATCAGTGTGGACGAGGCCGGCTACCGCACGGAGCTGAGCCGGGCGCTGAAGGCGGTGAGCCTGGTGACGTTGCCGGGCGCCGACAAGGCCTTCGGCACCAAGGACGATACCACCCGCTACCTGTATGACTACGGCGGCGGCATCGGGCCGATGACGCTGCCGGGCAAGGACGCCAAGCTGGGCACGGCCGACGACGTCACCATCAATGTTGTGAACGTGGTCAACAAGGTCGGCCTGGTCGGTGCCTCGTTCCTGGCCGAGTTCGCCGCCTTCCTGCCGGACAAGGCGTATACCGCCAAGGACTTCTCCACCATGCTGGACAAGCAGGTGGCGGCGATGAAGACGGCCGTGCTGGAAGACTACGCGCCCACCGGCAAGCAGTACCAGGTGGTGGCGGCCAATGCCGGCGCCGACGTGACGATGTCCTGGCAGGACACGTTCTTCGGCGCGGCCAAGTCGCTGGTGTACGGGTTCGCCGATTTCGACCGCGCGCAGAAATACATGGCCACCTATCTCGGCCTGCGTCCGGATGGCGGCAAGGGGGCCACGATCGGCCAGGCGGCGCTGGAGCATGCGATCGCCGAGGGCCTCAATATCAAGGTGGCCAATTC
This sequence comes from Acetobacteraceae bacterium, assembly GCA_044358135.1. Lineage (GTDB taxonomy): Bacteria > Pseudomonadota > Alphaproteobacteria > Acetobacterales > Acetobacteraceae > CAMDGX01. The sequence goes on along the minus strand of JBIKOJ010000012.1, from coordinate 23,520 downwards.
CGGCCAGTTCGGCGTGGCCATCAACTTCAACTGGGACAGCCCGGCCAGCTTCGCGCAGTACGTGGCGAACACGGTGAGCCACGAGTTGGCACACACCTTCGGCCTGAACGATGCCTATGTGGACATCCCCGGCAAGGGCTCGCCGCCGGTCAACCCGCCCAACGACATCATGCGCTCGGGCAACAGCAAGGACGGCAACCTCAACTTTGCCGCCACCAACCTCGCCCTGCTGCAGGCGGCACTGGGCATCCAGCCCGATGGGCAGACCCCGATCACCGCGGCGGTGAAGGAGTACCGCACCAACTTCAACCTCCCTGGCAGCCTCAAGGGCGCGCGTGAGGGTATCAACGACCTGACGACGCCGATCCTGCATGCCGGCTGGGCCGGTGGCGACCTGGGGGCCGGGACCACGGTGAGCTTCGCGGCCACGGCGGCCGATGGCGCCGGTGGGGCAACCCGCACCGTGGATGTCACGCTCTCCAATGTCGGCTTCGACACGCTGAGCCTGGACGGCATCAGCCTGGGCAGCGGCGCCAACGGCTTCTCGATCCTGACACCGGGGCTGGCGGGCACCACCCTGGCGCAGGACGCCAGCGTCACGCTGACCCTGGCCTTCGACCCGACCGCGGTGGGCAACGCCAACGACACGCTGACCATCAAGACCAACTCCGATTTCGGCGCGCTGACCTTCGACCTTTCCGGCACCGGCATCGCCGCCACGGCGCGGGCCGTGGCCAGTTCCGGCGTGAACAATTTCGGCGGCATGACGGTCGGTTCGCCCGCGGCCTCGCTGAACGGGCTGTTCTCCATCGCCAATACCGGCGCCACGCCGCTGTCGATCACGGAGATCCGGCTGGTGGAAGGCGGCGCGGAGTTCGCGCTGCTCGGCGTGCCATTGGACCTGAAGTCCAGCCCCGCCAGCATCGGCCTGGGCGACAGCTTCTCCTTCGGCCTGTCCTATGCGGCCAGCGCGCTGGGTCTGCAGCGCGCGGTGGTGGAGGTGGTGACCAACGACCCCACGCAGCCCGTGCTGCGCCTGGGTGCCGTGGGCACCGGGATCTCGGCGCTGCCCACCGCCGCCTGGGGCCAGGACTATGTCGGCATCCAGGTGACCACGCCGAACAACCCGCCGGCGCTGCATGCCGTCAGCGACGACAAGGGGTTCTTCAGCTTCTTCCTGCCGAACAACAGCCCCTACCACATGGCCGTGTTCGACCCGGCCACCGGGCTGGTGGCGCACGACTACGGCAAGACCGCGGATTCCGGCAAAGGCGTGAACCTGACCGCCACGCTGGTGTTCGGCGCCAGCCTGGAGCGCGACAGCGACTACGACGGCCTGCCCGACGACATTGAATTCACGATCGACAGCAATCCGCGCTCGGCCGACACCAACAAGGACGGCATTTCGGATTTCGCCGCGATCCGCCAGGGGCTCAGCCCGCTGGGCGATCTCGGCACGCCCACCGGGGTGGTGGGCGCGACAACGCTGCAGGGCTCGGCCAACGGCGTGGCCGTGATCGGCTCCACCACCGATCCCACCAAGCTCACCGCCTTCGTCGCCACCGGCAATGCCGGCCTGGCGGTGGTGGATGTCAGCAAGATCACGGCGCCGTCGGTGCTGGCGGAGCTGGATCTCACCGGCGAGAACACGCGCGTCGCGGTGGATTCCGACCGTGGCGTGGCCGCGATCGCCGGTGGCGGTGGCGGGCTGCACCTGGTCGACGTGGCCAACCCCGCTGCCCCCGTGCTGATCCGCGACGTGATGCTGGCGGCTCCCGTGGCGTCCGTGGCGGTGCGTGACGGCATTGCCTATGCCGTGGCCGGCACCAGCCTCTCGGCGGTGGACATCAACACCGGCGACGTGCGCACCGTGCTGGAGCCGGGCGGCACGCTGGTGGACGTGGCGATCGAAGGCGACGTGCTCTACACGCTGAACAGCGCCGGCGTGGTGCGTGCCATCTCCATCGATGGCGACGAGCTGACGCTGCGCGGCCAGGTGACGATGCCGCAGACCGGCTCGCGCATCACCGTCGGCGGCGGCGTGGCCTATGTCGCCGCCTATACCGGCGGGCTGGCCGGGTTCATGACCGCCGACATCAAGGACCCCGATGCGCTTTCCGTGCTGTCCGGCGTGGACAGCACCGGCATCGCCGGCACGGCCATCGCGCTGACCGGCACCGGCCGGGCGGTGGCAGTGGGCGGCAACGACTTCGTCTTCGGCGCGTTCCGCCGGCTGGACGTGGTGGATGTGACCGACCCCGCCGACACCGGGGCGCTCGATGTCTCGTACAACCTGCCGGAGCTGGCGCGCGACGTGGCGATCGCCAACGGCGTGGCCTTCGTGGCCGATGCCAAGGCCGGGCTGCAGATCGTCAACTACATGGGCTTCGACACCAAGGGCGTGGCGCCCACGGTGACGATCGCCGTCTCCGCCGGCGATGCCGATCCCGCCACGCCAGGGATCCAGGTGCTGGCCGGCGGTTCCGTGCATGTCACGCCGCTGGTCTCGGACGACGTGCAGATCCGCAACGTGGAGCTGCTGGTCAACGGCAAGGTGGTCAGCAACGACCCCAGCTTCCCGTTCGACATGTTCACCCAGGCGCCGACGATCGGCGGCTCCGTGCAGCTGCAGGTGCGGGTGACCGACACCGGCGGCAATGTTGGCCTTTCCGACGTGGTGACGCTGGCCACCGTGCCGGACACGTTCGGCCCGACCGTTCTTTCCACCAGCATCGCCGACGGCGACAAGCGCTTCTTCGTGCGCAACATCGACGTGCGCTTCAACGAACAGGTGGACGCGGCGCTGCTGAACGGCGGCGGCATCTCGCTCATCGGGCTGGGGGCCGACGGCAAGTTCGGCACGGCGGACGACGTGACGGTGGCCACCAAGATCGACACGCGCGCCCAGGGGCGTGCCGTCTCCGTGCTGCCGCAGACCGTGCTGCTGCCCGGCGAGTACCGGTTCCGCGTGGAAACCTCGGCCGTGGCCGACCTGTCCGGCAACGCCCTCGGCACGGCGCTGGAGCGCAGCTTCACGGTGCGGCCGGCCAGCGACGTGAAGGCGGCCAGCGGCACGCCGTCCGTGGCGCAGGCCCCCTCGGCGAACCCGGGCCAGGAGATCGGCATCGCGGTGCCGTTCGACCCGACAACCGCCTTCATCACCTTCGCCACGATCAACGAGTCCGGCACCGTCTCCACGGCCGAGGTGAAGGTCACGCGCACCGATGCGGCCAATTCCACCGCCTATTTCGTGGTGCCCAACAACGCCTTCACCGGCGACGTGGTGGTGTACGGCAAGGAGTCCGGCGGCAAGCGCACCGATTTCGCCGACGGCACCTTCCTGCTGCAGGTGGTGCCGCTGCTGACCGACGCCCGGATCGACTTCCTGAACGGCGACGGCACCATGCGCGTGTCGCTGGATGGCCGCGGCTTCGTGGAAGGCAACGACACCGTCTACACCTTCGGCACCGAGCAGGTGATCGACACGGCAGCCAATACCGGGCCGGATGCCACCTACTCCTACGTGCCGAACTACACCGAGAACAGCCGCACCTATCTCTCCGTGCCGATGGTGGATGGCGCGTTCGGGGCGATCACGGTCAAGACCGCCGGCGGCACCTCGGCCGCCTACAGCGTGAACCTCTCCGGCGTCGCGGCCACGGCGCTCAGCGGCACGCCCGCCAATGCGGCCCTGCCCTCGGCCAATGCCGGCCAGGCGATCACGCTGAGCGGCGCGGGGCTGGATGCCGAAACCAAGCTGCTGTTCCGGCGCACCAGCAGCTACGATGGTGCGGTTCAGTACGACCTGCAAACGGCGGTGGCCGCGGCGCCGAACGGCACGGGTGCAACCGTGCTGGTGCCGAAATCCGCCAATGGCGTGTTCGCGCTGCAGGTCCTGGGTGCCGCCGTGCAGCCGGTGTTGCAGATCGTGCCGACGATCCAGAGCTACGATGTTTCGAGCCACCTCTACGTCTATGGCTCCGGCTTCGTGGAAGGCGCGCTGACGGCGAAGTTCGCCGGCGGCGAGCAGAAGGACACGGCCACGAACGTGCAGCCCAGCCCGGGTGCGGACGTCTACAGCCGCGACGGGTTCGACAACGGCGTGGTGCGGCTGGACGGCGAGCCGGTGCACGGCTTCGGGCCGATGACCATCAGCACCGCCGGCGGCACCTCCGCGCCGTTCGCGCTCAATGAACTGACCCAGGGCTTCGGCAACCTGCGCGACGTGGCGTTCGATCCCGCGACGAATTCCGCCTGGGTGGTGAACTACCCCGGCGCCTCGCCCAGCGCGCTGCGCCGGCTGGATCTGGCCACCGGCGCAGAGCTGCAATCGATCCCGCTGACGGTCAAGGATTTCGGCTCCACCCAGATCACCGTGGCCGGGCTGCAAATGGCGCCGGAGACCTTCACGCTGAACGGCGCGAGCATCCCGGCCGGCAGCCTGCTGGTGTTCAACGGGGAGCCGAACACGGATCGCGTGATCGCGCTCAACCCCGCGACCGGCGCGGTGCTGGCTTCGCTGACGCTGAAGGCCAACTACGACCTGACATCGGGGCTGTACGACCCCACGACGAAGCACCTGCTGCTGACCGAACGCAACAGCAGCGCGCGCCGCCTGCTGGAGATCGACCCGGCGGACGGCGCCGAGATCAGTTCCCTCCCGATCGACTACGCCGAGGAGCGCGGCCTGGCGATCGATCCCGTCACCGGCAATCTCTGGCTCGCCGGCACCAGCACCCCCTCGGTGCTGGTGGAGATGACGCGTTCCGGCACGCAGGTGCGGCAGATCAATATCGGGCTGCAGGGCGTGAACGACAGCGAGGTGTCCGGCCTCAGCTTCGACGACACCGGCAAGCTGCTGGTGTCCTCCACCCAGGGCCGCATCTACAGCGTGGACGTGAACGCCGATCCGGCAGCGGCCGCCCGGCCCACCCTCACTTCCATCACCGGCCTGGCCCTGGGCGGCGTGCCGGCCGATGCCGGCAAGGCCTCGGCCAATGTCGGCCAGGTCATCACGCTGACCGGCTCGCAGTTCGGGCCGCAGACGCAGGTGGTCTTCCCCACCCGCGACCAGGAGGGCCGCACCGGGCTGGTCTCCGTGGTGCCGCTGGCGATCAACGATGCCGGCACCCAGATGCAGGTGCTGGTGCCGGACCTCACCACCACGGGCGAAGTGCGCGTTTCCAACGCCGCCTACCGCAACCTCGGCTTCTCCTCCCACCCCGATGCGATCTATCGCAGCATCACCCTCTCCTTCACCGCCGCCGACACGGGCAGCACGATCCGGTTCAGCGATGGCGGGCTGCAGAGCATCGATGACGAGAGCTGGGGCCTCGACAACGTTCGTGTCACCCAGGGCAAGAGCGAGGTCTTCTCCGACACGTTCGAGACGGGAGTGAGCCCGGCCTGGAGCAACGCCGCGGTCGACCGCAGCAACCCGAGCGTGTTCACCGCCTTCTCCGGCCGGTTCGGCAACAACGAGCAGCGCCTGTCGCTCTCCGGGCTCACGGCCGGCCAGACCTACACGCTCAGCTTCGACCTCTACGCCTTCGACAGCTGGGACGGCACGGCGGGCGGCGACGTATTCCAGGTGTCGGCCGATGGCACCCTGCTGATGCGCGAGAGCATCAGCAACTACGCGCTCACGGTGCCGCAGACCATCAACAGCAGTGCCGGCATGCGGCTGCAGGTGGTGCCGACGCTGACCAGCGTCGAGGGCAGCTGGCGCCCGGGGTCCGACACGAGCTTCACGCTGCGCGGCAGCGGCTTCATGGAAGGGGTCAGCAAGGTCACCATCGGCGGCGTCACGATCGTCGATGAAGCCGGGTCCTTCAGCACCCGCTTCGGCGTGAGCGGCACGCGCAATGACACCGGCTTCATGGTCGCGCCGTTGGTGCTGGAAGGGCCGATCAAGGTCACCACCGAAGGCGGCAGCGCCGAGATTGCCGGACCGCTGGATACCGCACCCACGGCGGTGGTCACGGGCATCGCCGCCACGGCCGCGGAAAGCACGCCGAACGTGCTCGGCCAGGCTTCGGCCAATGTCGGCCAGGCCATCAAGCTGCTGGGCCAGGGCTTCACCACCGGCATGCGCGTGGCCTTTGCCGCGACCGACGACACGGGCCGGGAGGGCACCGTCACGCGCGCCGGCATCGCCAACGCGGCGGGAACCGAGCTTTCGGTGCAGGTGCCGGCGCTGGCGCGCACTGGCGTGGTGCGGCTGGCCGGTGCGGCCGGCGGGCAGATGCTGCAGGTGGTGCCGACGCTGCGCAGCGTCGGCGGCACCGTGGCCGCGGGCAACACGCTGCTGGTGGAAGGTACCGGGCTGGTGGCCTCCGAGCTGGTGGTGCAGGCCGGCGGCCGAACCATCGGCAACTTCACGGTCCGCACGCTGGCCGACAGCACGAGCCCCGACGCCACCTACAGTTTCGGCGGCAATCTCAGCCAGGCGACGAACCAGCAGCTGCTGACGATCGTACTGCCCAGCGGCGTGGCCGGTTCTGACGTGACGGTTTCGACCGTGGGCGGCACCGCGACGCTGCGCACCGGCATTTCGGTCGCGAACCTGACCCTCACCCCGGTGGCGGATGTCGGCGAGACGCTGGCCACGGCGCTTGGCCTGGGCCTGCAGACGGCGCAGAGCGTCTCCGTCTCGGCCGTGATGGGCGACGGCACCTATGTGGCGAAGGACGTGGACCTGTTCCGCGTCGATCTCCAGGCCGGCGACGTGCTGCGCTATGCCGTGAACGGCACGTTCAACGCCTATGTCCGGCTGTTCAACGGCGCGGGCAAGGAGGTCCAGACCAGCTATTCCGAGCAGAAGGACGCGGTCACCGCCAGCTACACCGTGGCTGCCGCCGGCGACTACTACGTCGGCATCAGCGGCTACGGAAACTACAGCTACGACCCCATGGTGGAAGGCAGCGCCGACTCCTCCTTCTATTCCTCGGCCGCCTATGTGCTGACGATGGACCGTACCGGCCGCGGCGATTCGCGCCTGTCCGGCATCGACGCCACCGCGGCCCTCGGCACGCCGGCGCAGGCGGGTGTTGCCTCGGCGAATGCGCGGCAGGCCATCACCCTGTTGGGCAGCGGGCTCCAGGCGGGCGAGCAGGTGGTCTTCACCCGGCTGGACGAATCCGGCCAGGTCAGCACGGTCACGGCAACGCCAACGCTGGTTGCCGAGGATGGCAAGAGCCTCTCCGTCGTCGTGCCGGAGAGCGCCACCACCGGCATGGTCCGGCTGGTGCGCGACCAGGCCGGTGTATTGCTGCAGGTTGTGCCGACGCTCAGTGCGGCCACGATGTTCGACGGCTCCTATGTCGGCGGCAACCTGACACTGACCGGCACCGGCTTCGCCGAGGGCATGAGCACGATCGGCTTCGGCAGCAAGTCCGTGGCCGATTCGTCGCGCAGCAGCGGCATCGAGATATCCTCGGCCTTCGACACAAGGACCATCCCGAACGCAAGTGCGACGATCTCGCCACGCGAGGGCTTCCCCACGGGACCGATCCGCATCACCACGCCGGGCGGCACCAGCAACACGCTGAACCAGTCGCTCGCGGCGATCGTGGCCACCGCCGAAAGCGGCACGCCGGCGGATGCCGGCAAGGCTTCGGCCAATCCGGGCCAGAGCATCACGTTGTCCGGCGTCGGATTGTCGGCGCGCAGCGATGTCGTGTTCGACCGGATCAGCAGCGACGGCACCCGCAGCCAGGTCGTGACGACGCCGTGGAGCGTCGACATGTCCGGCACCTCCATCAAGGTCGTGGTCCCGGCCGATGCCGTCACCGGCAGCGTGCGGTTGATCGGCGACGGCAAGGCCACCTCGCTGTTCCTGCAGGTGGTGCCGAAGCTGACCTCGGCCGACATGACGTCGATCGATTCCGATGGCGCCTTCGCTTCGATCACGCTGCAAGGCGCCGGCTTCGTGGAGGGGAACGGCACCGAGTACCGGTTCGGCGCCGTCATCCGCAGCGACGGCAACACGAACAGCGACGGCGCGGATGTCTACGGCAACAACACCGTGGTGAACCTGCGCGTGCCGCTCGCGGATTCGTTCGGGCCGATCACGGTGAAGACCGAAGGCGGCACCACTGCGCCGTTCAGCGTCGGGTTCTCCAGCCTCCAGGCAACCGCCCTGTCCGGCACTCCGGCGCAGGCGAAATACGCCTCCGCCAATCCCGGCCAGACCGTCACGCTGACAGGCGAGGGTCTCGGCATCGGTACCGACGTGGTGTTCCGCACCATCGGCAGCTACTACGGCGAGACCGTCCATCGCATCCTGAACCCGATCTACGCAGCACCCGACGGCAAGACGGCGATCCTGCAGTTGCCCAAGGACGCCAACGGCGCCTTCGCGCTGCAGATCCTCGGCTCCGGGCTGCAGCCGATGCTGCAGATCGTGCCGACGATCGAGAGCTACGACGTCTCGAACCACCTCTACGTCTATGGCTCCGGCTTCGTGGAAGGCGCGCTGACGGCGAAGTTCGCCGGCGGCGAGCAGAAGGACACGGCCACGAACGTGCAGCCCAGCCCGGGTGCGGATGTCTACGGCCGCGACGGGTTCGACAGCGGCGCGGTGCGGCTGGACGGCGAGCCGGTGCACGGCTTCGGCCCGCTGACCATCACCACCGCCGGCGGCACCTCCGCGCCGTTCGCACTCAACGAGCTGACCCAGGGCTTCGGCAATTTGCGCGACGTGGCGTTCGACCCCACGACGAAATCCGCCTGGGTGGTGAACTACCCGGGCGCCTCGGCCAGCGCGCTGCGCCGGCTGGACCTTGCCACCGGTGCGGAACTGCAATCGATCCCGTTCACGGTGAAGGATTTCGGCTCCACCCAGCTCACCGTCGGCGCCCTGCAGATCACCGATGAGGCGTTCACCCTGAACGGCGCCAGCATCCCCGTCGGCAGCCTGTTGCTGTTCAACGGCGATCCGAACACCGACCGGATCATCGCGCTCAACCCCGCGGACGGCTCCGTGCTGGGCTCGCTGACGCTGAAGGGCAACTACGACACGACGGCGGGGCTGTACGACGCCACCTCCAACCACCTGTTCGTGCTCGACCGCAGCCAGAACCCGCGCAAGATCCTGGAGATCGATCCGGCCGACGGCACGGTGCTCTCCAGCTTCAACTCCCCGCTCTGGGGCGACGAGGCGGGGTTCGCGATCGATCCCGTCACCGGCGATCTGTGGATGGGCAGCTACAACGACACGTCCACGCTGGTGGAGTTCAGCCGCACCGGCACCGAGGTGCGGCGCATCAACCTTGCCTCCCAGGGCATCACCGACGCCGAGATCAGCGGCCTTGCCTTCGACGACGCCGGCAGGCTGCTCGTCTCCTCCACCCAGGGCCGTGTCTACCGCGTGGACGTGAACGCCGATCCGGTCGCGATTTCCACGCCCACGCTCTCCGCCATCACCGGCGCCGCGCTCGGCGGCGTGCCGGCCGATGCCGGCAAGGCCTCGGCGAACGTCAACCAGATCATCACGCTCACCGGCACGCAGTTCGGGCCCGGCACCCGCGTGCTGTTCCCGACCGTGGACGAGAACGGCACCCCCAGCCTCGTCTCCGTCGCGCCGCTGCAGGTCAACCAGGCGGGTACGCAACTGCTGGTGAAGGTGCCGTCCCTGGCCGTCACCGGCGCGGTCCAGGTGACGAACGGCGCCTTCGCGAACTACGGCTTCGCCTCCTACCCGGATGCGGCCTATCGCGGCATCACCCTCTCCTTCACCGCCGGCAGCACCACCTCCGTGATCCGCTTCAACGATCTCGGCCTGGAAGGTGGCGGCAGCCCTGGCAACGAGAGCTGGGGCATCGACAACGTCAAGGTGGCGCAGGGCAAGAGCACAGTCTTCGCCGACACCTTCGAGACCGGCGCCAGCAAGGCCTGGAGCGATGCGCGCGTTGACACCACGCTGGCGTCCACCTTCTCCGCCTTCTCCGGCCGCTACTCCAGCGACCAGCAGCTGCTGTCGCTCAACGGGCTCACGGCCGGCCAGACCTACACGCTCAGCTTCGACCTCTACGCCTTCGACAGCTGGGACGGCGAGGCGAGCCCCAACTACGGCCGCGACGTGTTCCAGGTGTCTGCCGACGGCAAGGTGCTGATGAGCGAGAGCATCGGCAATTTCGGTCCGGAGACGCCGCAAACGATCAACCGCAGCGCCGGCGTGCCGCTGCAGATCGTGCCGACGCTGACCGGCACCGCCAATGGCCGCCCGGGCATCGATGGCGGCTTCGACCTGACCGGCAGTGGCTTCATCGAGGGCGCCAGCACCATCACGCTCGGCGGCATCGCCTTCGTGGACACGCGCGTGGACGCGACAAGCTACTACTACTACACCGACGGCAACGGCCCCGAGGTGCTGGGCAACAACGACCAGTACCGCCTTACCGCGCCATTGGCGCTCGATGGCCCGATCCGGATCACCACCGCCGGCGGCTATGCCGAGATCGCGGGCGTCACGGCCTCCGCCGTGGCACCGGTGCAGTTCGCCGGGCTGCTCGCGTCCGCCCCCAGCTATGGCGTGCCCGCCGGGACGGCCAGCGCCGCGGCCAATGCCGGCCAGACCATCACCCTGGTGGGCAACGGATTCACCAACAACACGCTGGTGCAGTTCGAGGCTGTGGACAGCACCGGCGCGGTCGGCACGGTCACCCGCCAGGGCCAGGTGGACCCCTTCGGCACGCGCCTGACGGTGGCAGTGCCGGCGCAGGCCCGCTCCGGCCTGGTGCGGGTGATCGGCGCCGCCGAAAGCCATGCGCTGCAGGTGGTGCCCTGGGTGCGCGGCCTCGGCGGCACCATCGCCGAAGGCAATACCCTCGTCATCGACGGCTCCGGCTTCGTGCCGGGCGAGGTCTCGGTGCTGGTGGACGGCATTCCCGCCACAATCCAGGGCATCACCCTGGTGGCGGACGGCACCAGCGGCAGCGTCTCCACCAATGCCGCGGCGCTGACCACGCAGCAGCTTCTGCGCGTCACCGTTCCGGCGGGCGCCAGCAATGCCGCGGTCACCGTCACCACCGCCGGCGGGCAGGGCAGCAGCCGCCGCGCCGTCTTCACCACGGCGGACAACATCGTGCCGAGCGGTGACGTGGGCGACACCATCGCGGACAGCACCCAGGTCTCGCTGGCGCTGCACCAGTCGGTGACGATCAGCCAGCAACTCGGCAATGGCAGCTTCGGCGACCGGGATGTGGACCTGTACCGGGTCGACCTCGGCACCGGCGACCTGCTGCAGGTGCAGATGGCATCGGGCACCCTCGCCACCGTGCGCGTGTTCGATGCCGCCGGCAGCGAGAAGACCAGCCAGGCCCTGGCCTATTCCGGCACGGAACCGCTGACCTTCTCCGCCCCCGTGGCGGGCGCCTACTATGTCGGCATCACCGGCTACCAGAACGCCAGCTACGACCCCAACACCGCCGGCAGCGGCAACAGCTCGTTCTACAGCGGCAACTACACCACCCGCATGGTGCGCCTGGCCGGCAGCGATACGCGATTGACCGGCATCACCGCCTTGGCGGGCACCGGCACCCCGACCACGTCCGGCGTGGCCTCCGCCAATCCGGGCCAGACCATCACCCTCACCGGCACCGGGCTCGACGCCAGCGACCGCGTGGTGTTCGTGGCCACGGATAGCGGCGGATACATCAGCACCACCGCCGTCACGCCCACGAACGTGGCAGGCGACGGCACCAGCTTCAACGTGGTGGTGCCGACGACCGCGGCCACCGGAACCGTGCGGCTGGCACGCGATGTCGGCGGCCTGTTCCTGCAGGTGGTGCCGGTGCTGTCCGATGTCGTGGCCCAGACGAACCAGGGCTTCGTCGGCGGCAGCTTCCAGCTCAGCGGCAAGGGCTTCGTGGAAGGCGGCAGCACCGTGAACTTCGGTGCGCAGAAGGTGGCCGACACCGCCCGCAGCCAGGGCTTCGACATCACGCAGAGCTTCTCTGGATCGAACCTGTCGATGACGGTGCCGGATGGCGTGCCCGGCGGACCCATCTCCGTCACCACGGCCGGCGGAACCAGCAACGTGTTCGGGCTGGCGATCACCGGCCTCACGGCATCCGCCACCAGCGGCACCCCGGCCGATGCCGGCCACGCCTCGGCCAATCCCGGCCAGACCATCACGATCACCGGCACCGGGCTCGATGCCACGCTCGACATCGTGTTCCAGGTCAACGACGGCGGCACGCCGCTGCAGCTCGTGGTCCGGCCCACCAGTGTTGCGGAAGACGGAACCTCGGCACAGGTCGTGGTGCCGGCCCAGGCCGAAACCGGCGTGGTGCGCGTGGTGGGAGACAGCAACGCCACGGAGACCTTCCTGCAGATCGTGCCCGTGGTCAGCGGCATCGTGCTGAACGGCGTGAGCAGCGACAGCCAGTTCATGGATGTGAGCGTGCTGGGCGGCGGCTTCATCGACCGGGAGGGCACGCAATACCGCTTCGGCACCACCCCGGTGGAAGACCCCGGCGCCGGGTACGGCCAGGGGCCGGATGTCACCTCCAATGCCGGCCAGCAGAACGGGCTGGCGCGGATGGTGGTGCCGATGCGCAACGAGAGCTTCGGCCCGATCGTGGTGCGCACCGCGGGCGGCACCAGCGCTGCGTATTCGCTGGATGTCAGCGGCATCACCGCCACCGCCGCCACCGGCACGCCGGCCAATGCCGGTGCGGCCTCGGCCAATCCCGGCCAGGCCATCACCGTGAACGGCACCGACCTCACCACCGGGCTGCGCGCCATCCTGCGCTATCGCGACAGCTATTCTGCGGCCCTGCAATTCGTGATGCTGTCGCCCAGCGCGGTGGCCGAGGATGGCAGCACGGCCACGCTGACGGTGCCGCAATCGGCCAATGGCGCCTTTGAGCTTTGGATACCCGGTGCTTCGGCCAAGCCGTTGCTGCAGGTGGTCCCAACGATCCAGAGCTACGACGTGTCGAACCACCTCTACATCTACGGCGCCGGCTTCGTGGAAGGCGGGTTGACGGCGAAGTTCGCCGGCGGCGAGCAGAAGGACACGGCCACGAACGTGCAGCCCAACCCGGGGGCGGATGTCTACAACCGCGACGGGTTCGACAACGGTGCGGTGCGGCTGGACGGCGAGCCGGTGCACGGCTTCGGCCCGCTGACCATCACCACGGCCGGCGGCACCTCCGCGCCGTTCGCCCTCAACGAACTGACCCAGGGCTTCGGCAATTTGCGCGACGTGGCGTTCGACCCCACGACGAAATCCGCCTGGGTGGTGAACTACCCCGGCACCTTCCCCACCGCGCTGCGCCGGCTGGACCTGGCCACCGGCACGGAGCTGCAATCGATCGCGGTGACGACCAAGGATTTCGGCTCCACCCAGATCACCATCGGCGCCCTGCAGATCACGGACGAGGCGTTCACGCTGAACGGCGCCACCATCCCCGTGGGCAGCCTGCTGGTGTTCAACGGCGAGCCGAACACGGACCGCGTGATCGCGCTCAACCCCGCGGATGGCTCGGTGCTGGGGTCGCTGACGTTGAAGGGCAACTACGACCTCACGGCCGGATTGTATGACGCGACCTCGAACCATCTCTTTGTGAATGTCCGCAACCAGAGCCCGCGCCAGGTGCTCGAGATCGACCCCACGGACGGCACGGTGCTGGCGAGCTTCAACTCGCCGCTGTGGGGCGATGAGGCGGGATTTGCGGTGGATCCCGTCACCGGCAACCTCTGGATGGGCAGCTACAACGATACCTCCACGCTGGTGGAGTTCACCCGCACCGGCACCGAGGTGCGGCGTATCAGCCTTGCTTCCCAGGGTATCAACGACGCCGAGATCAGCGGCCTCAGCTTCGACGACACCGGCAAGCTGCTCGTTTCGTCCACGCAGGGCCGGGTCTATCGCGTGACGGTCTGATGCCTTCGCCCGCCATCGCCGACTGTTGCCGGGGATGGCGGGTGTGCTTCGGCCCAGGCTGTTTCGCCTGGGCATGAGTCATCGCCGCGCGAGGCGGGGGCCGAAAGACGGATTCGTGGTGATTGGGCGCGCGTTGGGCCTATGGCGGGGCGCGGGCGGTGCAGGCGGGGGAAGGTGCGGGCGCGCGGTTGCCTGAACGGCGCATGCCGCGCCCGGGGCGGCCGCGGAGGATCCAGCCGATCCAGGCGCGCTGGCGGCGCAGGCGCCGCAGGGCGCGGGGATGGAGTACGGGTGCCAGGTCGTCGATGGTTTCGCCGTTGGGGGAGAAGTGCCAATCCCGCTGCGGGGTGCGCCATGTGCGGCCGGAGGTGGTGGCCAGGGTGAATTGGGCCATGACCGCCTTGTTCCCCGTAAGGAACGCCAGCAGGGCGAGGAGCAAGTGGAGGAGGGGCGCCGGAAAATGGACGCGAGTCATCGCCTCCGCCAAGCGGCGAAGGGCGTCGGCTTCTCTCGGAGCGGCGACGGGATGTGGCATCACCGTTAGCTATCGCACGGTCAAGGCCGGTGATCTAGGAAAATTTTATCGTATATGACGATTTAACGTAGATTGACACTAACTGATGGCTGCGCCTCTCCCGCTGCGCGCAGCCGGACGCGGGAAAGCAAAGCGCCAGGTCATGAAGTTTTTTTGCTTCTTTTTGTTCACAAAAAGAAGAGTCTTCCTAAGAAACGCTTGTACCCAGCCGTCAATTGAAGAAGTAAACACCCACGCCGCTGACCTCGAAAGGCACGGGCGTTGGCAGTTCCGCCTTGGTGATGCCGGTCCAGGTGATGGCGGTTTCCACCAGCCCGTTGCCGTCGATATCGGCGAAGAGCGTGGCACCGAGGAAGCCGGGCAGGCCGTTGTTCTCGTCCCAGGCGGCCAGGCTGACGCCGTCGCGCCAACCCCAGAGGGTCAGCTTCTCGCCCGGCTGCCAATCGGTGATGCAGGACCACACCGGCACCAGGTCGCGGCCGTCGATGAAGAACGTGTCGCTGCCCAGGCCCCCGGTGAGGAAGTTGGAGCCGCCGCCGCCATCCACGAAATCATCGCCCGCGCCCATGGCGGCAGCATCGTTGCCGGCGCCCAGGTTGGCGAAGTCGTTGAAGGAGGTGCCTTCCAGCACGTCGCTGCCGTTATCGGCGGGCAGGATGTAGACGAGGTTGTTGCTGTTGGGGGCGAGGCGGGTTGGCAGGCCGAAGCGCAGCTGCCCGTCCACGAGGTTCTGGTAGAGCTCTTCCGTGCCCGGCTGGCCGCGCAGCGAATCCACCGTGATGGCCGCCGTGGCGCCGAACTGGAGCTGTTCCACGAAGCGCATCTCGTCTGCGCCATCCGGCCCTGACACGCGCGTGACATTGCCGAGGATGCCGATCGTGTACTGGTCGGCCTTCTGGCTGAACACCACCGTATCGGTGCCGGCGCCGCCATCGATCGCGTTGGCGGCGGTGCTGCCGGTGAAGGTGTCGTCCTTGGAGGAGCCGAGGATGTTCTCCACGGTGGAGGCATCGATGGCATAGGTGACGCCGCCGGTGGCGTTGGAGAAATCGGCCAGCTTGGTGGCCACTTCCAGGCCCGGCAGCGCGAAGGCGCCGGCCGCGCCGGCATTCAGGGTGGCATAGGGCAGGGTGCCGGCGCCGGTGCCGTTGGTGGCCCAGAGTTCCTGCCCGTTGGTGCCATCATCCAGCTGCACCAGCAGGCGGGAGGGATCGGCGAGGCCGTTTTCCGCCAGCGGGCCGACGATGGTGGGGGAGGAGCCGTCGCTGCCGGGGTTCGCGTCTGCCACCAGCTTGGTGCCGAGCGCGGTGCCATCGCTGACCCACAGTTCCGCGCCCGCGGCATCGGTGGTGGCCACGAACACGGCCTGGCCGTTCACCGCCGTCCAGCCCGTGGGGTCGCTGGATTTGCTGCCGGGGTTGATATCGAGGAACAGCGTGGTGCCGGCCTTGGTGCCGTCGGTCACCCAGAGCTCGGTGCCGTTGGTGCCATCGTCCAGCCGCAGCAGCAGGCGGGTCGGGTCTGGCACGCCGCCGGTGATGAGGGGGCCGAGGATGATGGGGTCGGAGCCGGTGGCGCCGGGCCGCGCATCCAGCAGCAGCGAGGTGCCTTTCGACGTGCCGTCGCTGACCCACAGCTCGCGCCCCTCGGCGGCCGTTGTCGCGGCGAAGACGGCGACCTTGCCCACCGCGGTCCATGCGCTGGGGTCGGCGCCGGTGGTGCCGGCGGCGATGTTCAGGAACAGGCTGGTGCCGGCCTTGGTGCCGTCGGTGACCCAGAGTTCGCGGCCGTTGGTGATGTCGTCCAGCGCCACCAGCAGCGTGTTGGGATCGGCCACGCCGCCCACCAGCAGCGGGCCCAGCACCTCGGGGTCGGAGCTGGGCAGGCCTGCCGCGGCATCCAGCAGCAGGGTGGTGCCGGCGCCGGTGCCGTCGCTGACCCACAGCTCCTGGCCGTTCGTGCCATCGTTGGCGCCGAAGACGGCCAGGTTCTTCACCGCCGTCCAGGTGGAGGGGGTGGAATTGCCGGCCGGGTTGATGTCTTTCAGCAGGGCGGTGCCGCCCGATGTGCCGTCGGTGACCCAGATTTCGCGGCCCGTCTTGCCGTCGTCCAGCACGAACATGGCGCGGGCGGCATCGGCCTTGCCGCCGGCGATCAGGGAGCCGAGATGCAGCGGGGTGGCGCTGGCGGCCCCGGTGTTGAGATCGGCCAGCAGCGTTGTTCCGGCCGCGGTGCCGTCGCTCACCCACAGCTCGTTGCCGGACGCCGCCGTTTCCGCCGTGAACACGGCGTGGGTGCCGACCGCAAGCCAGGTGGAGGCGAAGGCGCCGGCGGCACCTTCGTTGATGTCCTTGAACAGGGTTGTTCCGGCGCTGGTGCCGTCGGTGACCCAGAGCTCGGCGCCGGCCGTACCGTCATCGGCCAGCAGCAGCAGCTTCGTGGGGTCGCTGACACCGTTCACCAGCAGCGGGCCCAGCATTTGCGGGCTGGAGCCGGTGGCGCCGCTGCGGATGTCCTTCACCAGGGTGGTGGCGGTGCCCGGCCCATAGCTGATGAACAGCTCCTGCCCGCGTCCCGTGCCGATTGCCGTGAAGATCGTGGCCATCGTTCGCTTGGTCCTTCGCGGAGAGGCGCAGCCACCCCGAGACGGAGCTGCGCCCGGCATCGCACGGCGCATCCCCGCACATGGCGGAATGCCGAGTTGGCAGCTATCAGTTTACTGCCCGAAATCGTCCCGCGTCCAGACCGTGCATGCAGTCAGCGCCATCACGAAACGTCGTGTTTCAGCCAGCCACGCGCACGACGAGCTTGCCAGTGTTGCCGCCGCGGAACAGCATCGCCAGCCCTTCCGGCGCGCGTTCCAGCCCCTCGATCTCGTGCACGCGATGGCGCAACGCGCCTTCGGCCATGCGCGCGGCGAGCCAGGCCCGGCCTTCGCCGACACGATGGGCGAAGTCGCTGACGATGAAGCCTTCCACCCGGGCGCGCTTGCCGATCAGCTGGCCCATGTTGCGCACGCCGTACAGCTCGCCGGCGGCGGTTTGGGAGATGCGGCCGCAGATCACCACGCGGGCGCGCAGCTTCAGGTTGGCCAGGGCGGCATCCAGCATGGCGCCGCCGACATTGTCGTAGAAGACGTCCAGCCCGCCGGGGCATTCGCGCGCCACGGCGGCGGCGAGGTCCGGCTCGGCCTTGTAGTCGATGGTGGCGTGGAACCCGAGTTCCCGGCGCAGCCAGGCGCATTTCTCCGCGCCGCCGGCGATGCCGACCACGCGGCAGGCCTCGATCCGCGCCACCTGGCCCGCGATCTGGCCGACGCCGCCGGCCGCACCCGAGACCAGCACGGTTTCGCCCGGTTGCACCCCGCCCACGGCACGCATGCCGAAATAGGCGGTGAGCCCGGTCATGCCGAGCACGCCGAGCCAGTCGGTGGGGGTGACGCCTGGCGGCAGCTTCTCCACCGCCTCGGCTTCCACCGTGGGATGGCTCTGCCAGCCGGTGCGGGCATGCACGAGGTCGCCGGGCGCGATGCCCGGCACGTGGCTTTCCAGCACGCGGGCGATGCCGCTGCCGCGCATGGTGTCGCCGGGATCGATGCGCTGCACGTAGCCGGGGTTCTCGCTGATCCAGACCCGCATGGCGGGATCGACGGAGACGTAGAGCGTCTCCAGCAGCACCTCGCCGGGTCCGGGGGCACGGATGGCCACCGGTTCCTCGGCGAAATGCTCCGGCCCGGCGATCCCTTCGGGGCGGGTGCGCAGCACGATGCGGCGGTTCGCGTTGCGCATCCCGGTGATCCCCTCAGTAGCCCGACAGCGCCGCGTAGCGGTCGCGGTGGAAGGCGGCATCCCCGAAGGTCTGCTCGGCCACGCGGGCGCGCTTCAGGAAGAAGCCGATCTCGTGCTCGTCGGTCATGCCGATGCCGCCATGCATCTGGATGCCCTCGTCGCCGGTGAGCCGCGCCGTTTGGTTCGCTTTGCACTTGGCCAGGCTCACCAGCAGGCTGGCATCGTTGGCGCCGGTATCGAGAGCATCCAGCGCCGCCGTTACCGCCGAGCGGGTCAGCTCCACCTCGCAGTACATCTCGGCCGCGCGATGCTTCAGGGCCTGGAAGCTGCCGATCGGCACGCCGAACTGCTTGCGGTCCTTCAGGTACTGCACCGTGCGCTCGAACGCCTCGGCGGAGCTGCCGAGCATTTCCGCCGCCAGCCCGGCCCGCGCCGCGTCCAGGATCTGGTCGAGCAGGTCTGCCCCGCCATCCACCGGGCCCAGCACGGCTTCCGGCCCCACCGCCACGTTCTCCAGCGTGATGCGCGCGGCGTTGCGGCTGTCCACCATGATGGAGCGCTTGCGGCTGACGCCAGCGGCACTGCCCGGCACCAGGAACAGCGTGATGCCGTTCCGCCCGGCTTCCTCGCCGGAGGTGCGCGCCACCACGATCAGCGTGTCGGCCACGTGCCCGTCCAGCACGAACTGCTTGGCGCCGTTCAGCACCCAGCCGCTGCCGCTCTTCTTCGCGCTGGTGTTGATCCAGTACGGGCGGTGGTGCGGATGCTCCTCCAGCGCCAGGGCATAGATCGCCTCGCCGCCGACCAGGCCCGGGAAGTGCTCGGATTTCTGGGATTCGCTGCCGCCCTTGTCGAGCGCCACCGCGCCCACCAGCGCGGTGCCGAGCAGCGGGGTGGCGGCGAGCGTGCGGCCCGCTGCCTCCATCACCTGGCCCAGCCCGACATAGCCGAAGCCGGAGCCGCCATGGTCCTCCGGCACCAGGAAGCCGGTCCAGCCCAGCTCGGCCATCTCGCGCCAGAGCGGGCGGGAGAAGCCGTCGGGGTCCTGGCTGTCGCGCAGCTTGCGCAGGGACAGGATGGGCGATTTTTCACTGAAGAAGTCGTGCGCGCCCTCGCGCACCATCCTCGCGTCGGAAGAGATGATCATCGGCATGGCGGGTGTCTCAATCCGGCAGGCCAAGCACGCGCTTGGCAATGATGTTCAGCTGCACCTCGCTGGTGCCGCCCTCGATGGTGTTGGCCTTGCTGCGCAGCCATTCGCGGCCCAGGCGGATTTCGTCATCGGTGAAATCATCGCCCTCCCAGCCCAGCTGCTGCGTGCCGGCCGAGGCCAGGATGGTTTCGTAGCGCAGCTTGTTCAGCTCGGTGGCGTAGAACTTGAACATCGCCGAAAGCGGGCCCGGGGGTGCGCCGCTTTCCGCCTCCTCCGCCGCGCGGCGGCGCGTGAGGCTGAAGGCATGGGCGTCCATCGCGTGGCTGGCCACCCGCTCGCGCAGGCTGCCATCGGCGATGCGGCCGTCGATGGCGCCCACATGCTGCTTGGCCATGTCGGGGATCGGCTTCTCCCGGCTCTTGGCGCCGCGCTCGCCGATGCCGCCGATCGACTTGCGCTCATGCTCCAGCAGGCGCTTGGCGATGGTCCAGCCCTTGTTCAGCTCGCCCAGCAGGTTCTCCTTCGGCACCTGCACGTTCTCCAGGAACGTTTCGCAGAACACGGAATAGCCGGAGATCAGGCGGATCGGGCGGGGGCGCACGCCGGGGTCGGCCATGTCGATCAGCAGGAAGCTGATACCGTCATGCTTCTTCACCGTGGGGTCGGTGCGCACCAGGCAGAAGATCCAGTCGGCGTAATGCGCGTTGCTGGTCCAGATCTTGTGGCCGTTCACCAGGAAGTGGTCGCCCTGCAGCACCGCGCGGGTTTGCAGCCCGGCGAGGTCGGAGCCGGCGCCCGGCTCCGAATAGCCCTGGCACCAGCGAATTTCGCCGCGGATGATCTTGGTGAGGTGTTCCTGCTTCTGTTCCTCGGTGCCGTATTCCAGCAGCACCGGCCCGAGCATCGAGAGGCCCATGCCGACGAGGGGGGCGCGGCAGCCGAGCGCCTTCATCTCCTCCTCCAGCACCATGCCCTCCTCCTTGGAGAGCCCGCCGCCGCCATAGGCCTTCGGCCAGGTCGGGGCGGTCCAGCCGCGGTCGCGCATCCGTTCGAACCAGATCTTCGACTCCGGGTTGGCGAAGCTGGCGTTCTTGCCGCCGTTCACGGCTTCCTCGGCCGGCATCGGCGTGCGCATCGAAGGCGGGCAGTTCGCCTCCAGCCAGGCGCGGGTCTCGGCCCGGAAGGCCCCCATAGCTTCCATCGGTTTCTCTCCCGTCAGTCACGGCGCCAGCGCGCCCATGGGCAGGAGCGAACCACCGCCCGCCCGCCTGCGCAAGCATCGCCCGCGCGGCACCGCCATGGCGCATGCGGCATTTGCGCAAACGTGCCATGCGGCGGCCGGCGCCTGGCCCTGGTTTCATCCGGGTGCGCTATCTGCGGCCGGTCTGTTTTGGCCGCGTGTCGTGGCCGCAGTGCGTGCGGTTCCGGACGGGATGACCGAGTTGGCCGTGGGCTGGGCGCACGCCATCCTGCCCGGGCAGGCTGCCTGGGCCGCAATCCAGCCACCTGCGGCCCGGTCCGGCACCATCAGCATCAGGGCCAGCAGCGCCGGCGGCACCGCGCCTGGCGCAAGCGGCAAAGCCCCGACCGAATCCCCGCCCCTACGGCCGCGGCAACATCCTCGGCCGCCCCGGCGTGCGCAGCGGCTCGGCCAGCTGGGCGAATTCGCACAGCAGCCGGCGCGTGTCGCGCGGGTCGACGATCTCCTCCACCTGGAACGTCTCCGCCGTGCGGAACGGGGAGCGCAGCTTGTTCAGCCGGTCCTCGATCTCCCGCAGCTTGGCCTTCGGGTCCTCGGCGCCCTCGATATCGGCGCGATAGGCCGCCTCGATCCCGCCTTCCAGCGGCAGGGAGCCCCACCAGCCCGACAGCCAGGCGTAGCGCAGCGCCAGCCGCCCGGCCGGGGTGTGCACCGCGCCGGCCACGCCGAAGGAATTGCGCACCACGATCGTGCACCACGGCACCGTCGTCTGGTTCATCGCCGCCATCGCCCGCACGCCGTGGCGGATCACCGCGGTGCGCTCCGCCTCCACCCCGATCAGGAAGCCGGGGCAATCCATCAGGTACACCACCGGCAGGTGGAACGTCTCCGCCAGGTCCACGAAGCGCACCACCTTCTGGCAGGCATCCGCCGTCCAGGCGCCGGCATAGTGGTAGGGATCGCTGGCCATCACCGCCACCGGGTGCCCGCCCAGCCGCGCCAGCCCGGTGATCACCGAGCGGCCGAAATGACGCCCCATCTCGAAGAAGCTGCCCTGGTCCACCACCGTGTCGATGATGGTGCGCATCTTGTACACCTTGCGCCGGTCGCGCGGGATCACGCTCATCAGCTTCTCGTCGCGCCGGTCCACCGGATCGGCACAGGGCTCCACCGGCGGCACGCCATGCACGCTGGAGGGCAGGTAGGACAGGAAGCGCCGCACGCGCTCGAACGCCTCCTCCTCGGTATCCACCGCATCGTCCACGCCGCCGGCCTTGGTCTGGATTTCCCAGCCGCCCAGTTCACGCTTGGTCACGTTGTGGCCCAGCGCGTTCACCACCGGCGGCCCGGCGACGAACATCGCCGAGGTTTCCTTGGTCATGATCGAATAATGCGTCGCCGCCAGCCGCGCCGCCCCCAGCCCGGCCACGGAGCCCAGGCCCAGCCCCACCACCGGCACCTGGCTCATGTTGTCGGTGGCCAGGAAGAACCCCTCGCCGCCGCCCACGCCGCCCGGCAGGTTCGCCCGCCCGGTGGTCTCGATCGTCTTCACGCTGCCGCCGCCGCCGGAGCCCTCGATGATGCGGATGATCGGCAGCCGGAACTCGGCCGCCATCCGCTCCGCCATGATCGGCTTGGCCTTGATCGTGGCATCCGCCGAGCCGCCGCGCACGGTGAAGTCGTCGCCCACCACCACCACCGGCCGGCCATCGATCTTGCCGCGCCCGAACACGCAGTTGGACGGCACCAGCTCCAGCAGGTTGCCCTCGGCATCGTACTGCGCCTTGCCGGCGATCGCGCCGACCTCGTGGAAGCTGCCCTGGTCCAGCACGCCGTCGATCCGCTCGCGCACCGTCAGCCGCCCGCCATCGTGCTGCCGCTTCACCTTGTCCGCCCCGCCCATTTGGCGGGCCATCGCCTCGCGACGGCGCAGTTCATCCAGTTCCGGCTGCCAGGTCATGTTCGTTCTCTCCCGATTGTCGACATCATGCCGCGCGCACGGCCGCTGGCAAGGGAGTGTCCTTCCCTCCCCGCCGCCCCCCGCCTAAGGTTCTCCCGCGGAGGGGAAACGCATGGTGAAATGGGTCCGGCTGGCACATGGCGGCGGCGGCGCCTTCGGCACGCTGAACGAGGATGGCTCGGTCGCCATCCATCGCGGCGATATGTTCGACAGCCCAACCCCCACCGGCGAAACCGTGCCTGCCGCCGCCGTGGTGCTGCGCGCGCCCGTCCGCCCCAGCAAGTTCATCGGATTGTGGAACAATTTTTTCGAGCTCGCCACCAAGCAGGGCAACACGATCCCAACCGACCCGCTCTACTTCCTCAAATCCCCCGGCAGCATTGTGGGCCCCGAGGCGCCGATCCTGCCGCCGCCCAGCTACACCGGCCGCGTGATCTATGAAGGCGAGCTGGGCATCGTCATCGGCCGCCGCACCACCCATGCCGACGAGGCCGAAGCCGCCCGCAACATCTTCGGCTACACCTGCATCAACGATGTGACCGCCGTCGAGTTCTTCAACCTCGACCCCGCCTTCCCGCAATGGGCCCGCGCCAAATCCCCCGACAGCTTTGGCCCCGTGGGCCCCTGCATCGTGCCCGAGATTCCCACCGAATCCCGCGTGCGCGTGCTGCTCAACGGCCGCGAGCGGCAGAACTACCCGATTGCCGACATGATCCTGCCGCCGGCCCGCATCGTCTCGCTCCTGTCGCGCGAGATGACGCTGGAGCCCGGCGACCTCATCGCCTGCGGGACGTCCATCGGGCCCCTGCCGATGCGCCCGGGCATGACGGTCGAGGTCGTCATCGACGGCATCGGCACCCTGCGCAACGTCTTCAGCCCCACGGAGGCCCCTCCATGAGCGAGCCCATCTTCGCCGGCCTGAAGGTCATCGACTGCGCCAGCTTCATCGCCGGCCCCGCCGCCGCCACCATCCTGGCCGACCACGGCGC
>JBIKOJ010000331.1:0-3838 GCA_044358135.1 Acetobacteraceae bacterium | reverse complement strand
GGTGGTGGCGCGGAGCATCTCGATATAGAGGGTGTGGCCTTCGGCGAGGTCGAACTCGGGGCGGGCGGTGAGGCTGACCTTGGCACCCTGCTTGCGGAGGAATTTGCCGAGTTTTTCGAGTTCGGCCTGCATTTCGTGCTCGACATCCGAGCAGGGGTGGACCGGCATGATGGCGACGCGCAGGCCTGCGAGGGTTTTGTGGCGCGGGGCGGGGAGCTTGAGCTGCCAGGCGGATTCGGTGCCGTCCCAGCCGGCCATGATGTCCAGGCCAATGGCGAGGTCGTCGGCGGAGCGGGCGAGGGGGCCGACGACGGCCATGTCCAGCTCGTCGATGTTGTCGAAGATGGCGTGGCCGGTTTGCGGGCAGATGCCGTAGCTGGGCTTGTGGCCGAAGACGCCGCAGAAATGGGCGGGGTTGCGGATGGAGGCGCCGATGTCGCTGCCGGTTTCCATGCCGGTGAGGCCGGCGGCCAGGGCGGCGGCGGAACCGCCGGAGGAGCCGCCGGGGACGCGGGTCGGGTCCCACGGGTTGCCCGTGGTGCCGTAGACGGCGTTGAAGCTCTGCCAGTCCGCCAGGTTGAGGGGGACGTTGGTCTTGCCGAAGATCACGGCGCCGGCCTGCTGGTAGCGGGCGACGGTGATGGAGTCGGTTTTGGCTTTGTGCTTGGCGAGAACGGGGTTGCCCCAGGTGGTGGGCAGGCCGGCGATGTCGAAGCTTTCCTTGATGGTCATGGGCACGCCGTGGAGCGGGCCGGTGGGGCCTTTGGCGCGGCTGCTGTCGAGGGCTGAGGCGCGTTTGCGGGCGCGGTCGAAATCGCGGACGACGACGGCGTTGATGCGGGAGTCGAGGCGCTCGACGCGGGCGATGTAGTGGTCGAGCAGTTCGCGGGCGCCGATGCTGCCCTTGCGGATGAGGGCGGCCTGGCGGCGGGCCGACAGGAAGGTGGGGTCCATTTTCGTTTCCTCCGGTGCGGCCGTTCCGGGGCGCACTCTGGCCCGGCTCGGCGCGCGAGGCTAGGGTGCCGGCCGGCATTGCAGCCGCAACCAAGGAGACGGTCCATGATCCATGTGCTCGCCATCATCACCGCCAAGCCCGGCATGCGGGAGACGATCCTGGAGGCGTTCCGGGCGAACATGCCGGCGGTGCATGCGGAGAAGGGGTGCATCGAATACCAGCCGGTGATCGACGTGGAGAATTTCGGGGCGATCCAGACGCCGCTGGGGCCGGACAGCTTCGTGGTGGTGGAGAAGTGGGCGACGGCGGACGACCTGAAGGCGCATGGCGCGGCGCCGCACATGGCGGCCTATGCGGGCAAGACGCGCGAGCATGTGGCCAGCCGCGTGATCCATGTGCTGAAGACCGCCTGACCGATGGACGACGCTGCCGCCCGCCTGCTGGAGGCGGATGAACCTTCGCCCGTGCTGCTGCATCCCGCGGGGCTGGCCCCCGGGGTGTGGGCGGCGGGCGGCAGCCCGTTCCTTCTGGCGGCCGATCATGCCGGCAAGCGCCTGCCGCGGCGGCTGGGGGATCTGGGGATTTCCGCGGCCGAACTGGACCGGCATATCGGGTGGGATATCGGCATCTGGGGCACGACGGTGGCGCTGGCCGATCGGCTGGGGGCGCTGGCGATCGGGCAGGGGTATTCGCGGCTGGTGATCGACTGCAACCGCAACCCGGACTGGGCAAGCGCGGTGCCGGAGGTCAGCGAGAGCACGGCGATTCCCGGCAATGCCGGGCTTTCGGCTGCGGCGCGGGCGGCGCGGGTGGCGGAGATCCATGCGCCGTATCACGCGGTGCTGGGGGGCGCGGTGCGGGCGCGGGTGGCGGCGGGGGAGCCGTTGCTGTTCGTGGCGATGCACAGCTTCACGCCGGTGTACAAGGGCGTCTCTCGGCCCTGGCATGCCGGGGTGCTGTATGATGTGGAGGATGCGCGCTCGCTGCCGTTGGCGCGGGTGATGCTGGAGCTGCTGCGGGCCGAGCCGGGCCTGGTGGTGGGGGACAACGAGCCGTATGTGCTGACGGCCAGTTCCGACCATTCGGTGCCGACGCATGCGCAGGCCCATGGCGTGCACTACCTGGAGCTGGAAATCCGCCAGGACCTGATCGCCGAGGCGGCGGGGCAGCTGGCGTGGGCGGAGCGGCTGGCGCGGTTGATCCCGGCGGCCTGGGCGCGCGCGGCCGGCTGAGCCGGCTTTTTCGAATCTGATTCGTGGTGGGTTTGTGACGGTGTGCGACAGGGTGTCGCGCGCCGCGCAATTTGTTTCAAATTGATTGATTTTGCGCGCGGTGGCGTTCCAATTTGATGAACAAGATAACCAGGTTTGTTCGTCGGTGCTCCATTTATTGGTGCTGTAATGGGGATGGAATATTGACGGCGATTCACAGTCTTTTCTCGTGCGTATTGGATGGTTACGCGCGTTGTATTGGCCGCACGCATTCTCCGGTGGCGCCCTGTCCCGGATGTCGCGAAGCCAAGGGATACCGTATTCATGAACAACGTTACTGTGCTTGGCGCCGGCGGCGCGACGGTTACGCTCAGCTTTGATTCGGCGGCGAATGCGGTGCTGGCGCGCAGCCTGGCCGGGGCGGTGACCGAGGGGGTGCTCTCGGGCGCGCTGGTGCCGGCGGGCAGCAAGGCGGGGCCGCCGCCCGCGGTGCCGGCGGGCAAGCTGGGCGAATGGGTGCAGCACGGCAACGGGGCCACGGTGCTGCCGGACAACTACGCGGCGATCGTTTCCACCGCCAGGAAGGCGACGATCTTCGGCACTGGCGAGGATGACGTGTCGGTGCTGGCCAATGGGGGTCTGACGTTCCACAGCGGTGGTGGCAGCGGGACGGTGGTGGCGGGTGGCGGAGACAACCGCATTTTCCTGCCCGGCACCTCCGGCGACTGGGCCGTTCATACCGGGCGGGGCGATGACAGCATCAGTGCGCTGGGCGGGGGCGACGACACGGTGGCGGCCGGGGGCGGGCGCAATGCGATCCAGTTGGGCGGCGGCAGTGACCTGGTGATCTCCGAAGGGCGGGACCGGATCGTTCTGGGCAGCGGCAGCGCCACGATCATTGCCAGTGCCGGCGAGGGGGGCTGCCACGATGAAGGCGGCCACACCAGCCAGCTTGTGTGGGGCGGCAACGGCAGCCTGTATTTCGTGGGTGGGGCCGGGCCGGCCACGGTGCTGGGCGGCACGGGCAGCGCCACGATCTTTGGTGGCGCGGGCACCAACGCGTTCCGTGGCGGCAGCGCGGGGAACAACCTGATCCATGCCGGTACGGGGCGGGCCACGGTGTTCGGCGGCGGCGATGGCGACGTGATCTATGCCGAGGGCGATCGCAAGCAGGAGCTGAATGCCGGGCCGGGTGCCAGCACGCTGTTCGGCGCGCTGGCCGGCGGGGACAACATTTTCCGTGCCGGCAGCGGCAATACCGAGATCGTGGGCGGCTGGGGCAATGATCGGTTCGTGGCCGGGCTGGGCGATTCCACCATCAGCGGCGGGCCGGGCAAGGATGTGTATGCCTTCATCCGCGGATCGAGCGGCGGGCACGACATCATCTGGGGGTTCGACGGCAATGACCGCATCAAGCTGGAAGGCTATGGCGGCAACGCGGTGAAGGTGGCGTTGGCGAGCCAGGTGCAGGTGGGCGGCGGGGTGCAGATCACGCTGGCGGACAGCACGCAGGTGACGTTCATGGGGCTGTCGCAGCTCACCAGATCCGATTTCGGCTGAGGGGCGGTGGATGCTTCGCGGATTGCCGTGGCGCTGATGCCTGCTGACGCGGGATGACGAGGTGCAGCGGTTCGCGCTGCACCTGACCGGGCTGGCGGCAGAACGGCGGGGC
>JBIKOJ010000153.1:0-13100 GCA_044358135.1 Acetobacteraceae bacterium | reverse complement strand
CGACGCCATAGCTGTAGATATTCAGGGTTGCGCTGCTGATGGGCCCGTTGAGGGTCTCGAGGCCGAAGACCAGGAAGTTGTGGTATACCGAGCCCGGATTCTCGTTCAAGCCGGCGATGTAGTTGTCGTTGAACGAGTCATGAAGGCCGCTATCGCCTCCATTTGCGCGATACCAGCCCGATTCTGTCAGCAGCATCGTACCCTGGTCGGTGACGATGACCGTATCCGTGTTGGAACTGGAGCCGCCAAAAACATAGGCCTGCGCGGGCTGAGTGGCGATCAGGCTGGCCAGCAATCCGAGGCCGGCGAAGGGGATGTAACGCATGATTGCCTCTCAGCGCGCTTGGTTGGGGTTACGGTACGAAAGCAAATTTCGCGCCAACATGGTAACCGATTGAATTAAAAACGGTGTTGTTGTTGCTATTTCGTTATTGTGTAAAATATTCCGACACCACTGGGGCCGGCACCCGCCGGCTGGACAGGTGCAGAAGGCGAAGGCTGGGATCGTTGCGACCGACATGGCACGCCAGCCGGGCCGGCCACTGGGGCGATGAGTGTCTGGCACCGGGAAAACCGCCGGTGGAGCGACGCTGGTGCCGTTCGTCCCGGAACTTTCCGTATTCGTAATTTTTAGGACGCACGGCTCCTACCAGTTCTCGCCATATCTTTTTCGGAAGTAGCGGGCGGCGGCGAGGACGTAGGGGCGGAAGGGCGGGTCGCCGGGCGGGAGTTGCGGGTTGCGCAGGTTCAGCCGGCGCGGCGGTGTGGCGCGCGGGCGCGGGGTGCGCTTGGGGCGCGGGCGCGGCGGCAGGGCGAGGAAGGCCGGCTGGGGTACCGCCAGCAGGCGGCAGAGCGGGCGCAGGTAGCGGCCGGCCTGGGGCACGGCGGCGAGGAATGCGGGGAGGTCCGGGCGCTCCAGGAAGGCGTTGAACTGGAAATGCGCGAGGCCGGCGTGGTGCTGGCCGGCGTTCATGAACCAGCCCTTGGCGCGGGGAATCGGCGGGGGGAGCGGGCGCGTGGGCGCGGTCTGGGCCTTCGGGGTGCAGGCGCGGCTGGGGCGCGGGGCCGGGAGCCGGTGGGCGCGCCAGAGGTCGTACAGCCGCGCGAACAGGCGGGCGGCGCGGCCGACGCGGTTGTACAGCTTCTGTACCATCAGGGCGTGCGTCTCCCGCGCCGCGACGGGCGGGATGAGGAGACCGATGACGGCGCGGATGGTCGCGACGATGTGGGTGAGGTGGTCCGCAAGGGTTAACACGGTTCGTGAGATACCGCGATGACGGGGGCGGTGCCAGGGGGGTGGAAATTATTTTCCTAGGATGGGCACCCTGCCCCGGCCCTGTGCTGCGCGGCGCCCAGCATGCCGATCACCTCGGCCACCGGGCGGACGTCGCCGAAGCTGCGGTAGATCGTGACCAGGGTGGCGTTGTGGATCGTGTCGGTGGGGGCGGCGGTGCCATCGGCCAGGAACACCACGCGCAGGCCCAGTGCTGCGGCGTCGCGGGCGGAGGATTCGCAGCAGACATTGGTGACGGTGCCGGCGATCAGCACCGTGTTCACGCCGCGGGCGGCCAGGTCGGCCGGCAGGGTGGAGTTGCCGGGGAAGAAGGCGCTGGCGCCGCTTTTTTCCACGACGAGGTCCGCTGCATCGCGGGCGAGGCCGGGCCAGAGCCGGTCCGGGGCCGGGCCGGTGCCGCCGGAGGCGCCGTAGGTGGCGGCCACTTCGGGGCCGTAGAAGGCTTCCGCCCAGGCGGGCTGCCGCGGCAGGCCCGGGACGACCCAGGCGACGACGCCGCCGGCGCTGCGCAGCGCGGTGGCCAGGGCGTTGACGGTGGGGACGATGCCCTGGGCGGTTTCGGACTGGGCCAGGAAGAACGGCACCATGTCGATCACCACCAGCGCGGTGCGGGCGGGGGTGAGGGTTTCGTAGGCGTGGCGGCGGCCGCGCCGGGATTCGTGGCGCGCAACCTCGCGGTCGGGGATCGACCAGTGATGCAGCCGCGGAGTCAGCCGCCTGGGGTCCAGGGCACGATCTCGCAATTGGCGAAGCCGCGGCCGGTGAGCTGGCGGAAGAAGGTGCCGTGGCCGACGACCGCCACGGTGGCGTTGGGGTGTTCGGCGAGCCACTGGCCGAACTGGGTGACGCGGCCGTGGAACACCTCGTGCGGTTCCTGCGGCAGGCCGCGCTCGTTGAGCGGGCCGTTGTGCCACCAGGGATCGTCCAGGTGGTCGAACTTGAGGCCGGGGAATTCCTCTGCCAGCTCGCGCGGGGAGCGGCCGATGTCGCAGTGGCTTTCCAGCATTTCCCGGTGCTTGCAGGTGACTTCGACCGCGATGCCGGTGCCGCCGAAGATCGCCTGGGTGGTTTGCAGGGCGCGGGTGAGCGGGGTGGAGATGACCAGCTCCGGCCGGCCGATTTCGGCCATGAGTGCTGCCATGCGCGCCCGCGCCTCGGCGGCCTGGCGGTGGCCGAGCTCGGTGAGGCGGGCATCGACGTGGCCGGGATCGATGCCGTGTTCCTCGTAATGCGCGTTGAAGGTGGACTGACCGTGGCGGATCAGGAAGATTGTGGCGGCCATCGTACGGCTCCGTGGGGTTAGGCTACCAGTGCTGCGTGCAGGGCGTCCCAGCTGGCGCGGTCCGGTGCGCAGATGAGGCCGCCGCCGGTTTCGGTGGGATCATACTCCGATCCGTTGAAGCGGCGCGAGTAGCCGCCGGCCTCCTTGTGCAGCAGCCAGCCGGGCGCGTGGTCCCAGGGGTAGAGGCGGCCGTATTGCAGGAAATGCACGTGGCCGCCGGCGGCGAGGCGGTATTCGTGGGCGGCGCAGCGGTAGGACATGCTGGCGGCGACATCGATGAGCCCGGCATGGACGCGGCGGCGCTGGGCGTCCGGCAGGTAGCGCCAGGAGGCGCAGCCGCTCATTTCCGCGATCGGGACGGGGGCGGCCACCTGCATCGCCGCCTCCTGCCCGTCGGCGGCCAGGGTGAAGGCGCCGTCGCCGCGCACGGCGATGGCGCTGTCGTCGCCCAGGGGATCGTGGATCACGGCGAGGGCCACTTCGCCGCGCACCACGGCGGCGGCCATGCAGCCGAACAGCGGCAGGCCGGCGGCGTAGTTGGCGGTGCCGTCCACCGGGTCGATCACGAAGGCCAGGTCGGCACCCTTCAGGCGGTGCAGCACCGATTCGTCGGCGGAGGCGGCTTCCTCGCCGACGATGGCGCAGCCGGGGAAGGCGCGCAGCAGGGCGGCCTCGATCACGCGTTCGGCGGCTTCGTCGGCATCGGTGACGAGATCGAGCGGGCCGGTCTTGGTGCGCACCTGCCCGGTGGCGAGCTTGCGCCAGCGCGGGGTGATTTCCGCCGCCGCGGCCGCGCGCAGGATGGCGGCGACGCGCAGGGCATCGGTGCGGGTGAGGGTCGTCATCGGTCGAGCCTTTCGAAACGGGCGCGGTCTTCGGGGCGGAGGCGGACGGTGATGTGGACCGTCTCCTCGCCATCGTCGCGCGCCACCACTTCGCCGTGCTGGTAGAGCCAGGCCAGGCGTTGGCCGTCGCCGTGCGGCAGGTCGTATTGGGCGACTTCCATGCCGGTGGAGACGCGGCGGTCGATTTCCGCCTTCAGGGCATCGATCCCCTCCCCGGTGACGGCGGAGACGGCGATGCAGTTTGGGCGGAGCGGCACGGCATCGACGCCGCCCATGAGGTCGGCCTTGTTCAGCACCTCGATGCTGCGGCCGGTCCAGGCTTCATCGAGCGTGCCTTCCTTCACCATGCCTTCGAGCACCGCGATCACGTCAGCGCGCTGGGCGGCGCTGTCGGGGTGGGCGATGTCGCGGATGTGCAGGATCACGTCGGCCTCGGCGACTTCCTCCAGCGTGGCGCGGAAGGCGGCGACGAGTTCGGTGGGGAGTTCGCTGATGAAGCCCACCGTGTCGGACAGGATCACCTGGCGGCCGCTGGGCAGCTTGAGGCCGCGCATGGTGGGATCCAGCGTGGCGAAGAGCTGGTCCTTGGCCATCACCTCGGCCCCGGTCATCGCGTTGAACAGCGTTGATTTTCCGGCATTGGTGTAGCCGACCAGGGCGACGATGGGGTACGGCACGCGCTTGCGGGCGCTGCGATGCAGGCCGCGGGTGCGGCGCACCTGCTCCAGCTCGCGCTTGAGGCGCACGATGCGGTCGCCGATCAGCCTTCGGTCGGCCTCGATCTGGGTTTCGCCGGGGCCGCCGAGGAAGCCGAAGCCGCCGCGCTGGCGTTCCAGGTGGGTCCAGGAGCGGACGAGGCGGGAGCGCTGGTATTCCAGGTGGGCGAGTTCCACCTGCAGCGCGCCTTCGCGGGTGCGGGCACGTTCGCCGAAGATATCGAGAATGAGGCCGGTGCGGTCGATGACCTTGCAGCCCCATTCCTTCTCCAGGTTGCGCTGCTGCACCGGCGAGAGCTGGGCATCGACCACGGCGACGTCGACGCGCTCCGCCTTGATAGGCACGGCCTGGCCCTCGACCTGGCCGGAGCCCATGAGGGTGGCCGGGCGGCGGGCGCGCAGGGGCACGATGGCGGTGTGGACGATGACGAGGCCGATGGAGGCGGCCAGGCCCACGGCTTCGGCCAGACGGGCCTCGGCGGCACGGATGCCGGAATCGCCGCTTTTCTCCCACGGCAGGATGACCGCGGCGCGGGTGATGACGGTGGTGGGCTTTGCGGTCCACCCGGCGCCATCCAGCGCCGGGTTTTCCTGATCGTGGTCTTCGTCTCCAGGCTTACTCGGCACGGGCGGTGGCTGCCTCCCTTTGGCCCAGCGTCAGCGTATTGCCGCCGGTGGGGGCGACGGCGCCTTCGACCTTCGGCCCGTCGAACAGCGAGATCGGGGCGCCCGGCATGACGGTGGAGATGGCGTGCTTGTACACCAGCTGGGTGTGGCCATCACGGCGCAGGAGCACGGAGAAGTTGTCGAACCAGGTGATGATGCCCTGGAGCTTGACGCCGTTCACCAGGAAGACGGTGACGGGGGTTTTGTTCTTGCGCACGTGGTTCAGGAAGACATCCTGAACGTTCTGCGACTTTTCGTTGGCCACGGGTGGAATCCTTCAATGGCGCCCCGCAGGGGACCTGCCGGCGGGCGGTGTTGTTGTTTTTCCCCCTCTTCCCGTGGCGGACGTGGCGCGACCGCGTGCGAGCGAAGGGGCATTTCACCGCTCGCTCACCCCTCCTGCAGGTTCTCCTTCAGGTAGTGGGCCAGCGCATCGGCGTCGGCGAAGTGAAGTCCCGGCGGGCAGTCGCTTCCCTGCATCAAGGCGAGGCCACCATCGTGCGCGGCATCGCCCAGCAGCACCGCGGTGCAGCCGGCGGCGTGGGCCGTTTGCAGGTCCAGCGCCGTATCCCCCACATACCACACCGAAGGGCCCGGCTGCACGCCGATCATGGACAGCGCATGCCAGACAGGAGTGGGGTGCGGCTTGTCGGCCGTGCAGTCGCCGGCGCCGATGACGGTGCGGAAACGCGGCTGCCAGCCCAGATGTTCCACTTCGCGCCGCAGGAACGGGCCGGCCTTGTTGGAAACGACGCCGAGGGGGACGCGGCGCGCAATATCCAGCATCGCGGCGGTGCCGGGCAGCACGGCGAGGTGATCCAGGTGGACGCGGGCCATGGCCGGGCCGAAGGCGGCGACCGCTGCTTCCCAGCGGTCGCCGAACAGGGGCGGGAACGAGTCGCGCATGGAGCCGCGGATGCGCTGGCGGCCTTCCTCCACCGACCAGGGCGGCAGGCCGAATTCGCGGAACACCTCGTTCAGCGCGCCGACGATGCCGGCCCAGGCATCGACCAGGGTGTTGTCCCAGTCGAAGACGATGGCCGTCGGTACGGGCATGCTCAGTCGCGGTAGCTGGGGTCGATCTTGTCGAGGCGCTTCAGCAAGGCGGGCCATTCCAGCAGGCCGCGGCGGCGCATGCCGGTGGGCTTGAAGAGGCGGTTGGTCTCCTGCACCGATTCGCGCGACGGCATGTGCAGTTCCGTGTTGCAGGACAGGGTCATGACCTGCAGTTCGCAGGCGCGCTCCAGGCGGAACAGGTTGTTGAAGGCTTCCGGGATGGAGGCGCCGGTGACCAGCAGGCCGTGGTTGCGCAGGATCATCACCTCGCGGTCGCCGAGGTTGGCGACGAGGCGCTCACGCTCCTCCAGGTGGATCGCGGGGCCTTCGAACTCGTGGTAGCCGATGTCGATGAAGCGCATGGCGGATTGGGTGAGCGGCAGGAGGCCGACCTTCATCGCGGAGACGGCCATGCCGGCCAGGCTGTGGGTGTGGATGACGCAGGCGGCATCGGGCCGGGCCATGTGCACGGCGCTGTGGATGACGAAGCCGGCCTTGTTGCAGCCGAGCCCGGTGGCATCGAACAGCACCTCGCCGGCGGCGTTGACCTTGACGAAGCAGGAGGCCGTCATCTGGTCGTAGAGCAGGCCGTAGGGGTTGAGCAGGAAGGTGCCTTCCTCGCCCGGCACGCAGACGGAGATGTGGTTGGCGACCATCTCGTCCCAGCCGTAGTGGTTGACCAGGCGGTAGCAGGCGGCGAGGTCGACGCGGGCCTGCCATTCGGCGGCGCTGACCTGTTCGCGCACCGGGCGGGTATCGGTGCTGGTGGCCGTGGCCGCCACGGTTTCGCGCATCATCTCGTTCATGGCCGATCCTCCCCGGGTATGGGGTGCAGGCCAGCAGCATTCGCGGCCGGCCGCAACCCCGCTTGACAGCGTGGCTCCTGCCCTGCCCCTTCCGGCGGGAGCGAAGGGAGACTGCCATGGACATCGCGGTGCTGCGGGAGTGGATCGGACGGCAGGAGGTGCTGGAGGATCGGCTGGGGCTGTTTCCGCCGGCGGCGCTGGCGGCCACGCTGGACCGGGAGGATGCGGAACCGCGCGAGGGGGATGTGCTGCCGCCGCTGTGGCACTGGCTGTATTTCCTGCCGCGGGCCCGGCAGTCGGAGATCGGGGCGGATGGGCACCCCAGGCGGGGCGGGTTCCTGCCGCCGGTGGACCTGCCGCGGCGGATGTGGGCGGGGGGGCGGCTGACCTTCCATGCGCCGTTGCGGCTCGGCGAGGACGTTCGGCGGGTTTCGACGATTGCGGATGTGTCGGCCAAGACCGGGCGGTCCGGCACGCTGGTGTTCGTGCTGGTGCGGCATGAGATCGCAAACGGGGCCGGGCAGGCGATCACCGAGGAGCATGACATCGTGTACCGGGATGCGCCCGCGCCCGGGGAGGCGCCGGCGGTGCCGAAGCAGGCGGAGGCTGGCTCCGCCTGGAGCCGGGCGATCGTGCCGGATGACGTGCTGCTGTTCCGGTATTCCGCGCTGACCTTCAACGGGCATCGCATCCACTATGACCGGCGCTACGTGACGACCGAGGAAGGCTATCCCGGGCTGATCGTGCATGGGCCGCTGCTGGCGACGCTGTTGCTCGACCTGTTCGCGCGGAACGACGCGCGGCGGGTGAAATCCTTCGCTTTCCGGGCCTTGTCGCCGGTGTTCGATACCACGCGGTTCACCGTGCATGGCACGCCGGATGCCGAGGGGGCGAAGCTGTGGGTGCGGCGGGAGGATGGCGCGCTGTGCATGGAGGCGAGCGTGACCGCCTGATGCGGCGTTGCATTCGGTGAAATTTCCGTTAGCATTCTCTCATTCGAGAGACGTGTTGCACGGGAATTGAGCCCATGCCCCAGGCGGCCCCCGCACCGGCCCCGCTGCGCCCGGTTTCGTCGCGCCTGTTCACCGACCCCGACGCGTATACGGTGGCCAACGGACTGTCCGCCGCCCGGGTGACCGGGGCGATGCCCGGCGGGTTCCGGGCCCGCGTGGCGACGCTGCATCTCGGCGAGGCCTATGCGATCATCGGGCGGGGCAATGTGGGGCTGACGATGCGGGGCGAGATTGGCCCGTATCGCGTGTTCACCTTCGGGCTGCGCGAGGGGGCGCCGCGCCATCTGTGCGGCACGGCGGTGAATTTCGGCCAGCTCTACCAGCCGCGGCCGAACGAGAGTTTCCATGGCCATTCGCCGTCGGGCGAGCCGTGGCCGTTCGGCACGGTGGTGACGTCGTTCGAGACCTTTGCGCGGCTCGCGCCGGCCTATGCCGGACAGGATCTGGCGCCGCCGGCGGATGATGCCGCGCTGGTGACCGCCCCGGCGGCGGCGCGCGACCGGCTGATTTCACTGATGCACGATGCGGCGGGGATGGCGGAGCTGCAGCCGGAGGTCGCCCAGCAGGAGGCGCCGGCGCGTGGGCTGGCGGGGTCCCTGCTGGATGCGCTGTTCGCCTGCATCGCCCAGGGCCGCACGGAGCCGGACCGGGCGGCGATCCGCCGCCACCACCATACCGTGGCGCGGCTGGAACGGCTGATGGAGGAAAAGCCGGAGCAGCCCTGGAGCGTGGCCGAGCTGTGTGCGGCGATCGGCGTGGCCGAGCGCACGCTCAACCTCGCCTGCCACGAGTTCTACGGTGCCGGGCCGCTGCGCGTGGTGCGCGACCGGCGGCTGGATGCGGTGCGCCAGGCGCTGCGCCGGGCCGATCCGGCCGCCACCACGGTGGCGGCGGAGGCGATGCGGTTCGGGTTCTGGGAACTCGGGCGCTTTGCCGGTGCGTATCGCCAGCGCTTCGGCGAGCCGCCGTCGGCCACGCTGCGCCGCCCGGCGGGGTGAACCGCCGGGCGGCGCCTGCGGATCAGGCCTGGCCGCGCCGGCGGGCGGCACCCAGGCCGAGCAGGGCTGCGCCCAGCACGGCCATGGAGGCGGGCTCCGGCACGTCGGTGGCCACCTGGGCCGCGGCGATGCTGATCAGGCCGTTGCCGCTCCGGGCGCCGGCCACCAGGACGTCGGAGCCGTCGAGCGAGATGCCGTTGACGTAGGAGCCGCCGCCGCCGCCCTCGCCGGACGTCACCAGCGTGCGGAAGCGGAACTGGACGCCTTCTGGCGTGCACTCGGTCCAGGCGCCCCAATCGGTGACGACGTTGTCCACGCTGTTGCTGCCGCCGGTGTAGCCGCCACCGCCGCCACCGCCGTATTCACCGCCGCCGCCGCCGCCGCGGCCGCCAGTGCCGCCGCCGCCGAAGGTGGGGAAGGGGTAGGTGCCGTTGGCCGCCGTGCAGGCCTGCGAGTCCTGCAGCGTAACCGGCGCCACACCGCCCATCCCGCCGAAGTAGTTGGGCGGGGCCCAGCCGCCGCTGGCGAAGTTGGCCGACGAGCTGGCGCCATTCCCACCCGCGCCCGCGCCGCCGGCCGCCGATGCGCCGAGGCCCCCGAGCCCTTCCGTTGCGGCGAGATAGGGCTTGCTGGTGTCCCAGGTGGTCGCCAGCCCGTCCTGGCCGGCGAGGCCGGTGCCGCTCGCGCCGCCGCCGCCGCCGGCCACCAGCAGCAGCGTGCCCGCGCCGTTGATGGTGACGAAGCTGCCACCGCCGCCGCCGCCGCCGAAGACCAGCGGCGCCTGTTGGAAGTTGCGGTAGCCTGCGGTGCCCGCCTGGCCCGCGAACAGATCGAGCACCGTACCGGCCGCCAGGAAGAACGTGCCGGTGGCGCTGGCGCCCAGGCCGCCGGTGGCGCCGTTGGGGCCGCCGCCACCCTCTGCGCCATAGGCGCTGATCGAATAGTAGCCGCTCGTCGTCACTTCGCACTGGGCGCCGGAGAAGGAGAAGCCGAAATCCCCGTCGCAGGCGCCCAGTGCCTGGGCCGGGCGGGCCCCGCCGCCCAGGAAACCGGCGAGCGCCGTGGCCGCCAGAAGTGATGCAATCCGCATGATCCCGAATCCCCGATCAATGGCGCCGGCATCCGGCGCGAAACGGGGGAGAACATCATGCACACAGGCCGACGCGGTCTATGCGCTTTCGGCACGCCGGCGCTGGAAGTTAATCGACGATGAACAGCGTGGTTGCCACCCGGGTGCGGCTGCGATGGGCCATGGCGCCGTCGGCGACCTGGTAGCTCATGCCGGGCTTGAGGACGGCCACGGAGCCGTCGGCCAGTTCGGTTTCCAGCTCGCCGGAGAGGCAGAGCAGGATATGGCCCTTCTCGCACCAGTGGTCGGCGAGGTAGCCGGCGGAATACTCCACCATGCGCACGCGGATGGCGCCGAACTGGTGCGTGCGCCAGTGCGCCATGCCGGTTTCGCCGGGGTGTTCGGTGCGCGGCACGGCGGACCAGTCCGTGGTGCCGAAGGGAATGTCGCTCATCTGCATCGTTCGTGTCCTCAGCCTGCCACCGTGGTGCGTACCATCCGCCGCCGCTCGCCGCTGGCGGCAAACGGCGTGGCCCGGTGCATGACGGCGCGGTTGTCCCACACCAGCACGTCTCCGGGTGCCCAGCGATGGGAATACACGAAGGGTGGCTGGGTGGCGAAGGCCACCAGGCGGTCGATGAGGGCCCGGCTTTCGGCGTCCTCCCAGCCTTCGATCGTGCGGGCGTGGGCGCCGAGGTAGAGGGCGGGGCCATTTGGGTTTTCCGCCCGGACGACGGGCTGGCGCACCGGTGGATTCGCGGCGGATTCGGCCTCTGTCACCAGGGCGGGGTCGACGCGGCGGCGGGACCAGGTGAAGTCGTGGACGGCCTGGAGGGGGGGCAGCCGGGCCTGTTCCGCCGGGGCCAGGGCGGCGAAGGCGGCGCGCATGCTGGCGAACTCGGTGTTGCCGCCGGCGGACGGGATCTCGCGGGCCGAGAGGATCGAGAGCCGGGCGGGGACCGGCTTGAAGCTGCTGTCGTGGTGCCAGGACTGGTTGGCGCGGTTGTTCAGCACCTGGCGGGCGGTGGGGGCGGCGATGGTGCCGTCGGGGCCGATATTGGTGAGCACGATGAGCTTGCTGCCTTCGCCGTCTGCCCCGGCGCGGGTGACCTCCAGCGGGCCGAAGAGTTCGGAGAAGGCCACCTGGGCGGCGTCGTCCACGGATTGCGCGGGCAGGTGCAGCACGGAGTGGCGGGCAATCGCTTCGCGCAGGGCCTCCGCCTCGGCTGGCGACACGCCGGCGCGCAGGTCGATCCCGGTGACGGTGGCGGCCAGCGCGGGGCCTTTTGGCGTGATGGTCAGCATGGTGGGTCCTCCCTGCGCGCAGCAATGCCAGAGTCCCGGTTTGCGGGACTAGATGGAGAATTGGGGAGTGACTGTCCCCGATTTGGCATCAATCCGGCCAGCCCTGGCGCAGATGGGCGATGAAGGCGGTGATCTTGGCGGGAATGCGGGGAGAGGCGGCGTGGACGGCGCAGATCGGCTCGTCGTAGCCCTGCGGCGACATGCGCCATGGCTCCAGCAATGGCAGCAGCCGGAAGGTGGCGAGGTCGTCGGATACCATCCAGGCGGGCAGCAGGGCGATCCCGAGGCCGTCGAGAGCGGCCAGACGCAGGGCCTCGCCGCTGTTGGCGCGCAGGGGGCCGTGGACAGGGAGGCGGTGGGGGCCGGTGGGGCCTTCGGCGCGCCAGATCACCGGCTCGGCTTCGCGGCGGTAGCCCAGGCAATCGTGCTGGGCGAGGTCCTCCGGCCTGGTCGGCGCCGGGCGCGATGCGAGGTAGGACGGGGCGGCGCAGAGCACGCGCGCACCGTCGGCGAGGCGGTGGCTGACGAAGGATTTCTCGGCTGGGATGCCCAGGCGGATCGCCACGTCCACGCCATCGGTGGGGGCGAGGCCGGGTGCCTCGGTGAGGGTGAGGTCGAGTTCCACCGCCGGGCAGGCGGCGCGGAAGGCGGCCAGGCGCGGGACGACGTGGCGGAGCGCGAAGGAGCGGCGGGCGATGACGCGGAGCACCCCGGCCGGCTGGTCGTGCCGGGTGCGGGCGTGTTCCACGGCGGCGTCCAGCTCGCCCAGCACGGGCCCTAGACGGGCCTGGAGGATGCGGCCGGCCTCGGTGGCGGTGGCGTGGCGGGTGGTGCGGTCCACCAGGCGCAGGGCGAGGGCCGATTCGAGCTCGGCCAGGGCCTTGGAGGCCGCGGTGCGGGAAAGGCCCATGGCGCGGCCGGCGCCGGTGATGCTGCCGCTTTCGGCGATGCGGAGAAACAGGCGCAGGGCGCGCAGCCGGTCCACGGCGCGCGCCCCTTCGTTGGCTGCCTAGACGCCGAAGGCCTTGGACAGCTCGTTCAGCATCTTCTCCTCGGAGTCGGACATCTTCAGGCCGATGCCGAGGAAGCCGCCGGCGGCCAGGGCGACCTGGCGGGCGCGGTCCATCACCGGGGCCTGCAGCGCGCGGCGCGAGGCGTGGTCCATGCCGGCGGTGATGGCGGCGATGTAGCCCTTCCAGCTTTCGACCAGCGAGGCCGGCGGGGCGGATTGCAGCCAGGTTTCCAGCATGGCGTAGCCCGGCGCGCCGGCGGCGAGGCCGCTTTCGCCGGCCGCGCGCAGCACCGCGGCGCGCTCCTTGGCATCGATGCTGCCATCGGCCCAGGCCACCGCCACCAGCGGCACCAGGGAGAGGGCGGCGAGGGTTTCCGGCGTGACATCCAGCTTCGCCAGCGCGTCCAGCACCGCTTCGTCGGTGATGCCGGAGACGGCGGAATAGGCCTCCTTCCGGGCGCGCAGCTCGGCGGGCTCGGCCAGCTTCTTGCGCAGCACCGCATCCTGCTTGGCGAAGAACGCCTCCTCCAGGGCCCGGCGGCGGTCGTCGAGGGATTCGTGGCTCATGTTCTGCTCCGGTGAGGCGTTCTTCTTGCGCAGGAGGACATAGACGCCCCGGCGCGGAATTCCAATCCGGCCCGTGGCCGATCCGGGCCGGTTAGCCAATCGTTCATGCCGCGGACGCACTCTGGTGGCCTCAACAGTGACGCAGGCCAGGAAGGCTCCGCATGCCCGAAACCCTCGCCCCCCCACTCTCCCCGGCGCTTCATGCGTTCTCGTCGGCCGCCTATTGGGAGCAGCGCTACCGCAGCGGCGGCCATTCCGGCGCAGGATCCTATGGGCGGCTCGCCGGCTTCAAGGCGACCGTGCTGAACCGGCTGGTGCGCGACAACGGCATCTCCACCGCCATGGAATTCGGCTGCGGTGACGGCAACCAGTTGGCACTGCTGGAGGTGGCGGACTATGTGGGCCTGGATGTGGCACCGGCCGCCATTGATGCCTGCCGGGCGCGCTTCGCCGGCCAGGCCGGGCGCACCT
>JBIKOJ010000330.1:0-3856 GCA_044358135.1 Acetobacteraceae bacterium | reverse complement strand
TCAATCAATTCGGCTTCCGAGTGCCAATTCGTCGCCCTTGCGAATCCCGTTCGATCCACGCCCCTCCTGGACCCGGCTCAAGCGTCCCTGTCCGACGCCCTTGCGCATCACGTTGGACGTACGTGCCGCTGGGTCCGGGTTCCAGCGTGCTGCTGCGTCTCCCTTGCGCATCGCGCAGCACGTAACCGCCGTCAACCCGGGGCTCAACCGTGCCGATCCGCCGGCCTTGCGCATCGCGCTCGATGATGGTGCCAGAGGGGCCTGGTTCCGTAGTGCCAAGCCGCCGACCTTGGGCATCGCGCAGAACAGAACCTCCGCCGGAACGGGGCTCCTGGATGCCCTGTCGGCGGCCTTGCGCATCCCGTTCCGTCCAGGCTCTGCCAGGATCGAGATACTGTGCGGCCGCAGACGTGATCGACGCGAGCAGGACTGCTACAGAGAATAAGGCTCGGATTGAGCTGTTCGACATGCCATTTCGTCCTTTGGCGATGCGACGCGCAGCGCCCCCGACCACCGGGCAGTTGGGCCGGGATGGTGAGTATCGTCAGCTCCTGATCCCCGCGGCAACGAGAAACATGTGGTCGATTTCCATATCTGTCAGCCCGAGCGTGACGGCCAGATCAGACAGAAACTCGCTGTCCCGGCTCCACTCCGGCGCGCCTGCCCAAGCATCCGCGATGCGGCCCCCAGCCACCGCGACAGCGGCCTCGACGGAATCCAGCAACCCCGCCTCCCGCAACGCCGCCTTGCCCTTCCAGGCCGGAATGACTGTCGGCACGGGTGGCTGCAATGCCGGAGGCGCGGTGACGTCCCACCCGCGCGACTGCGTCACCGGGACCACGAGTGATGCCTGGAAGGCGGGGTCGAGCTCACGGCCATGCCAGGCGAGGTTGACGTGGTAACGGGGGTCGACGGTCTCGCCCGGGATCAGCGCGCCGTCCTCGGTGACCTGCGCTGCGCTGATGATCGGACCCAGGATGTCGAGTGCGACACCGGGCGGCGGCTCGGGATCCTGGCCCGGCGGACAGCTCCACCCTGCGGCCTGGCACGCCGCGATATACTCCGCCCGGTTGGTGAACCGGTGGCAGGTCGTAATCCACATGGCGGGGTCTCCTATGGCGCCGTCAGCGTCTGCAGCAGGGCGTTGGACAGCCGGCGCGGGAAGTACTGGAACGCCCGGCAGGTCGCGTTGGCGAGGGAGGATGCCGAGGGCTCCGACCAGGGCGCGGCGCCGATCGCGATACGCGCCGGCGTGGCAGGCAGTGGGCAAAGAGCGTGGCTGCTGACGGTGTTGCCATCGAGGCAGAAGGCGGCGTCCAGGTTGGCCCAGGCCATAGCCATGCGAAAGGTCACCGCATTGGCGAAGGTGAATGGTCGCGTGAGTGCCGCATACCCAGCGCCGCCCGCACGGGTGTTGAGCACCAGCTGCCCGGTGGTGAACCGGGACAGATAGAAGGTGTCGTTGAAGGTCAGCCCGAAGCCGCCATAGACCAGGGCATTGCCACCGGTCTGCGCGGGCACGATCCGGTTCACATACTCGAAGATCATCGTCCCCTCGCTGGGGTTGAACCAGCGCGTATCGACGTCGACGTAGAGGTTATCTGCCCCGCGGGTGACCGAGGCTGTCGTGGTCGGGATGTAGCTGGTGGGGTTGGTCAGCGTGCTCTCCGCCTCCAGCTGCGCCCCCCAGGCGTGGATGCTGTTGGTGCTGGCCGGCGGGGTGTTGTCGGCCGCGGCTGGCGCGATGGAGGCGGCAATCGCGGTCACCGTCGTGCTGGTCGCCTCGATCGCGCAGCGGTAGCCTCAGTGGCCGTATTTGTGCATGCGCAGAACGAAAGCTTCCTTGCCACCTTCCAGCAGGTGCTCGATCTGCCCCTTTACGTGGTCGACCGTACCGACATGGGACACGGAGCCGCGGCGCCCGTCCGAGTTGAAAACGAAGACCCGTTCGGCGTCGCCCAGCACCGGGATGTTCGGGTTGTGGGTCACGAAGATGAGCTGCCGTCCACCCTTCGCCTCACCCAGGCTCCTGACGATTGTGTCGTAGACGAAGGCGTTGTCGAGATTGTCCTCCGGCTGATCGATCAGCAGCGGCCGTTCGCTGTCGAGCAGCAGGATCGGCAGGATGACGGTGCAGCGCTGGCCTGTGGATAGGTCGGCGGAGTTCTTGTAGTCCGCACCGTCCTTCAGCGAGATCAACGGCTCGTCTTCCAGGTCGACGGTTTCCAGCTTGCCGATCTGGTCGCTGCCCTGGAGATGGGCGACGATGCGCTGCGCCTGATCCATGGCGATCCCGCCATCCTCGGCGAGGCGGGAGGCATCCCCCTTCCGGACGATCCGCGACAGTTCCTCCGGCGACAGGCTTTCGACAATGCGCGTGGCCAGGCGGTGGTATTGCAGGCCGCAGCCCTTGAGCAATTCCTTGAGCAAGGTCTCGTAGCCGCCGCGGTGGCCGGCCTGGGTGATGGAA
Organism: Acetobacteraceae bacterium; assembly: GCA_044358135.1. Lineage (GTDB taxonomy): Bacteria > Pseudomonadota > Alphaproteobacteria > Acetobacterales > Acetobacteraceae > CAMDGX01. The sequence continues at coordinate 1,386 of JBIKOJ010000330.1, read as the reverse complement.
ACCCGAATGGTCGGCGCCAGCGCGTGCGTGAGCCGATCCGCCACCTCCTTGCGCAGCAGGAAACGTTGGTCGCGCAACTCCGAAAGCCGCGTGTTCATCTGGCGGTGGCTCCCCTCCAGCGCCTTGCGCTTGGCGAGCAGGCCGTCCAATTCAGTCCGGGCCTTGGTCAGCGTCAGGTGCCGTTGCTGCAGCTTCGCACGCTCGGCCGCCCGCTGCTTCTCCTGTGCCGAACGGGCGATGATATCGCGATATTGCTGCTCCTGCCGGGCATGCTCCGCTTTGAGCTGGCCCGCCACATCGTCGAGTTCCGCCAGCAGGCCATTGCAACGGCTCTGGATCTTCGGCACGGCATCGCGGAAGACACCAATGAACTCCCCAACAGTGTTCTCCAGTTTCTCGAACAACGCCCCGTTCGGCCCGTCGCGAAAACCGTCACCGACAGCGTTGGCGCAGTTCTCGGCAACTGTATCGGCAAACCGCTTGAAGCCCGTCGACGCGGCCGTGGCCGCGGTGCGCAAATCGGCAATTGTCTCCAGCTCACGCGTCCGCAACGCCTTGTGGGCGTGGGCGGCATTGATCGCGTCCGCGTCGGCGCCATCAACCACCTGCATCTCCTGCAGCCGCTTGCCGACGACTTCGATCTCGGGAAGCTCGTCCTGGATTTCGCGGATGCGTTCCTCCAGGTGACGCAGATCAATGGCACTCTGCTCGATGGCACGCTTGCCCTTCTGGATGTCGGCGTTGGCTGCGCGAATCGCCTCTTCGGCGAACTTGTCGATGAGGGTGAGCTGGAACCGCGGGTTGGTTGCGATCTCCTCGATCTCATTCTGGCTGTAGATGTCGGCCTTGAACACGAGGTCGCGGTCGAGTGACACCGGCACCGGGTCGCCGTCGCTGTCCAGCACCTGGACCTCGTCGCCCCACGGCCGTTCAGCGCGGTAACGGGTGCCGTGTTTCGTCTCAACTTCGAGGCGGATCAGCCCGCTGCCCAGATTGCCGCGGACATGCCCCTCGATGGCCTTGGTACGCGGCCGGCTGTCGGCGGGATCCGGCATCATGCCGAGGATGTAGCGGATGAACTCGACCACCGTCGTCTTGCCGGTGCCGCGGCCGCCGATGATGCAATTGAGGCCGTCGCTGAACTCGAGGCGCGTGCCGTCGAGAAATCCCCCCTCGACGGCCAGGCTGAGAATTCGATGGTGCGGTTGGCGGCTGGCAGGCGCGTGTTCGCGTGCGGAAATATCCCCCGCGGGCATCTTGTTCATGCCCAGCTCCTTCGTTCGGATTGGTACATTGGGTAGGTAGCTTCTCTCGGCGCTAGCCGTTGGTAGCGCCGATGTTCTATATTTGTTCGCGGTCGCGGCCAGAGTCAATCGGAATGTTCGA
>JBIKOJ010000329.1:0-3859 GCA_044358135.1 Acetobacteraceae bacterium | reverse complement strand
AGGACGTAGGTGTTCACCACGGTGGTGGAGGTGCGTTCGTATTCGCCCATCTCCGGCAGCACGTCGCTGGAGAGGCAGCAGGGGAGACCGGGGGCGAGTTGGGCGACGAGGTCGCGCAGGCGGCGTTCGTGGGTGGGGTTGGCGAAGCTGTTGATGAGGCAGATGGCGATGGCCTCGACGCCCTCGGCCAGCAGGGTTTGGATCTCGGAGGTGGCTTCCTGCTCGTTGAGGGGGCCGGCGATGGTGCCTGAGGTCTCGATGCGTTCGTCGACGGTGCGGCGGAGGTAGCGTTCGACGAGGGGGGGTGGCTTGTCCCAGGCGAGGTCGTAGAGGCGGGGGAGGCGGAGGTTGCGGATTTGAAGAATGTCGCGGAAGCCCTTGGTGCCGAGGAGACCGATCTTGGCGCCCTTCTGCTCCAGGATGGCGTTGGAGCCGACGGTGGTGGCGTGGCGGAGTTCGGTGATGGCGGGGGTTTCGATGCCGTATTCGGCGAGGGCTTCGGACAGGCCCTCGGCGATGGCGCGGGCGTAGTTCTCGACGCTGGAGGAGATCTTCTTGGTGCGGAAGCTGCCGTCTTCGGACATCAGCACGATGTCGGTGAAGGTGCCGCCGATGTCGATTCCGATGCGGAAGGCGGGCATTTCTACAGCTCCCGCCGGTCGGCGTTGGGGTGGGTGGGGGTTCGGCTGACGGCGGGGGGTTCGGACCAGTTGCGTTCGGCGCGGATGGTGGCGCGGCGGGCTTGGGTGGCTTCGTGGTCGATGGTGCGGCCGGAGAGGATGACGCCGTAGCAGGCTTCGGCGCGGGCCTGGCTGACGATGTCGTTGCGGATGTCTTTCAGGACGGCTTCGGGGTCGCGGTCGAGGGGGTCGCCCCAGCCGCCGGGGCCGGCGATTTCGTGGCGGAGGACGTCGCCGCGGTGGATGGTCATGGTGAGCTTGGAGGGGAGGATTCTTGCTTCGGTATCGGGGTTGAGGATGTTGGTGGAGGGGGCGCCGGGTTGGCCGCCTTGCAGGCCGTAGGGTCGGATTTCGCGGCGGTCGGAGCGGACCTGGAGGGTGGCTTCGGCTTCGAGGAAGCGGTAGTCGCGGCGGAAGGGGGTGCCGCCGCGGTATTTTCCGGCGCCTTCGCGATCCGGGACGAGTTCATAGGCCAGGCATTGGACGGGGTATTCGGATTCGGTGACCTCCACGGAATAGGAGGCCATGTTGGCCATGAGCGAGGAATGGCCGTCCGCACCATCGGCCCAGGGGCGGGCGCCCCAGGCGCCGGCGACGAATTCCACGTAGATGAACGGTTGGCGGTTGGCGTCGTAGCCGCCGATGGAAATGCCGGTGTTGCCGCCGTCCGACGCTGCCGGGATCTTGTCGGGCAGCATTCCGGCCAGGGCGCCGAGGGCGCAATCCATCATGCGGAAGCCGGAGAGGCCGCGGGCGGCGCAGGCGGCGGGGAGTTGCATGTTGGTGATGGTGCCGGGCAGCGCCAGGACCTCGATGGCGCGGAAGACGCCTTCATTGTTCGGGATGTCCTGCGGGAGGATGCATTTGACCGCGCAGTAGGTGGCGGCCTTGGTCCAGCCCAGGGTGCCGTTGATGGCGCCCTTCACCTGGGGGGCGCTGCCGCTCCAATCGGCGTGGAGGGTGTCGCCGCGCTTTTCGAAGGTGACGTGCAGACGGATGGGCTTGCCGAAATCCACGCCGTCGTCATCGATCCAGTCCTCGAAGCTGAATCGGCCTTCGGGGAGCAGGCGTATGGCGGCGCGGGTGAGGCGTTCGGCGTGGGCGATGGAGTCGTCCATGTAGGCGATGGTCTCGGCCAGGCCGTGGCGGGTGACGAGATCGAGGATGGCGCGTTCGCCGATGGTGCAGGCGGCGAGCTGGGCGCGGAGGTCGCCGCGGACTTTGCCGGGCATGCGGACGTTGGTTTCGATGAGGTCGAACATCGTCTCGTTCGGGATGCCGGCGGCGTAGAGGCGGGTGGGCGGGATGCGGAGGCCTTCGGCGTAGATCTCCGTTGAGTCCGCCGCGTTGGAGCCGGCGACGCGGCCGCCGACATCGGTGTGGTGGCAGACGGTGCAGGCGAAGGCGATGTGGGTACCGTTTGCGAAGACCGGGGCGAACATGAAGATATCGGGCAGGTGCATGCCGCCGGCGTAGGGGTCGTTCATGATGTAGATGTCGCCAGGCGCGATGGCGGCGCCGAAGCGGGCGAGGACGGATTGCAGGGCGGTGGGCACGGAGCCGAGGTGGCCGGGGATGGTGAGGCCCTGGGCGGCGAGGCGGCCGTCGGCGGTGGCGACGGCCGTCGAGTAGTCCATGTTGTTCTTCAGCACGCCGGAATAGGAGGTGCGGAAGATGGTGAGGGCCATCTCGTCCGCGACCGCGAAGAGGGCGTTCTTGAACAGCTCGAAATCGATTGGGTCGCGCACCTGATCCCCCTGGCTTGCTTTACCAGGGGAATGCGGGTGGGGGGGAAATGCAAGCCGTAGGTTCAGAAGTGGGGGCCGGGGAGGACGATGATGGTGGGGGTGGTGGGCAGCGTGGCGCGGCTGACAGTGATGGTGGGGCTTTCGGGGCGGAGGATCTCGGCCTTGTCGCGCATGCGGGAGAGGAAGCGGGCGAGGACGTCTTCGCCCCAGTAGTGCATGGGCAGGATGAGGCGGGGGTTCAGCTGGGCGAGGACTTCGACCATGTCCCCTTGGTTGGAGGTCCAGGCGCCGTCGATCGGGACCATGACGATATCGAGCTGGCCCAGGGTGGCGAGGTCATCCGGGGTGAGCAGGTGGTGCAGGTGGCCGAGATGGGCGATGCAGAGGCCGGCGGCTTCGAAGACGAAGATGGAGTTGCCGTAGCGGCGGGTGCCGCCATCCCAGGAGCGGAGGTTGGTGGGCAGGTTGCGCACGCGCATGTCGCCGACCTTGAGGTCGTGGTTGGCGGGGCCGCCATCGGGGCGCCAGCCGCGCAGGACGTTCGGGATGCGGGCGTCGGGGCTGTCGGTGTAGTGGGTGGTGTGGGCGTGGTTCATGGTGATGATTTCCGGCACGCGCGGGGGGCGGTGGCGGCCGGAGTAGTCGGTGACGGCCATGGTGCCGCCGGGGGATTCGATTGCGAAGGTGGCGTGGCCGAGGAAGGTGATGGTGGTGACGCCGGCTTCGGCGGCGACCAGGCTTGCGTGGTGGAAGAGGGGCGAGCGGGCGGAGACGCCGCAGGCCAAGGCGAGGGTGGGGAGCATTCCTGCCAGGATTGCCAGCCCGGACAGGAGCACGCGCGCGAGCCTCGCCATATCTGACCCCCTTGGTGGTGTGGGGCGATCCTGCCGAAATGGCGGGGGGGCCGTCACGGAAAATCGGGGGGTGGCGTATGGGCGTGAGTCATCGACCTTGGTTTTGATGCCAAGGGGCGCTTTGGGCGCTGATTTTCAGGGGAGGTGGGCGCGCGCGGGTGGGCCGCGGCCCTGGCGGGGGCGCGGGGGGAGTCGGCGGAGCGGGCGCGCGGGGTCGCGCGGCGGCAACCGGTAGGCATGGACGATCAGGAGTTCGGGGGAGCCGCGGCGCAGGCGGCGGGGGATGAACGGACGCAGCTCGGGCGTGCGGCGGCGGCGCGGGCGCAGGGCGGGGATGATGCCGGCGAGGGCATAGAGCAGCAGCGACACGGTCCAGCCCTTGGCCGGGGTGGCGACTGTGATGCCGAGGTGGCGGCAGAGGAGGTTCATCAGGGCGAGGAGCATGGCCACGCCGGCCGCAAACTGGGCGCGATTCTCCGACGCGTTCCCCAGGGGGGCGCGGTCGGTTTCGGCCGGGTTGGTTGCGGGATGAATTTCCATTTGCGCAATTTACACTAACAATCCTAGCGGTGCAATG
>JBIKOJ010000338.1:0-3567 GCA_044358135.1 Acetobacteraceae bacterium | reverse complement strand
TGGATTGGCGGCCCCTACCCCTCACCCAACCCTCTCCCCCAAGGGGAGAGGGCTTATTCGGAGCCAGCGGTCAGCGTGGCAGGGCGATGATGTTGCGGGAGATGCCGGGCTGGGGGTGGGCCAGGCCTGCGAAGGTGGCGGTGGCGGGGTCGAGCTCGCGGGCTTCGTAGGCGTGGGATTGGAGCCAAGCGAGGAGGTCGGCTTCGGTGGCGCCGCAGCCGGCCAGGGCCTGGTCGAAGACTTCCAGGATGAGGGCGGGGCGGAGGCGGGCGAGGGCCTCGCCTGCGCCCTGGAGGGCGCGGAGTTCGGCGCCTTCGATGTCCATCTTGATGAGGTCGCAGCGGGTGAGGCCGGCGAGGGCGGCGTTGAGGGTGGTGGCGGGGACTTCGTGCAGGGTTTCGGTGGCGACGCCCTGATAGGCGAAGCCGGTGCCGATGGTGTTGTGGCCGGCGTGGCCGGCTTCGGCGAGGCGGAGGGTGACGGTGCCGGGGGCCTCGGCGAGGGCGGCCTGGTGCGCGGTGGCGTGGGTGGCGGCGTTGGCGGCGAGGTTGGCCTGGAGGCGGGCGAATTCTCGGGGGCTGGGTTCGAAGGCGAGGATCTCAGCGGCGCGGCGGGCGGCAAAGGCGGTGATGAGGCCGCAATTGGCGCCGACATCGACGAAAATGCCGCCTTGCGGGAGGAGGGCTTCGACGGCGAGGAGGGTTTCGGGCTCGTAGAGGCCGGAGAGCAGGACGGCGCGGCTGAGTTCGTCGCCGGGTTCGAGCCAGAGCTTGAGGCCGCCGAGGAGGGGGACGAGGACGGGGGCCTGGAGGCGGGCGAAGAGGTGTTCGCGCAGGCGGGCGAGGCAATCATTGGGCGGTGGGGCGCCGTAGGCGCGGGGCCAGGTGGCGTCGGCGACCAGGGGGGGCGTGGGGATGAGGGCGGCGGGGTTCAGGGCCTCGGGGGGAAGGTGCCAGGCGGCGGCTTCGTGGAGGTGCAGGTGGGTGATGGGGGAGAGGGCCTGGAGGTCGAGCTGGAGCGGGCCGGGTGGGGCGTAGAGCCAGGCGTGGTGGGGGGTGGGCTGGGGCTGGAGTTCCAGCGTGTCGTGGGCGGTGCCGTCCGCGCCGGTGACGCGCAGGCGGGCGGGGCCGGTGGCGACGGTGGCGGTGATGAGGATGGCGGCGAGGCCTGGCGGTGCCGAGGTGTCGATGGTGGCGCGGAGGTGGGAGCGGCCGCCGAGGGCGTGGGCCTGGGTGGGCAGGGCGGTGGCGCCGATGGCGGCCAGGGGGGCGGCGAGGTGGGCTTGCGGGCGCGGCAGGGGGCCGGCGGGCTGGGCGGGCCGGAGCAGGCGCAGGGCGCGGCGCAGGAGGGTGAGCGGCATTCGGGTCTCCGGTGACGGCGATTCGGGTGCCGGCGCGCGGGATCATACACGCGGGCGCGTGTTGCGGCGCCGTTGACAGGGCGGGCGCGAGCGGCCATTCGGATTGATGGTTAACGGCGGCCGGGACAGCAGCACATGAACCAGATGGCCTCGATCGAGACGGTTGCCGAATACTGGAACCGTCGCCCCTGCAACATTCGGCACTCGCGCGCCGAGGTGGGCTCGCGGGCGTATTTCGACGAGGTGGAGGAGCGGAAGTATTTCGTGGAGCCGCATATCCCGGCCTTCGCGCAGTTCGACCGCTGGAAAGACAAGCGGGTGCTGGAGATCGGGTGCGGGTTGGGGACGGATGCGACGAACTTCGCCCGCGCCGGGGCGGAGTATACCGGGCTGGAGCTGTCCGAGGTGAGCCTGGGGCTGGCAAAGAAGCGGTTCGATGTGTTCGGGCTGGACGGGACCTTCGTGCATGCCAATGCCGAGCAGCTGACGCAGCATGTGCGCAAGGCGAGCTTTGATCTGATCTACTCGTTCGGGGTGATCCACCACACGCCGAACCCGGAGGCGGTGATCCGCCAGGCGCGGCAGGTGATCCGGCCGGATGGGGAGTTCCGGCTGATGCTGTACGCGAAGGATTCGTGGAAGGACACGATGATCGACGCGGGGTTCGACCAGCCGGAGGCGCAGAGCGGGTGCCCGATCGCGTTCACCTATACGCAGGCCGAGGTGCGGCATTTGCTGCGGGCCAATGACTTCCTGGCGACCGAGATCACGCAGGAGCACATCTTTCCCTACGTGGTGGAGAAATACGTTCAATATGAATACGAGCTGCAGCCGTGGTTCGCGGCGATGCCGCGGGAGATGTTCCGGGCGCTGGAGCGCCGGTTCGGCTGGCACATGCTGATCGTGGCCAAGCCGGCCTGATCCCGTGAACCTGTTCGACCGCGCAAGGCGTGGGCTGGCGGCCCGGCTGGTGGGGGCTGTGCCCGAAGCCGCCCCTGAGGCGCCGGTTGCGGTGGCGGGGCGGTTGCTCGGTGGGGCGCCGGGTGGCGTGGTGGTGGATGTCGGCGCGCATCACGGTGATTCCACGCTGGATGTGCTGGCGGCGTTTCCTCGGGCCACGGTGCATGCCTTTGAGCCCGATGCGGAGAACCATGCGGCGGCCACGGTGAAGCTGGCGGGGCGGGCGATTCTGCATCGCGCGGCGCTGTCGGACCGGGATGGGACGGCGATGCTGCGGGTGAATTCCCATGACGGGACGCATTCGCTGCTGGATATCGGGGCGCAGCGCTACTGGGGGGCCTGGGCGGGGCCGGTCGGTGAGGAGGAGGTGCCGACGGCGACGCTGGATTCGTTCTGCGCTGCCGCCGGGATCGGGCGTGTTGATCTGCTCAAGATGGATATCCAGGGGGCGGAGCTGGCGGCGCTGCGCGGGGCTTCCGGGTTGCTGGCGCGGCAGGGGATCGGGGCGGTGCTGCTGGAGGTGCTGTTCCAGCCGCTCTACAAGGACCAGCCGCTGTTCTGGGAGATCGGGGGGTATCTGGCTTCCCATGGGTACGGGTTGTACCGGCTGTTCGAGCCGCAATACCATCCGCGCAACCCGAATGTGCTTTCCTGGGCGGATGCGCTGTTCCTGGCACCTTCCTTCCTTGAGGTTCCCGAGTGGGAGCCGCCGGCATGAGGATTCGTGGCCTTTGGCGGCTGCGGAAGCCTTGGAACTGGGTGAAGCAGCTGCCGGAGCGCGGGGTGGATGCGCTGGCGTCTCGCGGGGTGCTGCCGCCGTATGGGGCGCCTGCGCATCATCCGGTACTGGCGGCGTTTCCGCCGCAGCCGGTGGTGGCCGATGGGGTGGATACGGATTACCTCGGATTGCGGACGCAGGCGGAGATGTTGCCGCCGTATTGGCGGTCGCCGGCCCCCGCGGCGGTTCCGGCGGCGCCGGCGTTCGACGAAGAGTATTTCGAGTGGCTTGATGTGCTGGAGGCGGCCGATGAGGCGGCTCGGGCGGGGGCTGCGGAATTCACCATGATCGAGGTGGGCGCGGGGTATGCGCGCTGGGCGGCGCGGGGTTGGGCGGCGGCGCGGCGGCGGGGGCTTTCGGCACATATTGGGGTGGTGGAGGCGGAGCCGCAGCATATCGCCTGGGCCAAGAGCCACATGGCGTTCAATGGGATTTCAGAGGCGGAGATCAGCTTCTTCGAATCCGCGGT
>JBIKOJ010000151.1:0-13318 GCA_044358135.1 Acetobacteraceae bacterium | reverse complement strand
CCCCTCCTCCGTCCCCGCATCGCCCGCGCCCCGCCCGCCGGGCCATGCGCAGCCCAGCGTGATCGTCATCCCGGTCGGCAAATGCACCACGCGCCGCTCCTCCCGGTCCTCCAGCTCCCGCGTCGTCGGCACCACATACTCCGCGAAGGCCGCCATCCCCTCCCTGGGCAGATAGGCCCGCCCGGGATCGGCCATCCACACTTCGGCCGTCCGCGCCATCCGCCGCAGCCACGGCATGATATGCCCCGCCGTCGCCGCCTCGTAGCAAACGTCCCCGGTCACGATCACATCCCACCGGCATGCCTGCCCCACCACATCGCCGCCCAGCCGCACCGAAACCCCGTTCAGCCCCGCATTCAGCGCCGTCGCCGCATCCGCCAGCCGGTCGATCTCCGCCGTCTCCGCCCAGTCCGCCCCCGCCATCACGCAGGCAATCGCCGCCAGCCCGCCGCCGGCCGCGAAATCCAGCACCCGCTTGCCCGCCACCAGGCCGGGATTGTCCAGCACATGCCGCGCCAGCGCCTGGCTCCCTGGCCAGGCGAATGCCCAGAACGGCGGCGCGATGTTGCGTTCGGCCAGCCAGTCCTCGGTCGCCTGCCAGATCGGCGTGATCTCCGTGGCCAGAAGCAACCTCACCTCCGGCACCAGCGCCGGCACCGCCGCCACCGTGTTCTCCCGGATGAACCCCTCGGCCTCCGTCACAGCCGCCCCGCCAGCAAGGCCAGCCCTACCGCCAGCCCCACCTCCCGGTTCGCCTGGAACAGGCGCAGGCAAAGGCCGGGATCATGAATATCCAACCGCGCCACCTGCCACCCCAGCACCCCCACCGGCAGCAGCATCGCCACGAAGAACCCCCACCCCAGCCCAGCAGCCCATCCCACCGCCAGCAGCAGCAGCACCGTCAGCCCATAGCAAACCCCCACGAACACCCTGGACTGCCCGGCAAATAACCGCGCCGTGGACCGCACCCCCACCAGCGCATCATCCTCCCGGTCCTGATGCGCATAGATCGTGTCGTAGCCCAGGATCCAAAGGATCGCCGCCGCATAGAGCAGCCCCGCCGCCACCGAGAACCCACCGGACGCCGCCGCGACCCCCATCGGCGCCCCCCACCCGAACGTCACCCCCAGCATCAGCTGCGGCCACCACGTCACCCGCTTGGCCAACGGATACAGCGCCACCAACCCCAGCGAAGCCACGCCCAAAACCTGCGCCAGCCCATTCAACTGCACCAGGATCGCCAACCCCACCGCCAGCAACCCCGCCAGGAACCACGCCGCCTGCCGCATCCGCAGCGCGCCGGAAGCCAGCGGCCGCCCCGCCGTCCGCGCCACCTGCCGGTCCAGATCGCGATCCCACATGTCGTTCACCACGCAGCCCGCCGCCCGCATCACGACGCTGCCCACCCCGAACAGCAGCATCAGCCACAGCGCCGACCGCACATCCGCAGCCGCCAGCACGATCGCCCACAGCCCGGGCAGGAACAGCAGCCAGAACCCGATCGGCCGATCCGCCCGCGCCAACAGCGCATACGGCACCCACGCGGCCGGCAGCCGCGCCACCCAGCCGGTACGAACGATGTCGGTATGCGCCATGGCTGCTACTGTGCCCGTTCCCATGACCCACTCCAACACCACCCCTCGCCTGTATGTCCCCGCCCCCCTCGCCGAGGGCGCGGAGATCGCCGCCACCCCCGCCCAGGCCCACTATCTCGGCACCGTCATGCGCCAGGCCGCCGGCGCCCCCCTGCGCCTGTTCAACGGCACTGACGGCGAATGGCAGGCCCGCCTCGCCGCCATCCGCAAGGACCGCGCGACCTTCGCCGTGGAACGCCAAACCCGCCCCCAGGCGCCGGAGCCCGACCTCTGGCTCGTCTTCGCGCCCCTCAAGCGCGATGCCACCGACCTCGTGGTGGAAAAGGCCACCGAGCTCGGCGCCTCGGCCATCCTTCCGGTGTTCACCGAGCGCACCAACACCGCCCGCCTCAACCTCGATCGCCTGCGCGCCATCGCCACCGAGGCCGCCGAGCAGTGCGAACGCCTCACCCTGCCACGCATGGCAGACCCGCAGAGACTCACCGACCTCCTCGCCACCTGGCCTACCGACCGCACGCTGCACGCCGCCCTGGAACGCGCCGAAGCCCCGCCCCCACGCGGCACCGACTCGCCCGCCGCCCTGCTGATCGGCCCTGAAGGCGGCTTCACCGCCACCGAGGCCACGATGCTCCGCCGCCTGCCCTTCATCCGGCCCGTCTCCCTCGGCCCACGCATCCTGCGGGCCGAAACCGCCGCCATCGCCGGGCTGGCCCTGTTGCAGGCGCCCGCCTGAGGCTATCTAACCCCATCAAGCCGGACCACCGGCAGAATGATGCGGCCAGAACGAACGGAAGATACATGTCCAATCCCGGAGACGGCGACGCGACCCCGATCACCTCGCTGCGCCAGCTCGCGGAGCACATCGCCGTCGGCTGCAAGCCACGCGAGCGCTTCGCCATCGGCACGGAGCACGAGAAGTTCGGCTTCCGCCGCACCGACCTGACCACGCCGGCCTACGAGCCGAACGGCATCCGCGCCGTCCTGGAGGGCCTCGCCGCCCAGGCGCTGGCCGGTACCTGGACGCCGATCCTCGACAACGACAACCCGATCGGCCTGTCCAGCCAGAGCTATGCCGCCATTTCGCTGGAACCCGCCGGCCAGCTGGAACTCTCCGGCGGCCTGATGCCCGACCTGCACGCCGCCCGCGCCGAGCTGGAAGCCCACTATGCCGAGGTCCGCCCGGTGGCCGACGCGCTGGGCATCGGCTTCGCCCCGCTCGGCTTCCACCCGCTGAACACCCGCGAACAGATGCCCTGGATGCCCAAGGGCCGCTACGCGATCATGAAGGCCTACATGCCCAAGGTCGGTTCGCTGGGCCTGGATATGATGAGCCGCACCTGTACCGTGCAGGTGAACCTCGATTACGAATCCGAGGCCGACATGGTGCGCAAGATCCGCATCGGCCTCGCACTTCAGCCCCTCGCCTCGGCCATGTTCGCCAACTCGCCCTTCCTGGAGGGCAAGCCCAGCGGCTTCCTCTCCACCCGCTCCCAGGTCTGGACCGACACCGACAACCACCGCAGCGGCATCCCCGCCGTGTTCTTCGAGGACGGCTTCGGCTTCGAACGCTACGCCCAGTGGCTGGTCGAGAGCGTGCCGATGTATTTCGCCTATCGCGGCGGGAAGTACATCGACCTCTCCGGCGCCTCCTTCCGCGACTACCTCGATGGCAAGGTGGGCCGCAACGCCGGCCCCGCGACGATGGGCGACTTTGCCGACCACATGACCACGGCCTTCACCGATGCCCGCCTCAAGCGCTACATCGAGATGCGCGGCGCCGATGCCGGCAGTGCGGAGATGATGATCGCGCAATCCGCCTTCTGGGTTGGCCTGTTCTACGATCCCGCCGCCCTGGAGGCCGCCTCCGCCCTGGTGCGCCGCCACGCCTGGACCGACTTCGCGGCGCTGCGCAAGCTGGTACCCCGCACCGCGCTCGACACGCCCTGGCAGAAGGGCACCCTGCGCGACCTGATGCGCGAAGCACTCGCCATCGCGCGCGACGGGTTGCGCGCCCGCGCCCGGCGCAACGCAGGCGGGCAGGACGAGACGATTCACCTCGCCCCCCTCGAAGCCATCGCCGCCGGCGGGCCCACCCAGGCGGAGCGCTGGCTGGAGCGGTATCACGGCCCCTGGCGCGGCGATGTCACGCATATGCTGCGCGAGGCGGCGATCTGAGGCGTTTGCGCACACTATCGCACTCGTGATCGGTCATTGTCTTCAATTGTTGCCGGAAACGTTAACGCGGCGCTTGTCACGATGCACAACTAGGAGTTTTATGCGGCCGCTCACGCACCCCTGAACGGGAGCCGGTGTCACGTCCGCCAGCCTGCCATCCCCTGCCGATCCCGTCCTCGTCCGCCTGCGCCTCATCGGCCAGATGGAGGCCTGGACGCTCACGAGCGAAAGCATCCTGCCGACCGGGCGCAAGACGCGCGCGTTGTTGGCCATCCTTGCCCTGTCCTCGCCGCGGCCGATGCTGCGCAGCAAGCTCGCCGAACTGCTCTGGAGCCGCCGGCCGGAGGAGCAGGCCCGCGCCTCCCTGCGGCAGGAGATCCACCGCCTGCTGGAAGCGCTGCACCCCGTCGGCCAGCAGATCATGTCCGTGCAGCGCGACCACCTCACGCTGCGGCCCGGGACCGTCTGGGTGGATGTGGAGGAGGTGCTGCGCGCCTCCACCAGCAAGCCGCAGGCGCTGTCGCTGCTGGATGGCGAATTGCTGGAAGACCTCGACGGCGTCGACCCCAGCTTCGACCAGTGGCTGGCCGGCGAGCGCGAACGCCTGCGCGATCGCGCCCGCACCCTGGCCGAGACGCTGCTGCGCGAGAAGGACGACCCGGAAACCGTGATCCCCGCCGCCCAGCAGCTGCTGGCGATCGACCGCACGCATGAGGGCGCCTGGCGGGCGCTGATGCGCGCCTATACCAACCGCGGCGAGCGCGGCATGGCGATCCAGGCCTATGAACGCTGCCGCGCCGTGCTGGCCGACATGCTGGATGCCCAGCCTTCCGACGAAACCCAGCGCCTGCTGGCCGATATCCGCGCCTCCAGCCCGCCGGCCTCGGCCGCCACCCCGGCGCGCCCGGCCGGCAACACCGCCCCACCGCCGGCCCTGCCGCCCACCCAGCCCCGGCCGGAGCCTCGCCTGCCGACCCGCGAGTCGTCGCGCTACGACATGATCCGCGAGCCGCGGCCCGAACTGCGCGACCGCGGCATGGAACGCAGCGAGGCGCGCGCCACCACCACGCGCGGCGGCGCCCGCGTGGGCGTGCTGCCGCTGCAGATGATCGGCACCACGGAATCGGAGAACCACCTCTCCACCGGCCTCGCCGACGAGATCACCTCCGCCCTGGCCCGCTTCCGCTGGATGTTCCTCGTCTCCTCCAGCTCGCTGGCCCGCTACGCCACGCAAACGCGCGACGAGATGCAGATCCGCCGTGCCTTCGACATCCACTTCCTGCTCGACGGCACCATCCAGCGCGTGGGCGAGCGCCTGCGCATCAACCTGCGCCTGCTCGACCTGCGGGCCGGCAACCAGGTGGTGTGGAGCCAGCGCTTCGACCGTGCCGCCGACGACCTGTTGACCCTGCAGGACGATATCGCCGCCGAGGTGGTGGCGCAGATCGACCCCGAGATCCTGCTGATCGAATCCCAGCGCGTCACCTCCCGCCCGTCGCACGACGCCAACGCCTACGACCTCGTGCTCCGCGCCATGCCGCTGATCAGCCGGCTGGACAAGCCGCTGTTCCTGGAAGCCGGCGACCTGCTGCGCCGCGCAGTGGACCTGGAGCCGGACTATGCCGCCGGCCATGCCTGGTACGCCTACTGGCTGATGTTCCTGGTCGGCCAGGGCTGGGCCGAAGCGCCGGCGGATGCGATGGCGGAAGCCGGCCGGCTGGCCGAGCGCGCCATCACGCTCGACCCGCAGGACGCCAAGGCGCTGACCATTGCCGGCCACGTGCGCGCCTTCCTGCACCACCGCCTGCGCGAGGCGATCGCGCTGCACGAGCGCGCGCTGATGCTGAACCCGAACCTGGCGATGGCCTGGAACCTCTCCGGCGTGGCCTTCGCCTACCTGGGCGACCTGCCGGAAGCCGAACGCCGCGTGGCGCGCTACAAGCAGCTCTCGCCCTTCGACCCGCAGGCCTATTTCTACGACACCGCGCGCATCATCATCGCCCTGCTGAAACACGCCCACGAGCAGGCGGTGGAAATCGGGCGCGAGGTGAGCCAGATGAACCCGGCCTTCTCGGCCGCCTGCAAGCCCTACCTCTCAGCCCTGGGGCATCTCGGCGCCAAGTCGGAAGCGGACTCGGTGCGGGCGCGGCTGCTGGAAATCGAGCCGGAGTTCAGCGTCAGCCGGTTCACCCAGGCGAGCCCGTTCGAACGCGCCGAGGACCGGGAGCACTATGTGCGCGGGCTGCGGCTGGCGGGGATCAGGGAATAGAAAGAGTCTTCTTTTTCTGAAGAAAAAGAAGCAAAAAGACTTTTGAATACTGCGCCGGAGATAGCCCCCGGCGCCGTGTATGAAAGTTTTTTGGTTCTTTTTTTCAAAAAAGAACGCGCTTGCTTTCTACAGGAAGCTCGTCCCGATCCCGCCATCCACCGGCAGCACCTGGCCGGTGATGTATCGGCTCTCATCCGACAGCAGGAAGGTGATCGCGCGGGCCATGTCGTCCACTTCGCCCAGGCGGCCGAGTGGGGTTTGGGCGATGCGTTTGGCGTCGCGTTCGGCGTTGCGGTTGCGCATGGTGCCTTCGGTGGGGGTGGCCGAGGGAGCGATGGCGTTGACGCGGATCTTGCGGGCGCCGAGGTCCACCGCTGCCGCGCGCGTCATGCCCATCACGCCGGCCTTGATGCCGCTGTAGACCACGGAGCCCGGGGTGGAGCGGAAGCCGGCGGCCGACGCGATATTCACGATGCTGCCGGGGCCAGCCATGTGCTCGGCGGCGGCCTGCATGCCCCAGATGATGCCCTTGAAGCCGATGTTGAGCATGCGCTCCACCGTCTCCGGCGCGATCTCCGCCAGCGGCTGGTAGCGCACCCAGGCGGCGTTGTTGACCATGCCGTCCAGCCGGCCGGCTGCCTCGGCGAAGCGAGCGACCGTCTCGCGCATCAGGTCGCGCTGGGCGACATCCTGGGTGATGCCCACCGCCCGGCCACCCTCGGCCTCGATCGCGGCCACGGTCTCGGCCACGAAGGTCTCGCGCAGGTCGTTCACGCCGACCAGCGCGCCGAGGCGGGCGAGGTGGAGTGCCGTGGCCTTGCCGATGCCGTTGCCGGCACCGGTGATGAGGATGGCCTTCCCGGCGAAGGGGCGGTGGGTGTCGCTCATGGGATCAGCGGCCCTTGAACACGGGCTTGCGCTTTTCCAGCATGGCGGTGCGGGCTTCCACCGCATCTTCCGTGTGGGCCAGCTGCATGGTGAAGTTCTGCTCCATGCGGTAGCCGTCGCGCTGGGGCATCAGCTCGCACATGTTCAGGCTGTTCTTGGCGTATTTGATGCCGAGCGGGCTCTTGCCGGCGATCTCCTCGGCCAGCTTCATCGCGGTGGGCACCAGATTCTCCAGCGTGGTGACTTCCTCGATGATGTTCATGCGGTAGAGGTCCGCGGCCGTCAGGCGCATGCCGGTGTACATGATGCGGCGCGCGGTGGATTTGTTGAACATGCGCTGCACCATCGCGGCCCCGCCGGCCAGGCCCACGTCGATCTCCGGCATGCCGAAGGTGGCGTTCTCGCTGGCGAAGAAGATGTCGCTGGCGGCCATGAGGCCGAGACCCGCGCCGAGGGCGGCGCCGTTCACCGCGCAGATGATCGGCTTGGCGCATTCGTGCAGCGCGTTGCCGGTCTCCCGCGTGACGCGGTTGTGCTCGTGGAAGGCGCCGATCTTTGTCACGTCCGGGCGGGCGCGCAAATCGGCGCCGGCGCAAAACACCTTGCCGGCACCGGTGAGGACGGCGACGCGAATGTCGTCGCGCTCCGAAATCTCGTCGAAAATGGCGATGATGCGGTCGCGCATGGCACGATCCAGCGCGTTCACCGGCGGGCGGTTCAGGGTGACGAGCGCAATGTGCTGGTCCACCTCGAACTTGATGATATCGGAGTCGCTCATGGCCTTGGTCCTCATGGTCGGGACCGGATGGTGGCAAGCGGCGGGGGTGTTGGCCAGAGCAAGGAAGGCAGTCTTCTTTTTCTGAAGAAAAAGAAGCAAAAAGACTTTATTCGTTTGCGGTTCCGCCGCCTCGTCGGGAGAACGAGGCGGCGGGGTCGGCAGACGAATGAAAGTTTTTTGGTTCTTTTTTTCAAAAAAGAACCGCTTTCTTGCTTACCCCAGCACATCCACCAGCACCACCTCCGCGGTTTCCTCGGCCGTGATGGTCAGGATGTCCTCCCCGGTGATGGTGGCCCCGTCGCGGGTGTTCACCTTGGTGCCGTTCACGGTGACGCTGCCGGTGGAGGGCACCAGGTAGGCGACGCGGCCGGGGGGCAGGGCGTGGGTGACGGACTGGCCCTTTTCCAGCGTGGCGGCGAGCACGGCGGCGTCGGCGTTGAGCTGCAGGGCGGAGCCGTCGGCCACCGTGCGGCCATCGGCCAGCGCCACCAGGCCGCCGCCCTGGCGGGGGAACTGGCGGGTGCCCCAGCCGGGCTGGGCGCCGCGCTTGCCGGGGATGATCCAGATCTGGAACAGGCGGGTGGCGGTGGATTCCTTGTTGTATTCGGCGTGGACGATGCCGCTGCCGGCGTGCATCACCTGGACGTCCCCGGCTTCGGTGCGGCCTTCGTTGCCCAGCGAATCCTTATGGGTGATGGCGCCTTCGCGCACGTAGGTCACGATCTCCATGTCCCGGTGGGGGTGGGGGTCGAAGCCGGTGCCGGCGGCGATCTCGTCGTCGTTCCACACGCGCAGCGCGCCGGCGCCCATGCGGGTGGGGTCGCGGTAGTCGCCGAAGCTGAAGTGGTAGCGGGCGTTGAGCCAGTCGTTGCGGAAGCGGCCGAGGTTGGCGAAGGGCTGCACCTGGATCATCGGGCTCTCCTGTCGATTGGTTGTTCGGTATCGAACAATTCGACGATGAAGTAGTGCGCCGAAGCGGCGGGTTCAAGCCCCCGGGTCGGTGGTGCCCAGCTTGCGCAGGAGATGGCCTAGCGTTTCCAGTTCCGCGAGGGTGAGGCCGCCCATGGCGTGGGCGATGTCGGCGGCGTGGCGGGGGAAGATGTCCTCGATCAGGGCGCGGCCGGCTTCGGTGAGTTCCACGCGCACCTGCCGGCGGTCCTGCTCGGCGCGCACGCGGGTGACGAGGCCGCGCTTTTCCAGCTTGTCCACCACGTCCGTGAGGTTGCCGGGGGAGGTGAGCAGCTTGCGGCCGAGTTCGCGGTGGGGGAGGGGGCCGAGATGCAGCACCGCCTCCAGCACGCCGAGCTGGGTGAGCGTGAGCGCGCAGGCGGCCAGCGCCGGTTCCAGCCTGGCGACCACGCCGCGCTGGGCGCGCATCAGCTTCACATAGGCGCGGACGGCGGCGACCGTGGCTGGGTCGTCCACGCCGAACATCAGCCGGTGGGTCCGGCTAGCGGGTCATCATCACCGGCAGGTCGGCGTTTTCCAGCACGTGCCGGGTAACGCCGCCGAGGATGAGCTGGCGCAGGCGGGAGTGGGAGTAGGCGCCCATGCTCAGCAGGTCGCACTGGAAATCCTTCGCCGCGCGTAGCATGCCGGCACCCACCTCGCGGTCGATCGGGCGGAACACCGCGGTGTCGGCGGTGATGCCGTGCAGGGCGAGGTAGCTGAGCAGGTCGGCCGCACCAGGGCCGCGGCGGTGGTATTCGTCGGCGGTGAGCACGCGCACCGCCTCGGCCTGCTGCATCCAGGGCAGCGCGGCCTGCACGGAGGCGGCGGATTCGGCGGTGCCGTTCCAGGCGATGCAAATGCGCGTGCCGATCCGGGCGGGGGCGACGAGCGGGGCGATCATCACCGGGCGGGCGCTATCGAACAGCACGGCGTGCAGCGCGTCGGAGGAGGAGACATCCTCGCCCGCCTCCGGGTGCGGCACCACGGTGAGGTCGGCCAGGCGGGCCTGCTGGGCGACGAGGTCTTCCTCGCGGCCCACCACGGTGGCGAAGCTGGCGCTCATTTCATGGAGCCGGGCCTCGCCCACGGGCACGTGGTTCTCGGTCACGTAGCGGTCGAACATCGCGCGCACCGCGCGGGCGCGTTCGTTGCTCTCCTTTTCCGTGGCAGACATCATTTCCTCGATCATCGCGCCGGACAGGCCTTCGCCGGCCAGCGGGGCGACGTCCCGGCTGTCCACGCGCACATGCAGCGCGGTGACATGGGCGTTCCAGATGCGCGCGATGCGCACGGCGGTATCGAGTGCCGCCTCCCCGGCGGCGGTACCGGTCAGCGGCAGCAGCAGCTTGCGGATGGCCATCGCACGGACTCCCTTCTCCAGCCCGCTATATGTGGGCCGTCCGGGATCGTATCGCAAGCGTGGCAGCGATTGCGGCGGCGGCTTCGTTCGTGCCGGTGCCGTCGACCGCCAGCCAGGTGCCGGCGGAGGCGCCGGCGCGGGCGGCACGGCGCAGGATGGCGAGGTCGGCATCGGAGGCATCACCGGTGCGGGCGGCCACGCGGCGTTCCAGCTCGGGCAGGGGCACATCGAGCCAGACGCCGAGAAAGGGCAGGCCGGCCAGGGCGGCTTCGAGCCGGGCGCGATGGGCGGGGTCCATGTAGGTGGCGTCGGCAATCACGCTGTGCCCGCCTGCAGCGATGCTGTGGGCGGCCTCGGCGATCTCGGCGAAGACGGCCTCGCTGGCCGTGGCCGTGTAGCCGTTTGGGCCCAGTTTCTGCTCGGGCGCAAGGCCGAAGCGGCGCTTGCGGACCTCGTCGCTGCGCAGGATCACCGCACCCGGCGCGGCGCCGAGGCCGGGGGCCAGGGCGCGGGCCACAGTGGACTTGCCGGAGCCGGGCAGCCCGCCGATCGCCACCGCGCAGGCAGGGGCCGGGGCGAGGCTGGCCAGGGCGTGGTCGAGGTAACGGCGCGACTCGGCGGGGCGGCCGCGCGCCGCCTCCACATGGGCGCGCACCATGGCGCGCATGGAAAGCCAGAGCGGCAGGAGGGGCACCAGCGCCCAGTCGCCGGTGCGGGCCAGGTAGCGGTTTATCACCCGGTTGGCGGCGGCGCGGCCGACGCGCACGTCGAGGTCCATCAACAGGAAGGCAAGGTCGTAGCCGACGTCGAAGGTCGCCAGCCCCTCGTCGAACTCCAGCGCATCGAAGGCCACCGGGGCGCCGTGCCACAGGCACAGATTGCCCAGGTGCAGGTCGCCATGGATGCGCCGCACGAACCCCGCCGCGCCACGCGCCTGCAGCCCATCCGCGTGGCGGTCGAGTGCCGCGACCATGCCGCCCAGCCAGGCTTCAACCGCCGACGGTTCAAGCCCGGCTTGCCGTGCCGAGCGCACATTGCCCTCGGCCACCCACCGCAGCGCCGCCGCCTGGTCGCGCGCCACCACCGGGTTGCGCGCGTGCAGGCGGGCCACCTCGTCGGCCAGCGCATCCTGCAGCATGTCATCCAACCCGCCGCGCGCGGCCATGGTATCGAGGAAGTCGCCCTCGGGCACGCGCGCCATGCGCACCACCCAGTCCACCACCTCGCCCGTGCCGCCCAGCGCCAGCGTGCCATCCGTCGCCCGCACCACCGGCACCACGTCGCGATACATTCCCGGCGCGTTGGGCGCGTTCAGCTCCAGTTCGCGCCGGGCGGTGCGTTCGCGCTCGGGGAGCGTGGTGAAATCCACGAAGGCCAGCTTCACCGCCTTACGCAGCTTCCACACCGTGTCGGTGCCGAGGAAAACGGCGGAGATATGCGTCTCCACCGGCGCCGCGCCGGCGAGGGTGGCGAGCAGGGCGGCGGTGGCCGCCTGTTCCGGAGGGATCAGGGGAACAGCTTCTGCACGGTCCAGCCGTCGCCCACGCGGGTGTACACGCTGCGGTCGTGCAGGCGGAACGGCATGTCCTGCCAGAACTCGATCATCTTCGGGATCACCCGGAAGCCGGACCAGTATTCCGGGCGAGGGATGTCCTCGCCGGGATATTTCTTCTCCGCCTCGGCCAGCCGGGCCTCCAGCACCGAGCGGTCCGCCAGCGGGCGGGACTGGTCGGAGGCGTGGGCACCGAGGCGGGAGATGCGGGGGCGGGAGTTGTAGTAGGCGTCGGCTTCCGCCTGGGTGGCATCCACCACCGGGCCCTCGATGCGGATCTGGCGGCGGCGGCTTTTCCAGTGGAACAGCAGGCAGGCCTGGCGGTTGGCCAGCAGCTCCCCGCCCTTGCGGCTTTGCAGGTTGGTGTAGAAGACGAACCCCCCCTCGTCCCAGCCCTTCAGCAGCACGGTGCGCGCCGAGGGGCGGCCATCAGGGGTGGCGGTGGCCAGCGTCATCGCATTGGGATCGTTGGGCTCGCTGGCTTCCGCCTCCTTCAGCCAGGTGGCGAACTGGGCGAACGGTACGCTCAGGGCGGCGTCGGACATCGCGTGTGCTCCTTCGATCCGCAACAGATGACTCCGCCCCGCGCATTCGCCAAGGGCGCGTTGTGCACCCCGGGCACTTGCCCGCCGCATGCGCCCTGTGTCACCACAGGCCCGGAAACCCAGGCCGAAAGCAGGATTCCCCATGCCAGAGACCGAAGCCGCCCCGCCGCCGCCGCCGAAGGGAACCCTTCTGGCGGGCAAGCGCGGGCTGATCATGGGCGTTGCCAACAACATGTCCCTCGCATGGGGCATCTCGGCCGCCTGCGCCGCCCAGGGCGCCGAACTCGCCTTCACCTACCAGGGGGAGGCGCTGGGCAAGCGCGTGAAACCATTGGCGGAAAGCGTCGGCAGCGACATTGTGCTGCCCTGCGACGTGACCGACGACGCCAGCATGGACACCGCCTTCGCCGCGATCCAGGAACGCTGGGGCAAGCTGGATTTCCTGGTGCATGCCATCGGGTTTGCCGACAAGAACTTCCTGCGTGGCCGTTACGTGGATACGCCCCGCCACGTGTTCCTGCAGGCGCTGGACATCTCCTGCTTCTCCTTCACCGCCGTGGCCAAGCGGGCGGCCGCGATCATGAACGATGGCGGTTCCATGGTGACGCTGACCTACCTGGGGGCCGAACGGGTCATTCCGCACTACAACGTGATGGGCGTGGCCAAGGCGGCGCTGGAGGCCAGCGTGCGCTATCTCGCCGCCGATCTCGGGCCGAACGGCATCCGGGTGAACGCCATCTCCGCCGGTCCGATCCGCACCCTGGCGGCCAGCGGGATCGGCGATTTCCGCTACATCCTGCGCTGGAACGAATACAACTCCCCGCTGCGCCGCAACGTGACGATCGACGACGTGGGCGGGGCCGGGCTCTATTTGGTCAGCGACCTCTCCCGCGGGGTAAGCGGGGAAGTGCACCACGTGGATGCCGGCTACCATTCGGTTGGGATGAAGAACCCGGATGCGCCGGATATCTCGGTGGTGCATGAGTAAGGGAAGCGCGTTCTTTTTTGAAAAAAAGAACCAAAAAACTTTTGAAAGTTTTTTTGCTTCTTTTTTTTCAAAAAAAGAAGATCCTTCCTTTCTTGGGCTCGCCTGAATGTCCCACAATACCTTCGGCCACCTCTTCCGCGTCACCACCTGGGGCGAAAGCCATGGCCCTGCGATCGGCGGCGTGGTCGATGGCTGCCCGCCGGGCATTGTGCTGAGC
>JBIKOJ010000011.1:0-43646 GCA_044358135.1 Acetobacteraceae bacterium | reverse complement strand
AAGGATCGGTCGATGGCGGCCGACATGACTCTTGGCTTTGCGCGCCGCCACCGGCCAGCCCGGCGCGCGATACCAAACGCCTGAAATGCCGGAAGTGTCGGCATTTCAGGCGTTTGGTATCAACCACTCGATTCATCCACCTGGTGCGGCGGGGACAGGGCGCGGTGGCTGGTCATCGGGCTTTGTATGCCTGTTGCGTCGAAGCGCTGCTTGATGCGGCGGTTCAGCTCCCGGCCCACCGCCCAGCGCTGGCTCGGCGTGGTGCGGATGCGGATGCGCAGGACCAGGGCGTTGTCGATGAAGCGGTCGATGCCCAGCACCTCCAGGTCGGCGCTGATCGCGGTGGTCCACTTGTCCTCCTTGCGCATCTCGGCGGCCACCTCGCGCAGGATGCCGCCGATGCGCTCCGGGTCTTCGTTGAGGCTCAGGCTCACATCCACCACGGCGTAGCCGAAGTCGCGCGTCTGGTTGGTGACGGTGGTGACCGCGCTGAACGGGACGATATGCATGGAGCCGTCCATGGCGCGCAGGCGGATGGTGCGGATGGAAAGGTTCTCCACCGTGCCGCTCATGCCGCCCAAAGTGACCACGTCGCCCACCTGCATGGTGTTTTCCAGCAGCAGGAACAGGCCGGTGATCACATCCTGCACCAGCCGCTGGCTGCCGAAGGCCAGCGCCACGCCGAACACGCCGGCGCCGGCCAGCAGCGGGGCGATGTTGATGCCGATCTCCGACAGCACGATCAGGCCGACGAAGACGCAGATCGCCACCAGCAGGGCGGAGCGGAACATGGGCAGCAGGGTGCGCAGCCGGGCGGAGCGCGCCGCCTGGGCGCTGGCGGCGAGGCCGGCCAGGTGGCGCTCGATGGCGAGGTTCGCGATCTCCCACACCCCCACCGCCAGCGCGATGGTGAGTGCCACGGAGCCCAGCGTGCGCAGCAGCCTGGCACCGAGCTCGGCGCGCAGGAACCAGCCGGCCACCGGCAGGCCCCAGGCCTCCAGCAGGCCCAGCACGGCCAGCGTGACCACCACCACCCGCAGCACGGCGCGCAGGATCGGCTCGTAGGTGGCCAGCCGGCCGGCCACGCCGATGCGCCGCTCCGCCGCATCATCATCCGCCTGGGCGTGCAGCAGCCGGTGCAGCCCGCCCAGGGCCAGGATCAGCGCGACGCGCGCCAGCCCCAGCACGGCGGCGGTCTGCACCGAGACCATCAGCAGCCGGGTGAAGCCGCGCGGTACTTCCAGCGCCAGCACGAACCACAGGGCAGCCACGTAGATCACGGCGATCACGTGCCAGACCGGGGCCAGCATCGCCCGCGCGCGGGGCACCAGCCCCTCGGCTTCCTCCGCCGGGCGGATGCGCGCGGCCACGGCGGCACGCTGCTGCAGGATGATCGCCACCACGAAGCTGGCCAGCGCCAGGAACAGCAGCTTCACCAGCGCGTCATGCGCCAGGCGGTAGAGGCCGAAGAGCAGCCCGGCCTCGATGGTGGCGTAGCCGAAGATGCCCACCGCCGTGCCGCGCCGGGCCCACAGCGCCACGTAGGACGCCACCTCGTCCGACACCGGGAGCAGGCGCATGCGCTTCTCCCGCGGGGCCACCAGCATGCCCACCATGCCGTTCAGCAGGCGATAGACGACATAGGCGTTGATCGCGGCCAGGATCACCAGCCGCGGCGTGGGCTGGTCGCCGAACACGCCGCCGACCAGGATGTAGCCGGTGGCGAGCACGGCCAGCATCGGCAGCAGGTCCAGCGCGAGTGCCGCCACGCCGAACGGCACCCGGCGCAGCCCCGCACCCAGGCGGCGCGCCCGGCCCCAGATGCGCGCGGATTGTCGCGCCTCGTTCTCCAGCCGGGTGGAGGGCCGGGCGGCATCCGCCCCTTCCCCCACCTCCTCGGCCGCGGCGGGCACGGGCCCGGCGGGCACCCGCTCGGCCAGGCGGCGGTAGAGGGGGCGCAGGGAGCGGGCCACCAGCCATTCCGCGGCGAGCCCGGTGCCCATCACCAGCGCCAGCCGCCACAGCGTGTCCAGCATCAGGCTTTGCCGGCCGGGATCGCCGGCCAGCTGCACCAGCCACAGCACGATCAGCGGGAAGCTGATCACCGTCTGCACCGCCAGCACGATCTCCTCGGACAGCGAGGCCAGCCGGTCCGACAGGCCCATCAGCACCTGCGCGCCCAGGCTGTCTGGCGCCAATTGCGCTGCATCAGGGGCCGCTGGGGCCGGCGCGGGGGCCGGGGCGGGCGCAGGGGCGGCGCCGGGGGGCGTCGCGGGGCCGGAGTCTGCCGCGCTGGTCTCCTCCACCGGGGCGGCGGCCGGGCGCGTGCCTGGGGCGGGCTGGGACGGGGAAGCGGCGGGGCGGCCTGCCCCCGCGCCGCCCGGTGCAGCGCGGGCGAGCGTTTCCAGCACGGAGAGGATCTCTGCGCGGCGTTGCGGGTCGCGCAGGATCTCCAGCGCTTGTTGTGCCTGCTGTGGCGTGACCGTGGGGGTTGGCTGGGTCTGGGCGAGGGCCGGGCCGGCCAGGGCCATCAAAGCCATGGCAAGCCAGGCCAGCAGGGCAGGCCAGGCGCGGGCAGTGGGGTTCGGTCTCATGCCGCTAGCCCCATCATGGCACACCGGGCGGTGTCAATGCCGGCGTTGGGCCGTTGCGTGATCCGTCAACCCGCAGGCCGGCGCCGGGCAGCCCCGATGGATAAGCGTTGCCGCCTTCGCGCCCGCGTGCGTAGCTAACGCGCATGAAGACAGCGCTGATGATCCTGGTTGTTCTTGCCATGCTCGCCACGCTCGGCGTGCTGTTCGCCGGCCTGGTCGGCCTGGCCCGCAATACCGACGGCACCCGCCAGAACCGGCTGATGCAGGCGCGCATCGGCCTGCAGTTCGTGGCGCTGGCCCTGTTCGGCCTGCTGTTGCTGATCTCCAGGGCCTGAGCGCGGCGCGCCTGCAAACGCAGCATCCAGCCCTGCCCTGGCGGCGTTTGACACCCGTGCAAGCCCCCCACTATGGTCCGGCTCATCGATTTCGCAGGTGCGAACGCACGGGCGCGGCCTTTTTCCGACGACCGGCGGACGTTCCGCACACATCCAGGAAACGGCACGAGAGCCCATGAAAATCCTTGTCCCCGTCAAGCGGGTGGTCGACTACAACGTCAAGGTTCGGGTGAAATCCGACGGCACGGGCGTGGAAACCGCCGGCGTGAAAATGTCGATGAACCCGTTCGACGAGATCGCGGTGGAAGAAGCCGTGCGCCTGAAGGAAAAGGGCGCCGCCACCGAGATCATCGCCGTCTCCCTCGGCGTGGCCGCCTGCCAGGAAACCATCCGCACCGCGCTCGCCATGGGCGCCGATCGCGGCATCCTGGTGGAATCCGATGCCGACCTGCAACCGCTGGCCGTCGCCAAGATGCTCAAGGCGATCGCCGACAAGGAGCAGCCCGGCCTGATCATCCTCGGCAAGCAGGCGATCGACGACGACATGTCGGCCACCGGCCAGATGCTCGCCGCCCTGCTCGGCTGGTCCCAGGGCACCTTCGCCAGCAAGGTGACCATCGAGGGCGAGAGCATGACCGTGATCCGCGAAGTGGATGGCGGGCTGGAGACCGTGGTGCTGACCCTGCCCGCGATCATCACCACCGATTTGCGCCTGAACGAGCCGCGCTATGCGTCGCTGCCGAACATCATGAAGGCGCGCAAGAAGCCGATCGACACCATGAAGCCCGCCGATCTCGGCGTGGACCCCACCCCGCGCCTAACGGTGGTGAAGGTGGAAGAGCCGGCCAAGCGCCAGGCCGGCAAGAAGGTCGGCTCGGTGGCCGAGCTGGTTGAGAAGCTGCGCAACGAAGCCAAGGTGATCTGAGAATGACCGCTCTTGTCCTGATCGACCACGAGGGCGGGCTGATCAAGCAGCCGTCCCGTTCCGCCGTCGCCGCCGCCGCCCAGCTGGGCGAGGTGCATGCGCTGGTGGCCGGTTCCGGCGTGCAGGCCGCAGCCGACGCCGCCGCCAAGCTGCCTGGCGTTTCCAAGGTGATCCTGGCCGACGCGCCGGCCTATGCGAACAACCTCGCCGAGCCGATGTCCGCGCTGATCCTGGCGCTCGCGCCGGCCTACTCGCACCTGATGGCCGCCACCACCGCCATCGGCAAGAACATCATGCCGCGCGTGGCCGCCCTGCTGGACAGCCAGCCGATCAGCGACATCGCCGGCGTGGTGGATGCCGACACCTTCGTGCGCCCGATCTATGCGGGCAACGCGATGGCGACGGTGAAGAGCAGCGACGCCAAGAAGGTCATCACCGTGCGCGCCGCCAGCTTCGACCCGGTGGCGAGCGAGGGCGGGTCCGCCAGCATCGAGGCAGCGCCCTCGGTGGATGCGCCCGTGGTTTCCAAGTGGATCTCGGCCGAGCTTTCCAAGAGCGAGCGCCCGGAACTGACCGCCGCCCGCGTGGTGGTGTCCGGTGGCCGCGGCATGCAGAACGGCGAGAACTTCAAGCTGCTCGACCCGATCGCGGACAAGCTGGGTGCGGCCGTGGGTGCCTCGCGCGCCGCCGTCGATGCCGGCTTCGTGCCGAACGACTACCAGGTGGGCCAGACCGGCAAGATCGTGGCCCCCGAGCTGTACGTGGCCGTCGGCATTTCCGGCGCCATCCAGCATCTGGCCGGGATGAAGGACAGCAAGGTGATCGTCGCCATCAACAAGGACGAGGAGGCGCCGATCTTCCAGGTGGCCGATTACGGCCTTGTCGCCGACCTGTTCCAGGCCCTGCCCGAGCTCGCCGCCGAGCTGGAGCGCGGCTGATGAACGTCCAGGCGCCGGCCGCCGCGTCTGACTCCGCGGCGGCCAGCGCCGAGATGCCTGTGATCCGGACGGTCGGCGTGATCGGCGCCGGCCAGATGGGCAACGGCATCGCCCATGTCTGCGCGCTCGCCGGCTTTCCGGTGGTGCTGCTGGACGTGAAGCAGGATGCGCTGGACCGCGCCATGGCCGTGATGGGGCGCAACCTGGACCGCCAGGTGAACCGCACCCTGATCTCCGAGCTGGACAAGCTGGAGGCCCTGGCGCGCATCACCCCCAGCACCGACTATGCCGCCTTCGGCGACTGCGACTTCGTGATCGAAGCCGCGACCGAGAAGGAAGAGGTGAAGCGCGCCGTGTTCAAGACACTGGTGCCGCACCTGAAGCCCTCGGCCATGGTGGCCTCCAACACCTCTTCCATCTCCATCACCCGCCTTGGCGCCAGCACCGACCGGCCCGAGAAGTTCATCGGCATGCACTTCATGAACCCGGTGCCGGTGATGAAGCTGGTGGAGGTGATCCGCGGCATCGCCACGGACGAGCCGACCTTCCAGGCCATCCAGGCGCTGTCGCGCACGCTGGGCAAGACCACGGCGGTGTCCGAGGATTTCCCCGCCTTCATCGTGAACCGCATCCTGGTGCCGATGATCAACGAGGCGGTCTACGCGCTGTACGAGGGCGTCGGCTCCGTGGTGGCGATCGATACCGCGATGAAGCTCGGCGCCAACCACCCGATGGGGCCGCTGGAACTGGCCGACTTCATTGGGCTGGATACCTGCCTTTCGATCATGCAGGTGCTCTACGAGGGCCTGTCGGACAGCAAGTACCGGCCCTGCCCGCTGCTGGTGAAGTATGTCGAGGCCGGCTGGCTTGGCCGCAAATCCGGCCGCGGCTTCTACGACTACAGCCAGACCCCGCCCCGCCCCACCCGCTGACCACGCCGACATGAGCCGTCCCGCCCTTCTCGGCATCGGCGGCCACGTGGTGGGCGCCCTGGTGGAGCTGCTGGGCGCCGTGCCCGGCCTGGCGGAGGCGGTGGAGCTGCATCTCTGCCCCACCCTGCCCGGCGGTCGCCCGCGTGCCGCGCCTGATGTACTGGCCCGCGCCGCCGTGGTGCTGGCTGAGGCCGGTGCGCTGGATCCGGCCGAGCGCGCCCTGCTGCCGCCCGGCTGCGCGCTGGTCACCCTGCCCCGGCTGGAATTCGAGAGCCTGTGGCCGCTCGCCGCCGAGCACCCGCCGCGCGGGGCGCTGCCCGGCGTGCCGGCCGCGTTCGGCGACCGCATCGCCCTTCGCGTGCTGCGCAGCGCCGCCCCGCCTTCGGGCCGCCGGGACGCCTACAATGCCGTGGCGCTCGGTACCCTGGTGGACCTCGACCGCATGCACGCCTTCGTGGCGCGGGAGATGTTCCGCCGCGAGCAGGGTTGCGACATCCATCTGGCCGGATACGTGCTCGCCCGCTTCCGGCAGGAGCGGCTGTTCCACAGCGCCCTCCATCCCGCGGCCCCGCTGCTGGCCGTGGCGATGTCCCAGTTGCTGGGCCACCCCGCCATCGCCGCCCTGGGCACCGGCAGCCACGATGCCCGCCTCGCCGCCGTGCTGCCGGGGCTCGCCGCCGTCTTTGCTGACCAGCAGGCGCCGGTGCACCAAGCGGTGGCCGCGCATTTCGGGCTGGCCTGGTGGAGCCCCACCCTGCGCTACCGCCAGGGCGAGGCCGAGCGCAGCTTCGACGAATGGCTGGACTGGCACCTGCAGCCGGCCCCCGCCGCGCCCGCCGCCCCGCCCGTGGCGCCGGGCCCCGACCTGGCGGCGCTGCGCGTCTCCGGCGCCCTGCCGCACATGGCGGAACTGCACCCCGCCGCCGAGGTGGTGCGCACGCCACCCTTCTTCGCCACCGCCATCGACCCCGGCATCGCCCCCCAGGGGGCCGCGCTGCTGCGCCCGGACGCCGGCCGCTACGCCCTGCCCGCGGCCATGATCGCCCAGCTGGACCAGGCCATCGTGCTGGGCTGCAGCGGCACCGTGCTGTATCAGGGCCTCGCCCTGGCCGACACGCTGCCACAGCCCCCACCGCCCGCACCCGCCGCCCCGCGCCGGACCATCGCGGCCCAGTCCCTGCTCGCCTTCGGGCCGGGTTGGGAGAGCGACCCGCATGGCGTGCTCACCCTGCTGCCGCGCCTCGTCACCGCCGCCCGGCTGCGCCGCCAGCACCCGGAGCTGCGCGTGCTGCTGCCCCAGGCCGCCCGTGCCCCCTGGCTGGAGGAGATGCTGGCCCTGCTGAACCTCGCCGCTGCGGCCGACTGGCTGGCGGAGGAGCCGGTGGCCTGCACCAACCTCGTCGCCACCGGCCGGCTCGGCCTGGCCGAGGTCTCGCCCCTGGCCCGCAACGCCGCCCAGGCGCTGGCGGCCCTGGTGCCCATGGCACCGCCCGGGCCGCGGCGGCTTTACCTGCAATCAGAGGAATCCGCTTCCAGGCTGCGCAACGAGCCGCTGGTGGCCGCCACCCTGGCCACCCGCGGCTTCACCCTGGTCGATGCCGACCGCACGTCGCTGGCCGAGCGCATCGCCCTGCTGCGCAACGCCAGCGCGGTCGTCGCCGCCCAGGGCAGCGCCCTGGCCGAATGCGCTTTCTGCCCGGACGGCGCCGCGGTGCTGGAACTGCTCGGCCCCGCCGACCCCTCGCCGCTGTTCTGGTCGCTCGCCTCCGTCTGCGGCCTGCGCTACGGCTACGTGGTGGGCGAAGCGCCTGGCATCGCCGCGCCCGGTGCGCCCTTCGAGGTGCCGCTCTCCATGCTGGAGCATGCCGTGGGCCTTCTGCCGGCATGAGCGTGGCCGCCGGCCTGGCCCAGCGCCTGGCCCGCTTCCCCCGCCTCGGCCTGACCAACCTGCCCACGCCGCTGGAGCCGATGCCCCGCCTCTCCGCCCATCTCGGCGGCCCGCGCCTGTGGGTGAAGCGCGAGGATCTTTGCGGCCGCGGGCTGGGCGGCAACAAGCTGCGCAAGCTGGACCTCGTGCTGCATGAGGCGGTGCAACAGGGCGCGGACACGCTGGTTTCCGGCGGCGTTGTGCAATCCAACAGCCAGCGCCAGTTGGCCGCCGCCGCCGCCCAGCTCGGCCTCGCCTGCCACCTCGCCGTGTATCACGGCCGGGTTGCGCCGCAGGGGCCGGCCTATGCCACCTCCGGCAACGCCCTGCTCAACCGCCTGTTCGGCGCCACGCTGCACGACGTGCCCTGGACCGGCGACCGCAACGGCGCCATCGCCGCCCTGGTCGAAGCCCTGCGCGCCGAGGGGCGCCGCCCCTTCCTCGTGCCCTACGGCGTCTCCAGCCCGCTCGGCGCCGTGGGCTACGCCTCCTGCGCGCTGGAAATCGCCGGGCAATGCGCCGCGCAGGGGGTTACCCCGGGCGCCATCGTGTTCTGCTCCGGCAGCGGCGCCACCCAGGCCGGCCTCGCCGTGGCCGGCGCCGCCTGCCTGCCCGGGACCGAGATCGTGGGCATCGACATCGACGCGGAGCCAGACCGCGTGCGCGCCGACGTCGCCCGCTACGCCATCGGCGCGGCCGACCTGCTTGGCCTGCCCTTCGATCCCCGCACGCTGGAAGTGGTCGCCGGCCATGCCGGCCCAGCCTATGGCGTGCCGCATGCCGCCACGCTGGAAGCGCTGCGCCTCGCCGCCCGGCAGGAAGCGCTGGTGCTGGATCCTGTCTATTCCGCCAAGGGATTGGCGGGCCTTATCGCGCTGGTCCAGGCCGGGCGCTGGCGCGCGGACGAGCATGTGGTGTTTGTCCACACGGGTGGGGCGCCTTCGTTGTTTGCGCATGACGGGGTGGCATGAAAGCAAGAGTCTTCTTTTTCTGAAGAAAAAGAAGCAAAAAGACTTTTGTTCGTTTCCGGTGGAACCATCGAGCTCAAATGAATAAAAGTTTTTTGGTTCTTTTTTTCAAAAAAAACGCGCTTAGCTTCCTGCCGCCGCCCGCGCGAGGTTGGCGATCTGCTCTTCCAGCCCCGCCTGCGCGCCCAGGAACCCCGCCAGCAATTGCTGCGCCCATTCGCGCTCGCGCGTTCCGATCGGGCTGCGCGGGAAGTGCACCGCGGCAGACACCAGCACCGGCGCCGCATCCGCGCCGGCCACGCTGTTGCGCGCCTGGCGGATCCGCTCGGCCAGCCCGCCGCGGCTTGGCGTGCCATCCAGCCACAGCCGGGTTGCCGCCATCGCCGCCGGGTTGGCGCTGGTGGCCAGGCGCCAGTTGCCCTGGCCCGGCACATCGAGCGCGCCGAACTCCATCTCGTCGGCCAGGTCCTCGCGCGCCAGGCTGCGCCGGGCCTGCGCGATGGCCGACGGGTTGGCGCGGGTGGAGAACACCTGCACCGTCATCGTCAGCCGCACCGGGCCGCACACGAACTCCGCCACGCTGCGGCTGCCCTGCGGATCCACCGCCCCCGGCGTGCCGGGCGGGGTGTGCACCACGGGCCCGGCGGCGAGGCAGCCCAATGCCGGCTGCAGCGAGGGCGGGGTGACTTCGGCCACCGGCATCGCCCGCTGGTCCAGAAAGGCGGAGGCGCTGGCGGCGCTGGCCGCGAAGGCCGCCACCAGCACAGCCGCCGCCACGGCGCGCAGGCGGGCCCCCGGCAGCCGCTCCGCCGGCGCCACTTCGCGCACCGTCGTGACCGAGTCTTCGCGGAAGGGCATCCCGGCCAGGATCAGCAGCAGGATCACGATCGAGAAGAAGATCCAGCCGTACAGGATATGGTCCGCCGCCGCCGCCTCCGCGCTGCCCAGCGCCTCGCCCAGCATCACGATCCCCAGCGCCCGGAAGCCGTTGGCCACGATCGGGATCACGATGGAGGCCACCATGAACAGCGCCCGCTTGTGGTAGCTGCGGTAGATCAGGCAGGCATACAGCACGCCAAAGGCGATCGCCGCGATCAGGAAGCGCAGCCCGGCGCAGGCCTCGGCGACGAAATACCGGCCGGAGGGCGTCTCGATCAGGAAGGCATCGGCGTAGAACGGCACGCCCAGCACCGTCAGCCCCGCCAGGCTGAACTGCAGGGTGAAATACTGCAGGTACGGCGTCAGGAACGCGCCGAAGGGCACCAGGAAATACAGGTAAAGCAGCGGGGCGGACATGGCCCAGAACACCCGCCAGCCCAGCACGGTGAGGAACAGCAGCTGCACGAAGCTCATCGCCACCAGCTGGCGGCCTTCCATGATGCCCATGCGCTCGGCCGCCATCCAGACCGCCACGCCGGGGATCGCCAGCAGGCCGAGCCAGGGCAGCGGCTCCACCCGCAGCCCGGCCAGATTGTGCCGCCGCTCCCAGGCGAGATAGAGCGCGATCGGCAGCACGAACCAGCAATGGGAATAGGCGGTGGAGTCGTTCCACACCTTCACCGCCGCCATCGCCTCTTCGTGGAACAGCAGGCCGAGCACGGCCAGGCCCGCCACCAGCGCCGGCCCGGCATCGGCCGCGATCCGGCCCGCATCAGGCGACAGGTCGGCGGGCAGGGAGCGGGCGCTCATGGGGTGGCCTCCTCGGGCATGGTCGGGCGGGCGGGGTGGGCGGCGGCCGGGTTTTCCCGCACCTGCGGCAGGCTGTCCATCAGATCGTCGAGCCGCGCCAGCGTCGCCTCCCAGGCATAGGAGGCTTCCATGGCCGCGCGGGCGGCGGCCGGCAGGGCGGGATGGCCATCGGAGAGCACCGCGCCGACCGCCTGGGCCATCGCCTCCGCCCCGTCGGCCACCAGCAGGTCGCGGCCCGGGGTGGCGACCACGCCTTCGAAGGCCTGCGGCGAGGCGACCACGGGGCGGGCCATCGCCATCGCCTCCAGCACCTTGTTCTGGATGCCGCGGGCGATGCGCAGCGGGGCGACGGCCACGGCGGCATGGGCCACCCAGGGCCGCACATCCTCCACCCGGCCGGTCACCTGGATATCCGGCCCCGCCAGGGCCTGCACCGCGGGCAGCGGGTTCGCGCCCACCACGGCGAAGCGCGGCGCGGGAGACAGCCGGCGCAGCAGCGGCATCACCTGGCCGGCGAACCAGATCGCGGCCTCGGCATTGGGCGGGTAGTCCATGTGGCCGGTGAACACCACGCGCGGCGCATCATCGGCCCAGGGGCGCGCGAAGGTGTGACGCGGATGGAAATAGTCCAGGTCCACCCCGTTCTGCACCGCGAACACCCGCCCGGCCGTCTGCGGCGCCAGGGTGGCGAAGCGCCGGCATTCCGCCTCGCTCACCAGCAGCGCCAGCTCCGCCTGCCGCACCGCCTGCGCCTCATAGGCCAGCAGCGTGCGGGCCTCGCGCGCCCAGACATGGCGCATCGGCCAGCTTCCCTCGGCGCCATAGG
This sequence comes from Acetobacteraceae bacterium, assembly GCA_044358135.1. Lineage (GTDB taxonomy): Bacteria > Pseudomonadota > Alphaproteobacteria > Acetobacterales > Acetobacteraceae > CAMDGX01. The sequence continues at coordinate 32,512 of JBIKOJ010000011.1, read as the reverse complement.
CGGCGAATTTTTCCGAGTCCACGTCGACCATGTCGAGCACCCAGGGGATGCTCGCGCCCTCGAAATACTGCGCCATCGGGGTGGAATAGGCGAAGCCGAGCCCGATCGGCCGCTCCGCCAGCAGCTTCTTCACCCACGCGGCGAGCCCGGCATGGCCGTAATAATCCACCATCAGCGGCCGCCCCGGCCGCAGCCGTGCCAGCGCGCGCAGCTTCTGCCCGCGTGGCGAGATCGGAAAGCTCGCCACCTCCCCGCACACCGCGCGCACGGCCTCGAGGTGGCGTGCATCCTCCCCATCCACCGAAAGGCAGCCCAGGTGCACGCGCCAGGTCTGCGCCAGGTGCCGGATCAGGTTCCAGCTGCGGATCTTCTCACCCTTGTCGGGCGGGTACGGAAAGCGGTGCGCGAGAAAGAGGAGCTCCCTCATCTCACCCCAGCCCGCGCACGATCGGCGGCCCCAGCAGGTTCGCCACCGGCAGCGGCAGACGCTTCCAGGCGGCGATGAACAGCCGGTATTTCGGGTTGAGCGGATTGATGTCCGGGATCGACGCGCCCGGCGCCAGGCGGAACCGGTAGGCCAGCGGCGCCGGCTCGAACCCCCAGTTCTTCTTGAAGGAATAGGCGCCGGTGCCGACCTTGCTGCGCCCGTAGTCGAACAGCCGGAAGCCGCGCGCCGCCGCCCGGCGCATCACCTCCCAGTACATGAAATCGTTGGCATAGCGGTCGCGCGCCGCCTTTGTGCCGCCGCCGTAATAGGGCAGCACCTCGTCGCGGAAATAGAAATTCATCACCGAGGCGATCGGTGTCGCCCCGTCCAGGATGGTCACGATGTCGGCATCCTCGCCGAACGCCTCCATCAGGATGTCGAAGTAGCGCTTCGGGAACACCGGCGTGCCCAGGTTGCGCACGCTCTCGGCATAGATCGGGTGCAGCCGCCGCGTGTCGCGGTCGATCTCGGAGGCGAGGCCCGCCGTGATGCCCTTGCGCACCATCGCCCGCTGCTTGCGCGGGATCGCCTTCATGTTGGCGTCGTCGTCGCCACTGATGGCCTTGCGGAAGATCACATAGAGGTCCGATCTCACCGGCCAGTCGGCGGCGTCCAGCCAGCCTTCCGGCGGGGCATGCAGGAAGCGGAATTCCAGCACGGGCACGCCGGCGCCGCGCATCACGCTTTCGGCATGCGCCACCAACGCCTGGAACGCCTCCTGGTCTGCCGCCAGCGGCCCGCCATTGACGCAGAACGGCACCGAGATCAGCGAATCGCCGAACAGCCGCGTGCGCACGCGGGCCAGCGGCAGCACGCCGACGATGGCCCCGTCGCGTTCTGCCGCCACATAGTGGGTGGCATGGCCGAAGGCACGCGCGATCACCCGGCGCCAGGCGGCGCGATGGAAGAAGGTGCCTTCGGGATGCGCCAGCACGAAGCCATCCCAGGCCGCCTCCAGCCCGGCAACGTCGGCAGCATCCTCCAAGGGGCGCAGGCGCAGGGTCATGCTCGGGGTCCGGCGTTCAGGCAGCGGATGCCATGGCGGCCGGGGGCGCGGCCAGTTCGGGGAACACCTCGTCCATCCGCCCCCAGGCGAAGTCGCGCAGCAGCCGCTCCAGCCGTGGCGCGGTGCGGGCGAGGTTCAGGTAGTGCCGGAAGCGCGACAGCCGCCCGGCCCCGCCGATGCGCGGCTGGCCGGGATCGATCTCCCACGGATGGGTGTAGAACATGCCACCCCGCCCCTCGGCCCGGTTGAACGCGGCCAGCCCGCGGCGGAACACGGCATAGGGCAGCAGCCGGAAATAGCCGCCGCCGGAGATCGGCAGGTTCTGGCCACGCATCCGGATCGTGGTCATCGGCACCTCCCACAATGCGCCCTGGGCCACCGCATGCGCAAAGCGCGGCGCATCCGGCGCGCCATACAGGTCGTGCCGCACCGGATAGATGGAGGAGCTGTAGCGATGCCCGGTCTCGGCCAGCACGGGATAGGCAAAGGGCGTCGCCGGGCCGATCGAGAAGGTCGGTGCGCGATACCCCGCCACCGCCACGCCGCCGATATCCTCCAGCAGCGCCTTGGCCCGCACCACATCCTGGCGGAACTGCTCCTCCGACAGCGTCACCACCCTGGCGTGGCCATGGCCGTGGCTGGCCAGCTCATGCCCCGCCGCCACGATGCGCCGCACCAGCGCGGGATGCCGCTCGGCCACCCAGCCCAGGGTGAAGAAGGTCGCGCGCACCCCGGAAGCGGCGAACAGCGCCAGGATGCGGTCCGTGTTCGCCTCCACCCGGCGCGGAAACCCCTCCCAGGTGTCGCGCGGCACGGTGCGGGCGAAGGCTTCCACCTGGAAGTAGTCCTCCACGTCCACCGTCATCGCATTCACCAGCCTGGCGCCGGGCACGGCCATCAGGACAATCCGCTCCGCTGCTGGCTGAAGCCGCCGAACACATCCATCAGCCGCTGGAACACGCGCTCGCGCCGCGCCACCGTTTCCTCCAGCACCTCGATGCGCCGCACCAGGTCCTGGTAGCTGCGCTCGGGCAGCCGCTCGCCGCCGCCGGCCGCCGGGCGCAGCGGGATCACTTCCGCCCCCAGCTCGGTCTCGCCCACGCCCTCGCCGCCGCCTTCGAGGTCGGCATGCAGCTCCTCCGCGGTGGCATCCACCATCCGCGCCTCGATCCGGTGCGCCTCCTCCAGCGCCGCATACAACAGCACGCGCGCCGCCAGCCGGTTGATCCGGCGCGGCACGCCGCCGGTGTGGCGGTGGACGGCAGAATGGGCCTCGGCCGTCCATTCCGGATCGCCCTCCCAACCCACCTCGGCCAGGCGATGCTCGATATAGCCCTGCGTCTCCTCCTCCGAGAGCGGGCCCAGGTGGTAGCTGGCCAGCACGCGCTGGCGCAGCTGGTCGAGATCGGGGGAGGCAAGCTTGCGCCGGAACTGCGGCTGGCCCAGCAGGATGGTCTGCAGGCTGGCCTGCCCGTCCTCGGTGATGTTGGAGAGCATGCGCAGCTCCTCCAGCGCGGCCAGGGTCAGGTTCTGCACCTCGTCCACCACCAGCAGGCAGCGCCGCCCGGCGGCGCGGTGCTCGGCCAGCATGTCGGCGAACAGCCGGATCAGCGTGGCCTTGTCGGTGGCGTCGGTCTCGATGCCGAACGCGCCCATGGTCAAGCGGAACAGGTCGTCGTTGTTCACCTGCGTGGTGTTGATCCGCGCCAGCGTATAGGTCTCGCGGTCCAGCTCCGACCACAGCCGCTCCACCAGCGTGGTCTTGCCCGCCCCCACCTCGCCGGTGACGATGATGAACCCCTCGCCCTGCGACAGCCCGTAGATCAGGTGCGCAATCGCCCGCCCGTGGCCGCGGCTGGCAAAGAAGAACCGGCTGTCCGGCGTCAGCTGGAAGGGCATCCCGGTGAAGTTGTAGAACCGCTCGTACATGGCTCGGGGCGACCTGTGGGTGAAAGGGGGCCGGCGCTCAGAAGGTCTTGCGCACCCCCAGGCTGATCAGGCTGCCTTCATAGCTGAAACCACGCTGCGGGGAGGCAGCCCGCGTATAGGTATAGGTTGCACGTGTCGATAAGGTTTCCGACAGCGCCCAGGTCAGACCCGTCGTGAAGGTCATGATGTCCTGGCTTGCCACGCCCTTGGCGGTGCGCGAACCATAGGTCGCCTTTGCATTGCCACGCAGCCCGGGCGAGAGCTCGCGCTGCCAGGAAACGCTGGTGCTGTAATAGGTGTACGCAGGCGTGGCGCCAGGAATCTCGGCGCTCAGCGTGGTCCGGTCGTCGCGGTTGAACGACAGCGAGAAGGTGTCGATATCCTGCAGCAGCACGGCGCTCACCGTGGCGCGCGCCAGGCGCGAAATGCCGCCCTGGGTGCCGCCGAAGTTGTTGGTCACCAGCACGGGCATGCCCGTTACCGGGTCCACCACCAGCGCGGGGCCGGCGACCTGAGAGCGGCTGAGACTGGCCTGCAGCTCGTCGGCCGGGCTCACCATTCCTTCGGAATAGCTGGCGGAAACGCGGGTGCGCCCGGTCGGCGCGGTGCTGCCTTCGAAGAAGTAGTTGGTGCCGCCGTCGCGGTGGCCGAAGCGCGCGGTCATCGTGGTATCGGGATCCGGGTTCCAGCGAAGCCCGATCGACCACAGCCCGTCGTTGATCCGGATCGGCCGCACCCCGCCATAGCGGATGTCCTGGTGCCCGACTTGGCCCAGCAGCGTCAGCGAATGGGTATAGGCGTAGCCGAGATCCAGCGTCTCGGTCTGGCGCGCCGCGCCGCGCAGCGCACCGGGGCCGTCGTAGTCGATCCGCAGCACGCTCAGCCCGAAATTGATCCGCCCGAACTCCTGGCCGCTGGTGAAGGAGGCCCGGGTGGTGTTCGTGCTCGTGTCGCCCGGCGTCAGCGCCGTGGCGAACGGCGTGTTGGTCCGCAGGTTCTGCCCGCTGCGCGTCAGGAAGGTGTAGGTGTAGGCGAGCTCCGCCACGCCATAGTCGCGGAAGGCATGCCGCATCTCCGGGCCAAACGAGAAGCTGCTCGTCTTCACCAGGTCCTGGCGCGCGATATTGCCGCCCGTCCCCTGGCCCAGCCCACCGGCGCGGGACATCTCGTTGGCGTAGGCGGAGGCGTTGATAAACAGCAGGTCCTCGAAGATCGTGGCCCGTGCCGAGCCGTTCAGGTTCTGGCCGACCGAGTTCTGCCGGGAATCGTTCGCGTAGAAACGCAACTGCGGCGCGAATGAGAACGAGCCGGTCAGCCGTTGCGAAGCCCCCTGGATCAGCAGGCTCGGCGTCACGTTCGTGACGAACTCGCTCTGCTGGCCCCTGCCCGTGGTCGCGTACGACAGGGTTCGGGCGTTGTCGGTGGCCCTGAGCTCCACGTCGATGCTCGGGGTTACGGTCCAGTTCGGCTGGCCCGGCGCCACGCCCACCGGCCCGTAGGCCCGCTCGAAGGCGCGCCTGAGATCTCCCAGTTCAACCGTGGTGCCCATCTGCGGCAGAAGCTGCGCCCGCGCCGCCCCGTCTGGCACCAGGGCCGGCAGGGTGGCCGCCAGCCCCGCCACGGCCCACCGCCCGGCGCGGCGGCTGCCGCCGGGCGGGCAGATCAGGTCAGCCTTCAACATGGCAGTGCTGCATGGTGCCGGCTCCATCCATCAGGCTACTCTGCGAACACAATGCCCCGGCATGCCAAGGACATCGTATCGAATCCTTATATCCGGACTCAGGAGTACGAGCCAAAATAATGATATGCGCCGAAGGTGTAGCTGGTCGTCACCCGGATCTTGTTCAGCATCAGCGTGATCGTCGGGCAGGCCTTGATCAGGTCCAGCGCCGCCAGAACCTCCGAACGCTGCGTCCGTTCCGCCTCCACCACCATCACGATCTGGCCCACCAGGGGTGCCATCGTGCTGGGATCGGAGGTGGAAAGACAGGGCGGCGCGTCCAGGATCACGATATGGTTGGCAAAGCGCCGCCCCAGCCGTTCGATCAGTGCCGTGATCGGCCGGGCCACCGTGCCCTCGGCACCGCCTTCCAAGGAATCCACCCGGCGCACGCCCACGGGCATGAAGGCCAGGTTCGGGATCACGGTGCGCACCACCGTGTCCTCGATGCGCAGGCTCGGCGTCAGCGCCAGATCGATCAGCCCGGGGCGATCACCCACCCCCAACTGGTCCGACAGCGCGTTCTGCTTGGCGTCCACATCCACCAGCAACACTTCGCGCTGGGTGTGCTGGGCGATGCTGCCGGCCAGGTTCAGCGAGCTGAAGCTCTTGCCCTCGCCCGGCCGGGCGGAGGTCACCATCACCAGGTTTCCGGCCCCGCGCCCGGGCGTGTAGCTGCCGCGCACCGCGCGCAGCACCTGCCCGACAGAGACGCGGAACTCCTCGGAAATGCGGGTGCGCGCCTTGCGCCCCACCACCATGCCCGCGCGCTCCAGCGACACCAGGTCGAGCGTTAGCGGCGCCGGCACCATCGTGTCGAGGTTGACCCCCAGGGCCGGGGCAATCTCGTCCCGGCCGCCCTCGCGCCGCGGGCGCTCCAGCACCATGGTGCCGGCCGCCGCCTCCTGCCGTGCGGTCGCCTCGGCCACGACAGGCGGCGGCGGCAGGTCGGCCTCGTCGCCGTCGCCGCGCACCGCATCCACCGGCTCGGCCGGCCCGTCGGCCTCCGGCGCCACATCGGCCACCACCGGCGGCGGCTGCGGCAGCATATCGCCTGCCGCCGGCGCGGCGGCGCGGCGCGCCTCCCCGCCCTCGGCGGCAGCCCCCAGCCCGCCCACGCCACCCAGGCGTGCCGCCAGCCGTTCAGCGAGGTGATCGGGTCCCTTTGCCATGATCAGAACGGCCCCCCCGACCGGGCAATGCGGAACAACAACCCGCCATACACACCCAGCAGCAACACGATCGCCATGGTGAACGACACCACGGAGATGATCCGCGCACTCGACGAGGCCACCGCCACCATGGAGATGCTGCCAGCCACCGGCAGCCCCAGGTCGCGCAGCTCATCCAGCGTATGGAAGGACTGGTCGAACTGGGCCAGCAGCAGCGCCAGGCCCACGCCCAGCGCCAGTGCCGCCACCAGCACGCCGGTCGTCAGCAGCGCCCGCTTCGGCTCCACCGCGTTCTGCGGCACCTGCGGCGGGTCGATGATCTGGATCTTGATCTTGTCGGCATCCGCCTCCGCCGCGGAGGCGATGCGCATCGATTCACGCCGCGACAGCAGCTCCTCGTAGTTCTTGCGCAGGACGTCGTAGTCGCGATTAAGGTTCATGAACTCGGCCTGCAGCCCGGGCGCGCCGCGAGCGATCTCCTCCAGCCGGTTGCGCTCGCGCGTGGCATCCGAAAGCTGGCGCTGCAGCGACGACAGCGCCGATTCCGCCTCCACCAGCCGCACCTTCAGCTGCTCGTACACCGGGTTGGGCTGCGAGCGGCTGCGCGACCCCGCCGCCGGGGCGGTCCCATCACCCGAAGCGGCGGCGCTGGCGCCGGCCGCGTCGCGCGCCAACTGCTCGGCCTCGCGCAGCGCATTCGCGCGGTGCGCCTCCATCTCGCGCCGCGTGAACACCACATCCGGGTGGTTCGGGGTATAGCGCAGCAGCAGCTGGTCCAACCGGGCCTGCGCCTCGTCCATCTTCTGCTTGGAAGGGCCGGTCAGGCTGCGCAGCAGCGCCTGCGGGCTGCCGGGCCCGGTGCCCTGCGCGTCGGTCTCGGTCACCAGCAGCGGCGGCACCGCGGCCACTTCGCTGCGCAGCATGTCGCGCTTGGTGTTCTCGTCCTGCAGCGCCCCCTGCAGCGCCCGCACCATCTGCGTGGCGGTCTCCAGCCGGGTCACGCCGTTCATGTCGCTGGGCAGCAGGTCCATGTACTTGGCGCGGAAATCCGCCCGCCGCCGCTCCGCATCGCGCAGCTGCCGCTCATAGGCGGCGATCTGCTGCTCCAGGAACAGGGTGGCGTTCTGCATTTCGGAGCGGTTGGCGCCGGTCTTGCTCTCGATGAACGTCGTCAGCACCGTCTGCACCACGTCGAAGGCCAGCTTCGGGCTGGCATTGCGATACGCGATGGTGAACAGGTTGCGCGTGTGCGGCATCACCTTGATCGTGCTGGCCAGCTCCTGGACCATCGATTCCAGGTCCGAGGAACCGGAAATCTTCAGGTCCAGATCCGTGTTGGCGATCAGCTTCTCCAGGTTCGGCCGGCTCAGCAGCGTGCGCTGCAGCATGTCCACCTGGCCGCCCACCTGGTTCTCCACCGCCAACCCGCGCAGCAGCGGGGTCAGCACCGCGTCGGACTCCACATACAGGCGCGCGCTGGCTTCGTAGCGGTTGGGGATCATCGTCACCGCAACCCAGCCAATGGCGCATACGATCCACGTGCACGCCACCATCGCCCAGCGAAACCGCCAAGCCGCCGATGCCTGGCGCCGTACCAGGACGCGGAGATGTTCCATGCTTCAAAAGCCCCGCTTCAGAACCAGCTCTGTGGAATGATCAATGTGTCGCCCGGCTTCATCTCCACATTCTGGCAGATGTCGCCGCTCTTAATCAGGTCGTTCAGGCGAACGGGAATTTCCTCGTTCCGGCCGTCCACGCGCCGCACGATCTTGGCGCTGTTGCCCGAAGCATAGCGCGTCAGGCCGCGCGTGGCGATCATCACGTCAAGCACGGTCATGCTGTCGCGGTACGGGATCGCGGTCGGTTCCGTCGCCTCGCCCACCACCTTCACCTGGCGTTCGAACGGGCCGACGAAGCCTGTCACCATCACCGTCACGATCGGGTCCTGCACGTATTCCTTCAGCCGCTCCTCCAGCTCCTTGCCCAGCTGCGTCGGCGTCTTGCCGGCGGCGACGATGTCGGGGATCAGCGGAATGGAGATGCGCCCGTCCGGCCGCACCGGAATGCCCGGCATGCTGAGCTCCGGGGCGCGATAGACAGAGATGCCCAACGCATCGCCCGCCCCGATCACGTAGGAGGACGTGGTCACCGTGCGGCCCGCCGCGGCAATCTGGGCGGCGGCCGCCTCGCTGCCCGGGGCCGGGCAGGCAGGCCCCACACCTGGCGTGCTGCCGGAACATGCGGCCAGCAGAACCAGCGCAGGCAGGGCCATCATGGGGCGCAGCCAGGCAGTGCGATGGGCGGGGCGCTTCAATGTCATGTCGCTCTCTCGCTGCAAAGGGTGCGGCCGACCGGCCGAAGGAAGTGGCTCCAAGGGCCCTGCGGGCGCGCGGCGGGCCCGCCATGCACCCCAACGCGCGGAACTGGTAGGCGCGGAAGGAATCGAACCCCCAACCTCTGCCATGTGATAGCAGCGCTCTGCCTTTGAGCTACACGCCTGAAAATCCATGCCCATGATCGCGGGCACCCTCATCCGAACCGACGCCTGCACGGCGCCGCCGCAGCAGGCCGCGCCATTCCGCCGCAATGTGAAACTACCATGTGGCCCCGCCCCCGGTAAAGAATGGCTCACGCGCACCGCCACGCCCTGCTCACGGTAGCGTGACGAAGACGGAAACAATCGCCTGGCCCGCAATGCACCCGCGCGCACCTCCACTCCTGACCCCGCCTGATCCGAGGCCCAGCCGGTGCTGCGGCGAGATGCCGTACAATTTCTTACAAAACCCCCTCTCGAAATGAGACGGCACCCATCTGCGTCCGCCGCCGTCACCGGGCGGCTCCAATGTCCCTGCTACTGCACGTTGCGCGATCGCTGCGCAAGTCAACGCGATGTGAATGGAACATGAAGGTCCTTTCAGGCACGGTCCTGCTGCAACGGGGGCACCCTGCCACGCGGGCTGTTGCATGCATGCCCAGGGGCGCGGTAACACCTTCAGTGTTTATGAAACGTCAGCGGCCGCCATTTGGCCGCCCGGCGATCGGAATTTTTCAGGAGCGGGTCATGGCGCGTCTATTTGACGGATTCGTTGCCCTGGAGATGGTCGTTCTCGGAATTCTCGAGATCAGTCTCTGCTTTCTCGTTTTCTATATCCTCCTCCTTCCCGGAGACGTCGTCGCAACCGCAGTGCCGCAAGGTTTTCTCGGCCTGCACCACGTCACCGCCAACCACGCCGCCATCCTCTCCCTCACGATCGGCGTGATCTCCATGACGATCGGCATGTACCGCCCGGAGATCTGCCTGCAGACCCGGCGCCTGCTGGTCAATTCCGTCGTGGCCGGCGTCCTCGCCTTCCCCGCCATCCTCGCGCTCAGCGTCGTCACCGACCTCGACCCCAGCTTCATCCTCGGTCAGGACGCGCTCTGGCCGATGAAGATCCTGCTGTCCTGGATCCTGCTGCTGTTCATCACCCGCCTCTGCTTCCGTGTCGTGCTGCGCAGCGGCATGCTCAGCCGCCGCGTGCTGATCGTCGGCAGCAAGCTCCAGGCCGCCGAGACCGAGGCCGCCATCCGCTCCATGCGCCGCGGCTTCTTCAGCCTTGCCGGCGTGATCGACCCCGCGGAGGCCGCCTCGCTCACCCCGCCCGCCCTGCGCCTGCGCCGCATCTGGGGCGTCATCGTCACGCATGATGCCCTGCCCGCCCGCGCCACCCTGTCTGCCGCCCTGGGTGTCGGCAGCCGCCCTCGCCTGTTCGACGACGTGAGCTTCCGCGAACAGCAGCTCCGCCGCCTCGACCTCGCCCAGCTCGCCCCCGGCTGGCTCAATGGCCTGGAGCGCCCCGGCCGCGCCGCGCAGGCCCTGCGCCGCACCGCCGACATCGCCATCAGCCTCGCCATCCTGGCCCTCACCCTGCCGGTCATCGCGGCGGCTGCCCTGCTGGTCTGGTTCACCAGCCCGGGCCCGATCCTCTACCGCCAGGTCCGCGTCGGGCTGCAGGGCCGGCCCTTCACGCTGTTCAAGTTCCGCTCGATGCAGGTGAACGCCGAGGCGATGGGCCCGGCCTGGGCCTCCCGCCAGGATCCGCGCGTCACTGCCTGGGGCCGCATCATGCGCCGTACCCGCATCGACGAGCTGCCCCAGCTGTTCAACGTGCTGCGCGGCGAGATGAGCATGGTCGGCCCCCGGCCGGAACGCCCGCACTTCGTCGAGCAGCTCGACAGCGAGATCCCCTTCCATTGCGACCGCACCCACGTGAAGCCCGGCATCACCGGCTGGGCCCAGGTGAACTACCCTTATGGCGCCTCGGTGGAGGATGCCCGCCAGAAGCTGTCCTACGACCTCTATTACGTGAAGCACCGCAACCTGCTGCTGGATGTCACCATCCTGCTCGCCACGGTGCGCGTGATCCTGTTCCAGGAAGGCGCGCGCTGATCCACGCGCACGGCCCCGCCATCCGCCGGCCCGCCGCCCCTATCCCCGGGCCGACCGCAACCGGCTATGCTGCGATCCGCCCGCGCCCCCCGGTGCCGGGCCATGGCCCGCGGGGCCGGGAGGATCGGCAGAAGATGGCGGCACAGCGCGGGATCGCAGCCCCATGATCGCGGCCGTGATGCTGGCCCATGCCGGCTGTGCGGCGATCTACGCCGCGCTCTCGGCACTGATCCTGGTGCGCGCCCGCACCAGCCGCACCGGCGGCCTGCTCGCCCTGGCCGCCGCCGTCACCGCCGCCTGGGCCACCAGCGTGGCGCTGGAGCCGCAGGCGCCCTTCTCCGGCCTGTCCGGCGCGCTCGACCTGCTGCGCCTGGTGGCCTGGTACCTCTTCATCCTGCATCTCTACCGCCGCACGGTGCGCGCCCGCGGCCAGATCGCCCAGGCCTTCGCCATGATGGGCTTCGTGCTGCTGCTGGTCACCGCGGTCACCGTGCTGGTCGATCCCGCCGGCGCCAGCGGCCCCTCCCTGCTCTCGGCCGGCGTCGCCGTCCGGCTGGGCCTGGCCGTCTGCACCATCCTGCTGATCGAGAACCTGTACCAGAACGTCGCCGAGGACGCGAAATGGTACATCAACCTGCCCTCGATCGGCCTCGGCGCGCTCTGCGTGTTCGACATCGTGCTGGCGGCGGATGCGGTGCTGTTCCGCCAGGCCTCGCCCAGCCTCGTCGGCGGCCGCGCGGTGGCCACCGCCATGGTCGCCCCCCTGCTGGCCATCGCCGCCGCCCGCAACCGGGACTGGAAGATCGACATCCACGTCTCGCGCAGCGCCGCCTTCCACAGCGCCACGCTGGTCGTCGCCGGCATCTTCCTGCTCGGCCTGTCCGCCGCCGGCGAGCTGTTCCGCCACCTCGGCGCCGGCTGGAGCGGCGTGGCCGAGACCAGCCTCGTCTTCGCCGGCCTGCTTGCCACCGTCGTTCTGCTCACCTCCACCAGCGCGCGCTCGCGGCTGCGCAGCCTGGTGGTGGACAATTTCTTCTCCAGCCGCTTCGACTACCGCCGCGAATGGCTGCGCTGCATCGCCAAGCTCTCCGCAGGCGATGCCGAAGGCACCCTGCCCGTGCGCGTGATCGGCGCCGTCGCCGACGTGGTCGACAGCCCCGGCGGCATCCTCTACCTGCGCCCCACCGAAGGGGCCGCCACGTCCTACCACTGGGCCGCCGCCTGGAACCTGCCCTCGGGCGGCATGCCGGTGGCCGCGGACGCACCGTTGCTCGCCGCCCTGCGCGGCCCCGGCAGCGGCGGGATCGTGGAGCTCACCCCAGCCAACCGCCCGCCGGAACTGCCGCAGGCCACCTGGCTCGCCGTTCCGCTGCCGCTCGGCCCCGCCCACCTCGCCGGTGCGGCCGACACGCCGGGGGCGGAGCCCGCCATCCTCGGCTTCATCCTGCTCGCCCCGCCGCGCGCCCCCTTCCGGCTGGACCGCGAGGTGTTCGAGCTGCTGCGCATCCTGGCACGCGAGGTCGCCACCTACCTCGCCGAGCAGCACGCCACGGAGGTGCTCACCCAAAGCCGCCAGCTCGCCGAATACGGCAAGCGCTTCGCCTTCGTCGCGCACGACATCAAGAACGTCTCCTCCCAGCTCTCCCTGCTGCTCTCCAACGCCGAGCGCCACCTCGCCAACCCCGAGTTCCAGCGCGACATGCTCGCCACCGTGCGCGCCTCGGTACAGAAGATCTCCGCCCTGCTGCGCCGCCTGGAAGCGCCGGAGCCGGCACCACCCCCCGCCACCCTGCACCCGGTGGAGCGCCTCGGCACCCTGCTCCCGGGCCTGCGCCGCGGCCACGGCACCGATCTCCTGCTGGACTACGACCGCACCGGCGTCGGCGTGGCCATGCCCGAAGCCGCGTTCGACGCCGTCGTGACCCACCTCGTCACCAACGCCGCCGATGCCACCGTGGCCCGCCACGCCGGCACCACGCCCCCGCCGCCGGTGCGCGTCAGCGTCAGCCATGTCGGCAACCGCGTGCTGGTGGACATCGCCGACCAGGGCACCGGCATGAGCGAGGCCTTCGTGCGCGACACGCTGTTCCGCCCCTTCGGCACCGCCAAGCGCGGCGGCACCGGCATCGGCGCCTTCCAGGCGCGCGAGCTGGTGCGCGAGGCCGGCGGCGACCTCGTCGTCACCAGCCGCCCGGGCCAGGGCACCACCATGCGCCTCGTGCTCCCGGCCGCCGCCAACCGCGCCCAGCCCGCACCGGCGCACGCCGAGGCCCAGGCGTGATGCGCGCCACCCCGCCCCGCGCCACCGAGATAACGCTCACCGACGCCTTCGTGTATACTGGGCGGCCGTTCATGCTTCGGCAGGGAGCACCGGCAGGATAATATGGAACGATGGCACCGGCACCGAACAAACCGAAACTTCTGATCGTCGAGGACGACGAGGGGCTCTGCAGCCAGTACCGCTGGGCCTTTCCGGACTACAGCCTGCTGATCGCGCATGCGCGCCCTCAGGCGCTGACGCTTGCCCAGAAGGAACAGCCCGCCGTCGCGATCATGGATCTCGGCCTGCCGCCTGACCCCGATGGCGTCAGCGAAGGCTTCGCCACGCTGGAGGCGCTGGCCCGCCAGAACCCGGACATGAAGGTGATCGTCGCCACCTCGCACGGCGACCGCGTGCACGCGCTCCGCGCCATCGGCAACGGCGCCTACGATTTCTGCGAGAAGCCGGCCGATATCGACCTGCTGCAAACCATCGTCGCCCGCGCGCTGCGCCTGCGCGACCTGGAGGAGGAGAACCGCCGCCTGGCGGCCAATGGCGGCTCCGCCTCCCCGATCAAGCGCATCGTCACCGCCAACGAGTCGATGCTGAGGGTCTGCCGCACGGTGGAGAAGCTCGCCACCGCCAATGTCCCCGTGCTGCTGCTGGGCGAGAGCGGCACCGGCAAGGAGGCGCTGGCCCGCGCCCTGCACGAACTCGGCCCGCGCGCCCGCGGCCCCTTCGTGGCCATCAACTGCGGCGCCATCCCCGAGAACCTGCTGGAATCCGAACTCTTCGGCTACGAGCGCGGCGCCTTCACCGGCGCGGTGAAGCAGACCATCGGCAAGATCGAGGCCGCCAACAAGGGCACCCTGTTCCTGGACGAGATCGGCGACCTGCCCTTCCCGCTCCAGGTCAAGCTGCTGCGCTTCCTGCAGGAACAGGTGATCGAGCGCGTCGGCGGCCGCCAGCCCATCCCCACCGATGTGCGCGTGGTCTCCGCCACCAACATGATGCTGGAGGAGCAGGTCGCCGGCGGCCGCTTCCGCAACGACCTCTACTACCGCCTCAACTCCGTCACCGTGCGCATCCCGCCGCTGCGCGAGCGCCCCGGCGATGCCGGCCTGCTCGCCCGCTTCTTCCTCGCCCGCTTCAACCAGGAATTCGGCCGCTCCCTGCGCGGCTTCGCCGACACCGCCATGGCCGCCATCGCCGCCCATGCCTGGCCCGGCAACGTGCGCGAGCTGGAAAACCGCATGAAGCGCGCCGTCGTCATGGCCGAAGGCCGCCTGATCGAGGCCGCGGACCTGGAGCTCGCCCCGGTCGAGCCGGAAGACGACGACCTCGATCTGCGCGCCGCGCGCAACCGCGCGGAGCTGGAGGTACTGCACAAGGCCATCGCCCGCAGCCGCGGCCGCCTTGCCCATGCCGCCAAGATGCTGGGGGTCAGCCGCCCCACGCTGTACACACTCCTCGAAGCCCACGGGCTCAGTGTCGAGGCCGTCACCAGCTCCCTTCCCGACGCAGAGGCCACGCCCGCCGGCGACAACGTGCCCCTGCACAACATGGACTGAACGGCCATGCTCAAGAAGATGATCCTCGCCCTCGTGGTTCTGGGCGTGCTGGCCGGTGGCGGCGGTGCCGCCTGGTTCAAGTTCATGAAGCCGGTCGATCCGTTCGGCGCCGCCAAGGCCGCCATGGACAAGGGCGACCTGCGCACCGCCCAGATCGAGCTGCGCAACACCGTGCGCACCGACCCGAACAACGCCGAGGCGCATTTCCGCCTCGGCGTCGTCCAGCTGCGCCTGGGCGACCCGGTCTCCGCCGAGCGCAGCCTGCGCCAGGCGCGCGACAACGGCTTCGACCCGCGCCCGATCACCCCGCTCCTGGCCCAGACCTACATGGCCCAGGGCAAGTTCCGCGAGCTGCTGAAGGATTTCCCCCTCGCGCAGACACCGCAGGACGCCCAGGGCGCCATGCTCGTCATGCGCGGCACCTCCCATCTCCAGCTCGGCGAGATCGACGAGGCCCAGGCCGCCTTCCTGGAGGCCGAGAAGGCCGCCCCCGCCGCCGTCGAGCCGCCGCTCTCCATGGCCCGCGTGCTGCTCGCCAAGCGCGACTTCCAGGGTGCGGAGGCGCGCGTGGACCGCGCCCTCACGCTGAATGCCCGCTCGCCAGAGGCACTGGTGCTGAAGGCCCAGCTGCTCAACCTGCGCGGCGACCGCCGCAATGCCCTCTCGGCCCTCGACAGCGCCGTGCAGCAGGCGCCCGCCATGCTCGCCGCCCGGCTGGAACGCGCCAACCTCCTCGTCGCCCTCGGCGACGACGCCAAGGCAAAGGAGGACGTCGCCACCGTGCTGCGCATGGAGCCGCGCAGCGCCGGCGGCATCTACCTGCAGGCCGTGCTCGCCGCCCGCGCGAAAGATTTCCAAACCGCCGACGCCTCGCTCACCCAGATCGCCAACCTGCTGCCCCGCTTCCCGCGCGGCTACTATTTCCTCGGCGTGGTGAAGTTCAACCTCGGCCAGGGCGAACAGGCCCTCGATGCCGCCCAGCGCTTCGTCCAGCGCAACCCCACCGACCTCGATGGCCTCAAGCTCCTCGCTCGCGTCAACATCGCCGGCCAGCGCGCCACCGAAGGCGTGCAGGTGCTGCGCAAGGCCATCGCCGACGGCGTGCAGGCCGATGCCGAGGTGTACGACATCATGGGCCGCGCCCTGGCGCAGGACGGCAAGCCGCGGGAGGCGCTGGAAGCCTTCGAGCAGGCCTCCAAGCTCGCCCCCGACAATGCCGACATCGTCACCCGCCTCGCGGCCATGCGCCTGGGCATGGGCGATGCCACCGGCGCCGCCCGCGACCTCGATACCTCGCTCGAACTCTCCCCGCGCCAGGTCGACGCCAACGAGGCCCTCATCGTCGCCGCCCTGGCCGCCGGCGACATCGAGCGGGCCAACACAGCCCTCGAACGGGCCAAGCAATCCGGCCTCAAGTCCGAGAACCTCGCCGTGCTGGAAGGCCTCGTGCTGTCCGGCCAGCTCAAGTTCGATGCCGCCCGTACCACCTACATCAACGCCCTGCGCGAATACCCCGGCTCGCTGCGCGCCCGCTTCAACCTCGCCCGCCTTGCCAACATGCAGGGCCGCACCGGCGAGGTGGAGCAATACCTGGGCGACATCCTGCGCCAGGAACCGGCCAACGAGCAGGCACTCACCATGCTCGCCGCCGCCCTGGCCGGCGATGGCCGCATCGCGCGCGCCATCAGCCTGGCCGAGGCCGGACGCACCGCCGCCCCCGCCAACCCCAGCGTCGCCGCCCTGCTGGCCGATCTCTATGTCCGCAACAACGAGGCCCGCCGCGCGCTGGAGGTCACGGATGCGGCCATGAAGGACCTGCAGACCCCGCCGCCCAACCTCATCCTGGCCCGCGCCCGCGCCCAGGTCACGCTCGGCCTGCTGAAGGAGGCACAGGAAGGCTTCCGCCTGCTCCTCGCCGCCGACCCCTCCGACATCACCGCCCGCCGCGCCCTGGTCGAGATCATGCTGCGCGACAACAGCCCGGATTCCGCCCGCGCCCTGCTGCGCGACGGCCTCGCCGCCCAGCCCGGCCACCCCGCCCTCATCCAGACCCTGATCGGCATCGACCTGCGCGAAGGCCAGCCCGCCCGCGCGCTCACCACACTGGCCGAACTGCAGAAAGACCCGCGCAACCTGCCCGCCTCGCGCGGCCTGCGGGGCGACATCTACATGAGCGGCAACAACTTCATCGCCGCCGCCCAGGCCTATGTGGAGGATTTCAACGAAACCCCCCGCGCCGACCTCGTGCTGCGCGCCGCCAACGCCCTCGGCGCCGCCAACCGCCCCACCGAGGCCAGCCGCCTCCTCACCGAATGGGTGGCAAAGGCGCCGGACGACATGAACGCCCGCCTGGCGCTCATCTCCTACGACATCGCCGCGCGCCGCCACAGCGAGGCCGAGGCGCAACTGGAGCAGTTGCTGGAGAAGCAGCCGCTGAACCCGGTGGCGCTCAACAACCTCGCCTGGCTCTACCACCTCAAGAACGACCCCCGCGCCCGCACGCTGGCCCAAAGGGCCTGGCTGCTCGCGCCCAGCGCCCAGGTGGCCGACACGCTGGGCTGGATCCTCACCAGCCAGGGCGAGGCGGTCGCCGCCCTGCCGCTGCTGCGCCAGGCCGCCCGCGAGCTGCCCGGCGAGCCCACCATCCAGTACCACCTCGCCGTCGCCCTGTCGGAAGCCGGCATCCGCGACGAGGCCATCACCATCCTGCGCCCGCTGGCCGCCGGAACCGTAACCTTCGACGAGAAAGACGACGCCACCCGCCTGCTGGAACGCCTCAGCCGCCGCTGACCCGCCCCGTGGCCACGCCACTGCGCCTGCTCACCTTCACCACGCTGTTCCCCAACGCGGCGCAGCCCAACCACGGCATCTTCGTCGAGAACCGGCTGCGCCACCTGGTGGCGGAGACCGGCACCGAAGCCACGGTGCTGGCCCCTACCTGGTGGTTCCCCTCCACCCACCCACGCTTCGGCCCCTGGGCCGCCTTCGCCGCCGTGCCCCGCCACGAACAGCGCCACGGCCTCGCCGTCCACCACCCCCGCGCCCTCACCATGCCCAAGCTCGGCATGTACACCGCCCCCTACGCTCTCTACCGCGCCGCCCGCCGCGAACTCCGCCACCTCATCGCCCAGGGCCAAAGCTTCGACGCGATCGACGCCCACTACCTCTACCCCGACGGTGTCGCCGCCCTCTGGCTCGCCCGAGACTTCCGCCTGCCGCTCGCCATCACCGCTCGCGGCTCCGATGTCACGGAACTGCCGGACTACCGCATCCCCCGCGCCCTCATCCAGCGCGCCATCGCCGGCGCCGATGCCCTCATCACCGTCAGCGCCGGCCTCAAGCGCCGCCTGGTCGAACTCGGCGCACCCGATGAAAAAGTCACCGTCCTGCGCAACGGCATCGACACCGCGCTCTTCCACCCCGGCCCCTGGCCCGGCATCGGCGACCGCGCCGCCATGCGCGCCCGCCTCGGCCTCACCGGCCCCACCCTCATCTCCGTCGGCGGCCTCATCCCCCGCAAGCGCCACCACCTCGCCATCGACGCCATGGCCCTGCTGCCCGGCGCCACCCTGCTGATTCTCGGCGCCGGCCCCGAACACGCAGCCCTGCAAGCCCGCGCCACCCAGCGCGGCGTCGCCGACCGCGTCCGCCTCTTCGGCCCCCGCCCGCACGCCGAACTCCCCGCCTACTACGCCGCCGCCGACCTCTCCGTCCTCGCCTCCTCGCGCGAAGGCTGGGCCAACGTGCTGCTGGAATCCATGGCCTGCGGCACCCCCGTCGTCGCCAGCGACATCCCGGGCAACCCCGAAGTCGTCCAGCATCGAGACGCCGGCCTCATCGTGCGGGACAACACCGCCGAAGGCATCGCCGAAACCGTGCAGGATCTCCTGGCCAACCCGCCCGACCGCGCCGCCACACGGCGCTACGCCGAAGGCTTCGGCTGGGCGGAAACCAGCGCCGGGCAGCTCGCCCTGTTCCAACGGATCAGCGTGAGGTGAAGGAAGGAAGCAAGAGTCTTCTTTTTCTGAAGAAAAAGAAGCAAAAAGACTTTTATGAACTGGCCTCGATCTATCCTGCCAGCACACGCGCCAAAATGAATAAAAGTTTTTTGGTTCTTTTTTTCAAAAAAGAACATTCTTTCTTATGGCACTAAAACAAATCTTCTCCGCCACGCTCTGGGTTGTCGCCGCCCGCTGGGGCCTTCGCGCCATTGGCCTGGTCAGCACCGTCATCCTCGCTCGCCTGCTCACCCCCGCCGATTTCGGCGTTGTCGCCCTGGCCATGCTCGTCGTCAGCCTCATCGAGATCGTCAACGAAACCGGCCTGGCGATCTACATCATCCGCCACCCCAGCCCGCAGCGCAGCCATTTCGACACTGTCTTCACCCTGCAGCTCCTGGTCGGTGCCGCCCTTACGCTCGCCATCATCGCCATCGCCCCGCTCGGCGCCGCCTTCTTCCGCACGCCGGAAATCACGCCCGTCATCCAGCTTCTCTCGCTGCGCTCCCTGCTCTGGGGGTTGGAGAACCCTGGGATCATCTGGTTCCGCAAGAACATGGTGTTCCACAAGGAATTCCAGCTCCTGGTCGGCGCCAAGCTCGGCTCCTTCGCCATCACCCTGGCCGCCGCGGTCCTGCTGCGCAGCTACTGGGCGCTGGCCATCGGCATCATCTCCGGCGGCGTCATCACCACGATCCTCTCCTATGTGCTGCACCCCTATCGCCCACGCCTCAGCCTCGCCGAGGCGCGCGACGCCTGGAGCTACTCCACCTGGATGCTGCTGGTCCACGTGCTGGAATTCGCCAACATGCGCATCGACGAGGTCATCGTCGGCCGCACCCGCACCACGACGGAGATGGGCTACTACAACGTCGCCTCCGACATCGCCGCCACCCCGGTGCAGGAGCTGGTCTACCCCATGACCCGCGTCTGGCTCCCGGCCTTCGCCCAACTGGCCGACGACCCCGATGCCCTGGAACGCACCTACCGCTGGATCATCGCCGCCGTCGGCATCCTCGCCCTCTCGATCGGCGTCGGCCTCGCCCTGGTCGCGCACGATGCCGCCCTTCTGGTCCTCGGCCCCCAGTGGCTCCCGGCCGTGCCGGTCATGCAGATCCTCGCCGTCACCGCGGCCCTCTCGGCCATCACCCTGCCGCTCGGCTCCGTCCTCGGCGCCACCGGCGACCCGCGCATCGTGCTCTTCCTGCACGCCACCCGCAGCGTGCTGCTGCTCGCCGCCCTGATCCCCGCCGCCCTGTGGTACGGCCTGGCCGAAATCGCCCTCGGCCGCGCCGCCGCCACCGCCCTTTCGGTCGCCATCGCCTTCACGGTGTTCGAACGCGCCACCGGCCTGCCGTATCTCACCCTGGCCCGCGGCCTCGTCCGCCCCGCCGGCGCCGCGCTCGCCATGGCCGCCGCCGTCCTCGCCCTCCAGGCCGCGCTGCCCGACCTGCCGCCGCTGCGCCTGCCGCTGTCCATCGCCACCGGCGCCCTCACCTTCGCCGCCGCGCAGCTGGCCCTCTGGGCACTCGCGGGACGGCCAGAGGGGGTGGAGCGCGATGCCATCACCTGGGCAAAACAGAAAGCAAGAGTCTTCTCTTTGTGAACAAAAAGAAGCAAAAAAACTTCATTCGTTTGATGCGGAGGGGCCGCATCAAACGAACAAAAGTTTTTTGGTTCTTTTTTTCAAAAAAGAACTGCTTCCTTACTCCGCCGCCACCACCCGCGCCTTGCGGATGTCATGCAGCAGGAACACCGCCACCACCGCCACCATGCAGGAAAGCCCTGCCGCGAAGAACGCCGGCAGGTAGGTCGAGAACGCGTCGCGCGTCAGCCCGGTGCCCAGCGCCGCCACCGCGCCGCCCAGCTGGTGCGCCGCGAACGCCCAGCCGAACACGATCGGCCCCTTCGCCGCCCCGAAATGCTGGGCTGCCAGCTTCACCGTCGGCGGCACCGTGGCGATGAAATCCAGCCCGAAGAACACCGCGAAGATCGTGAGCGACACCATGTCGAACCCGCTGAACGGCAGCCACATCAGCGAAAGCCCGCGCAGCCCGTAATACCAGGCCAGCAAAATCCGGTTGTCGAACCGGTCCGACAGCCAGCCCGAGATGATGGTGCCGATGAAGTTGAACATCCCCATCATCGCCAGCATCGAAGCCGCGGCCACCTGCGCCACGCCGAAATCCGCGCAATACGGGATGAAGTGCTGCTGCACCGTGCCGCTGGTCGAAAGCCCGCAGATGAAGAACGTGCCCGCAATCACCCAGAACGCCCGCGTCCCCGCCGCCTCGCGCAGCAGCCCCAGGCTCATCGCCACCGCATTCCCGGCCGAGGCCGCCGGCGGCGGCTGGATCCGCGTCTCGCCATAGGGCGCGATCCCGATCTCCGCCGGCCAGTCGCGCGCCAGCAGCATGTAGGCCACCGCGCACAGGGCGCAGCCAATGATCCCCGGCAGCACCGCCATGCGCCAGCCGAACTCGGCGGCGATCCAGGAATTGGTCGGCAGGAAGATCAGCTGCCCCGTCGCCGTCGCCGCCGCCAGCACGCCCATCACCAGCCCGCGCCGCTCGCTGAACCACCGGTTCGCCACCGTCGCGGACAGCACCATCGCCGTGGTGCCCGCCGCGGTGCCCAGCACCACGCCCAGCGTGATCCAAAGGTGCCATAGCTCAGACATCACCGTGGCCCCCGCCAGCGCCAGCACCGCCAGCATCGCGGCCCCCACCACCACGCGCCGCAACCCGTAGCGCAGCATCAGCGCACCGCCGAACGGCGCCATGCTGCCGAACAGCACCAGCATCAGCGCCATCGCGCCGGAAATCTCCCCGCGCGACCAGCCGAACTCCTGCGTCAGCGGCAGGATCAGCACCGCCGGCATGCCGATCGCCGCCGCCGAGCACACGGCAGTCACAAAGGTCAGCGCCACCATCACCCACCCGTAGTGGATGCCTCGCCGGGCGAACCAGGGAGCCAGTGCGGCTGCGAACATCTCAGTCTCCTGTCATTCCATCAGTCGGCGGCAGACCGGGCCGCCCGCGCCGCGGCATCCAGCACCGCGCGGGAAGCATCGGGATCGGCGGCCAGGGCGCGGGCCAGCACCAGCCCCCCGGTCATCGCCGCAAGAATCGCAAGCCCGCGCGCGCGGCATTCCACGGGCGCCAGCGCCGGATGCAGCGCCGCCACCTCCTCGGCCAGCACCAGCGCCAACGCCTCGGTGCCCGCGCGCAGCGCATCGGCCAGCGGCGCCTCCGCCCGGCTCACCTCCGGCCCCAGCGCGGCCAGCGCGCAGCCGGCCTCCGGCGCATCGCGATGCCGCTCCGTCAGGTAGCCATCCACGATTGCCGCCAGGGGATCGCCCCCCGCCCCCCGCGCCCGCGCCGCCCGCCGCCGCCAATGCCCGGCACCCGCCAGCAAGGAGCCCTGCACCGCCTCGGCCACCAGCGCCGTCTTGCTCGCGAAATGCCCGTAGAACGCCC
Organism: Acetobacteraceae bacterium; assembly: GCA_044358135.1. Taxonomy (GTDB): domain Bacteria; phylum Pseudomonadota; class Alphaproteobacteria; order Acetobacterales; family Acetobacteraceae; genus CAMDGX01. The sequence goes on along the minus strand of JBIKOJ010000011.1, from coordinate 10,461 downwards.
CATGCGTCAGCCCGGCCGCCCGCGCCACCTCGGCCAGGCTCACCCCATCGATCCCCCGCGCACGAAACAGCCGGCCCGCCTGCTCCAGCAGGGCCTGGCGATGCTCGGCAGCAAGGGCTCGGGTCACACGCATGGATTACATGATGGTCATAATGAATACCCCAGGCAAGCCATGGCAGCCATGCCGGCCGCGCCTGCTTGCTCCCCCGTCGAGGGCATGGTGCCATGCCAAGGATGATCCCCTCCCTCGCCCGCCGCCTGCCCTTCTTCTACGGCTGGGTCGTCGTCGCCGTCGCCTTCGTCACCATGGCGATCGGCGTCAACGCCCGCACGTCGTTCTCCCTGCTCTTCCCCGCCATCCTCGATGAATTCGGCTGGGACCGCGCCACCACCGCCGGCGCCTTCAGCTTCGGCTTCCTCGTCGCCGCCCTGCTCGGCCCCGTCACCGGCCGGCTGATGGACCGCCGCGGACCCGTCTGGGTGATGGAGCTGGGCACGCTCGCCATCGCCGCCGGCCTCGCTTTGGCCAGCCTCGCCACCCAGCCCTGGCAGCTCTACCTCACCCAGGGCGTGCTGGTCGGCGGCGGCACCACCGCCGTCGGCTATTCCGGCCAGGCGCTCTACCTGCCCAACTGGTTCCTGCGCCGCCGCGGCCTGGCCATCTCCATCGCCTATGCCGGCGCCGGCATCGGCTCCATCATCCTGCTGCCGCTGGTCCAGGCCATCATCCTCGCCGCCGGCTGGCGCGCCGCCTGCCTCACCCTGGCCGCCCTCGTCCTCGTCATCCTCGCCCCGCTCAACCTGCTGCTGCGCCGCCGCCCGCAGGATCTCGGCCTCACGCCCGACGGCGACAGCGCCAGCCAGGCCATCGCCCGCCGCTCCGTCCACATCGTCGACACCACCTGGGCCGCCACCAGCTGGACCCTCCCCGCCGCCCTGCGCACCGCCCGCTTCTGGTGGCTGGCGCTCGCCAACGCCACCGCGATGTACGCCTGGTACGCCGTGCAGGTGCACCAAACGAAGTACCTGCTCTCCATCGGCATCGCCCCCACCCTCGCCGCCTGGGCCCTCGGCTTCGTCAGCCTCGCCGGCATCCCCGGCCAGATCGCCCTCGGCGCCCTGTCAGACCGCATCGGGCGGGAACCGGTTTGGACCATCGGCTGCCTGGGCTTCGTCCTCACCTACGCCCTGCTCATCGCCCTCTCGGCCACCCCCCACCCCGCCCTGCTGGTCGCCATGATCCTGGCCCAGGGCGTGCTGGGCTATGGCATCACCTCCGTCTTCGGCCCCGTGGTGGCAGAGGTGTTCGACGGCCCGCACTTCGGCACCATCTTCGGCACCATGATGATCGGCGCCATGTCCGGCGCCGCCGCCGGCCCCTTCATCCACGGCCTGCTGCACGACATCACCGGCAGCGACCTCCCGGGCTTCCTCCTCGGCATCCTCGCCAGCCTCGCCTCCATCGCCGCGATCTGGATCGCCGCCCCCCGCCACGTCCGCCGCGTCGGCCGCCTCGGATGAACTTGCCGTAATGCGCCACGCCCGGCACGATGCCGCTTCCGGGACAATTCCCCGGCAAACGGTTCCGGGAGTTTCCCCGCAATGATGGGGCTCGTGCGGCTCGCCCTCCGGCGGCCCTACACCTCGGCGATGGTCGCCTTCTTCGTCATGCTGGCCGGCGCCCTGTCGCTCACCCGCATGGTCGTCGACATCTTCCCCAAGATCGACATCCCCGTCGTTCTCGTCGCCTGGAACTACGGCGGCCTCTCGGCGGAGGAGATGGAACGCCGCGTCGTCCTGGTCGCGGAACGCTCCTACGCCCAGAACGTCGATGGCGTGGACCGCATCGAAAGCCAGTCCCTCTCCGGCACCGGCATCATCAAGATCTACTTCGCCCCCGGCGCCGATCTCGGCGGCGCCATGGCGCAGATCAACGCCGTCAACAACCAGGTCCTGCGCGTCATGCCCCCGGGCATGACAGCGCCCATCCTCGTGCCCTTCAACGCCTCCAACGTCGGCGTCGTGCAGATGACGTCGTCGTCCAAAACCCTCTCCGAACAGGAGATCGTCGACTACACCTTCAACTTCATCCGCCTGCGCCTGTTCACCATCCCCGGCATCGCGCTCACCGCCCCCTATGGCGGCAAGTCCCGCCAGATCATCGTGGACCTCGACCCCTCGCGCCTCGCCGCCAAGGGCGTCTCCCCCAGCGACGTCGTCACCGCGCTGCAAACCTCCAACGTCATCGTCCCCGCCGGCGTCGCCCGCATCGGGGAGCGCGAATACACCGTCGGCATCAACTCCAGCCCGCCCAGCGTCGCCCAGTTCGCCAACCTGCCCCTGGCCGTGCGCAACGGCATCGTCGTCACATTGGGAGACGTCGCCACCGTCGGCGACAGCTTCGCCCACCAGTCCAACATCGTGCACGTGAACGGCGAGCGCGCCAGCTACGTCACCATCATGCGCCAGCCCTCCGCCTCCACGCTGGCAGTGGTGGAAGCCACGCGCGCCATCATGCCGGTGCTGAAGGCCGCCGCCCCCGAGGGCCTCGATCTCAAGCTGGATTTCGACCAGTCCGTCTTCGTCCGCTCCGCCATCGACAACGTGCTGCACGAGGCGGTGGTCAGCTCCATCCTCGTCTCCATCATGATCCTGGTCTTCCTCGGCTCCTGGCGGAACATGGTGATCGTCTCCGTCTCCATCCCGCTCTCCATCTTCGCCGGCATCGCCGGCCTCTACGCCGCCGGCCAGACCATCAACCTCATGACCCTCGGCGGCCTGGCACTCGCCATCGGCCTGCTGGTCGACAACGCCACCGTCACCATCGAGAACATCCACCGCAACCAGTCGCTCGGAAAGCCGCTCACGGTGGCCATCCTCGATGGCTGCGCCGAGGTCGTAACCCCCCTCACCGTCGCCACGCTGGCCATCTGCATCGTGTTCTTCCCGGTCTTCCTGCTGGATGGCGCCGCCCGCTTCCTGTTCATCCCGCTCGGCATCACCGTCGTGCTCGCCATGCTGGCCAGCTACATCCTCAGCTTCACCGTCGTCCCCACCATGACCCGGCTGATGCTCAAGGAGCATGACCACCACGCCAAACCGAACCGCTTCGTCGCCGGCTTCGAACGCGGCTTCGCCTGGGTGGCCGACATGTACGGCCTCGCACTCGCCGCCTGCCTGCGCGCCCGCGCCTTCGTGCTGCTCTGCTTCGGCGGACTCCTCGCCGTCTCCCTCATGCTCGCCACCGTCGTCGGCACCGATTTCTTCCCCACCGCCGACGTGGGCATCATCAAGCTGCACTACCGCGGCCCCTCCGGCACCCGCCTCGAAGTCACCGAGAAACGCGTGCTGGAAGTCCAGGCCAAGATCCGCGAGGTGATCGGCGAGTCCGAGATCCAAACCATCAACGACCACGTCGGCGTGCCCTTCAGCTTCAACCTCGCCATGGTCCCGTCAGACAACATCACCAGCGCGGATGCGGACATCCTCATCCAGCTGAAAAAGGGCCACCGCCCCAGCATCGAGCACATCCGCGCCCTGCGCACCGCGCTGCCCGAGGCCTTCCCCGGCGCCCAGTTCTATTTCCAAACCGCCGACATCGTCAGCCAGGTGCTCAACTTCGGCCTCTCCGCCCCGATCGACATCCAGATCGCCGATGCCAACTTCACCCGCTCCTACGCGCTGGCCCAGCAGCTCCTGCTCCGCCTGCAGAAGATCCCCGGCGTCGCCGATGCGCGCATCACCCAGGTGCTGGACAGCCCGGCTTTGCAGATCGAGGTCGATCGCCTGCGCGCCGCCCAGCTCGGCATCACCCAGCGCGACGTCTCGAACAACCTGCTCATCTCGCTGTCATCGTCGTCTCTGGTGGCGCCGTCGTACTTCCTGAACCCCGCCAACAACGTCAACTACTTCGTCGCCGTCCGCCAGCCGATGTCCGCGGTCTCCACCGTGGAAGACCTGATGCGCCTGCCGATCAGCCAGCCCAACGTCGCCGCCATCCCCACCAGCTCGGCCCAGTTTGCCGGGCTGCAATACGCCGCCATGCCCAACGCGCCCGTCACCCGCATGTCGGATGTGGCTTCGGTCCGCCCGCGCTCCACCCTCGCCGCCATCAACCACCACTCCGTCCAGCGCGTCATCAACGTCGCCGCCAATGTCGATGGCCGCGACCTCGGCGCCGTCTCCACCGATATCCGCCGCGCCATCGCCGAAATCTCCAAGGACCTGCCGCTCACCACCAGGATCGAGCTGCGCGGCCAGCCGGAAGTGATGGACCGCTCCTTCAGCAACCTCGCCCAAGGCCTCGTGATCGCCATCATCCTGGTCTATGCGCTGCTCGTGGTGCTGTTCCAGTCCTGGATCGACCCCTTCATCATCATGATGGCCGTCCCCGGCGCGCTCATCGGCATCATCTGGATGCTCGCCATCACCGGCACCACCATCAACGTCGTCTCGCTGATGGGCACGATCATGACCGTCGGCATCTCGGTCTCCAACTCCATCCTCGTCGTCTCCTTCGCCAACGAGGTCCGCGCCCGCCACAACCTGGCCCCGTTCGAAGCCGTGATCGCCGCCGGCAAAACCCGCCTGCGCCCGATCCTGATGACCGCCCTGGCCATGATCCTCGGCATGATCCCGATGGCGCTCGGCACCGGCGAAGCCGGCGAGCAGAACGCCCCGCTCGGGCGCGCCGTCATCGGCGGCCTCATCGCCGCCACCATCGCCACGCTGGTGATCGTGCCCGTCTTCTACACCCTGCTGCGGCGCAGCCCGCCCCGCCTGCACGAGCTGGACAGCCGGTTCAATGAGGAAGCCGCCGGCGCCAGCGCCCAGGCCCTCGGCATTGCGGCCAAGAGGTAGCGACCATGGATCACACCCCGTCCCCCTCGCCGCTCCGCACCGCTGATCCCGGCCACGGCGCCGCCCCGCCCCCGCCGCCCCGCAAGCGCGCCGGCCCCATGCTCTACCTCACCGGCCTCGTGCTCCTGATCGCCGCCGGCCTCGGCACCTTCCGCTACATGGAAAGCAGCGCCACCAGCGTCGCCAACGCCCGCACCGCCATGGAAACCGAAGCCGCCCGCGGCCCGCGCGTCGTCGTCGCCACCGTGGCCCAGGGGCCCTCGATCCGCACCATCCAGCTCCTTGGCGATGCCCGCGCCTACAGCACCGCCACCATGTTCGCCAAGGTCAGCGGCTACCTGAAATCCGTCTCGGTGGACAAAGGCGACATGGTCACCGCCGGCCAGATCATCGCCGAAATCGAAAGCACCGAACTGGAAAGCCAATACCAGTCCGCCGTCGCCGACCTCGACAACAAGCAGCGCATCGCCGCCCGCGCCCGCGACCTGCTGCGCTCCGGCAGCACCGCCCAGCAAGCCGCCGACCAGGCCGAAACCAACCTGCGCATGGCCCAGGAAACCGTCCGCAACCTCAACGCCATCCGCTCCTACCAGGTGCTCCGCGCGCCCTTCAGCGGCATGGTCGTCGCCCGCTTCGCCGACCCCGGCGCCCTGCTCCAGGCCGCCACCACCAACCAAGCCTCCTCCCTGCCCGTCATCCAGCTCGCCGATACCACCAAGCTGCGCATCGGCGCCTTCGTGGAACAACGCGACGTCAGCGCCATCAAGGCCGGCGACGAAGCCGACATCATCGACGCCTCCAACACCGAACGCCGCCGCACCGCCCGCATCAGCCGCACCGCCGGCTCGCTCGACCCGCGCACCCGAACCCTGTTCATCGAAATCGACCTGGACAACAAAGACACCTTCCTGGTCCCCGGCAGCTTCGTGCAAGTCGTCCTGAAAGTGCCCGTCACCAGCTACCCGCAAATCCCGGTCAACGCCGTCCTGCAACGCGGCCCCAACACCGTCGTCGCCGTCGTCGGCCCCGACGAAACCGTCCGCTTCCGCCCCATCCGCGTCGCCTCCACCGACGGCATCGTCTCCAACATCGCCGAAGGCCTCAAACCCGGCGAAAAAGTCGGGCTCAACGTCCCCAACGACGTCATCGAAGGCGCCAAGATCCGGGCGGCGACGGCACGGTAAGACAAGGCCAGGGCTCTGCCCTGGACCCGCTGGGGCCTTAGGCCCCAGACCCCGTGACCTTAGGTTAGTTCAAATCCCAAAAACCTGAGTACGTACGGGATTAAAAACCTTGTCCACCGGTGTTGCGTTTGGCATACTCACCGGTGATGCCACATCATGCCGCCGCACCGCACGAAGCCGACGCCCTTCGCCGCTTGGCGGAGGCGATGAATCGCGTCCATTTTCCGGCGCCCCTCCTCCACCTGCTCCTCGCCCTGCTGGCGTTCCTCACGGGGAACAAGGCGGTCATGGCCCAACTCACCCTGGCCACCCCCTCCGCCCGCACCTGGCGCACCCCGCGCAGCGATTGGCACTTCTCCCCCACCGGCGAAACCATCGACGACCTCGCGCCCGTACTCCACCCGCGCGCCCTGCGCCGTTTGCGCCGCCAGCGCGCCTGGATCGGCTGGATCCTGCGCGGCCGCCCCGGCCGCGGCATGCGCTGCTCCGGAAACCGCGCGCCCGCACCCGTTCCCTTTTGTACCGCCCGCGCGCCGCCCTAGGCGACGCGCGTGCCGTTTCATCACGAATCCGTCTTTCGGCCCCCGCGTTTCGCGGCGATGACTCATGTCTTGAGTCATGTGGGTCCAGGGACCTCAGGTCCCTGGTGGGGTGCGGGGCAAAGCCCCGCCCTTACTTCCTCCCTTGAGCCGCCTTCGAAATCGCCTCGGTCATTTCCTTCCGCGCCCCCACCCCTTGGCTGAACGGCCGCCCGGAGATGGCCCCGCCATCCACCACGATATCCGCCCCGTTCACGAAGCTCGCCCCATCGGAGGCCAGGAACACCGCCGCCCGGGCGATATCATCGGGCACGCCGGCCCGCGGGATCGGTTGTGCCTTGGTGAAGCGCGTTTCCAGAGTTGCCAGCTCCTGGTCAGCCACGTTCGGGTCGAGCCCGATGCCCTTGCCGAAGATCCCGGTCACGATCGCCCCGGGCGAGATCGAGTTCACCCGGATGCCGTCTTCGCCGAGTTCGGCGGCCACCGAGCGCGTCAGGTGCAGCACCGCCGCCTTGGCCGTGGAATAGGCATGGGAGGACCCGCCGGCGCGGTACCCGGCCACGGAGGCGGTGGAGATGATGCTGCCCGATTTCTGCGCCTGCATGATCGGCGCCACGTATTTCATCGCGATCACCACGCCGCGCACATGCACCGACATCATCGTGTCCCAGGTGGCGATATCGGTCTCGGCGATGCGGAAGGGCGGCAGCCCGTGCCCGGCATTGTTGAACAGCACGTCGATCCGCCCGAAGCGCTGGGCGGTCCCCTGGATCAACGCCTTGATATCGGCTTCTGCCCCCACATCGGCCTGCACGAAGGAGGCGTTCTGGCCGAGCCGTGCCGCGATCGCCTCGCCCAGCTCGGCCCGCCGCCCGGCCAGCACCACGGTGGCCCCTTCCTCGATGAACAGCTCGGCGGAGCGTTCGCCGATCCCGCTCGTCGCCCCGGTGATGATGGCGATCTTCCCATCCAGCATGCCCATGTCGGTTTCCTCCGTTTGCCCGCCCACTCTGCCAACTGGCGCCGCCTTCGGGAATGGGCCAGCATCCCCGCTACATCAGCCGCGGGAAGCGCCATGTCCGTCCAGTCCCAGATCGAAGCCGCCTTCGCCCCGCTGGGCATCGAGGTCGGCTTCTCCGCCACCCATTTGCCCACCGGCGAGACCGTCGCGATCAACCCGCACGAGCTGTTCCCCACCGCCAGCACCTACAAGATCCCGGTGATGGTGGAGGTCTACCGCCAGGCCGACGAAGGCCGCTTCAAGATGTCCGATCGCATCGAGATGACCGATGCCCAACGCATCGTCGGCTCCGGCGTGATCCAGAAGCTGGAGGCCGGCCTCAAGCCCACCATCCGCGACCTCACGATGCTGATGATCATCATCAGCGACAACACCGCCACCCACATGCTGCAGGAGCTGGTGGGCAACGCCAACATCAACGCCACCATGCGCCGCCTCGGCCTGCAGAACATCCATTTGGCCCTGTCGATGCCGGAACTCTTCGCCCACGGCTACGCCCTGCCCCCGGTGCCCCCGCCCAGCTACGCCCAGATGCAGGAAGCCGGCCGCAGCGGCGACATGGACTACAGCGGCCTCGCCTTCCACCGCACGCCGCAGAACACCACCTCCTCCGCCGCCGACATGGCCGCCCTCTCCGCCATGATCCTCCAAGGCAAGGCCGGCAGCGCAGCCTCGTGTGCCGACATGATGACCATCCTACGCGCCCAGCAACTGCGCGACCGCGTGCCCCGCTACCTGCCGGACGGCTCCGTCGGCAACAAGACCGGCAGCTTCCGCAAGATCCGCAACGACGCCGGCGTCATCCTGCGCAGCGAGACCGATGCGATCAGCTTCGGCGTCTACACCTTCGACCCCACCCCGATCCCGCGCGGCAACTCCCGCCTGCTCGCCGAACGCAACGCCCTGGTCAACGGCGCCATGGCGGAAGTCGGCATGATCCTGTGGGACAGCTTCGGCCGCTGACCTCCACCCGACCCCGGCGGCAACCTCCTCGGCGCGAGAGGGTTGCCGCAGGGTAGGCAAGGAGGCCGGCGATGGAGACCTATCGCACCGAGACAGACAGCATGGGCGAGATCCAGGTGCCCGCCGCCCGGCTATGGGGCGCGCAGACCCAGCGCTCCCTGCACTACTTCGCCATCGGCCGCGAACGCATGCCGCCCGAACTGGTCTCCGCCTACGCCGTGCTGAAGCAGGCCGCGGCCCTGGCCAACCGCGACCTCGGCCATCTGGACCCAGCCCTGTCCGCCATGATCGCCACCGCCTGCGACGAGATCCTCGCCGGCCAGCACGACACGGAATTCCCGCTGCACGTCTGGATGACCGGCAGCGGCACGCAGTTCAACATGAACGTCAACGAGGTGATCGCCAACCGAAGCTGCCAACTGGCCGGCACCCCGCTCGGCAGCAAGCGCCCGGTGCATCCCAACGACCACGTGAACATGTCCCAATCCTCCAACGACACCTTCCCCGCCGCCATGCACATCGCGGCCCTGGTGGCGCTAAGGCAGCGCCTGGTGCCGGCGGTGACAGATTTGCGCGATGCGCTGGGGGCAAAGGCCATCGCGTGGCAGGACATCGTAAAGATCGGCCGCACCCACCTGCAGGACGCAACACCCCTGACCCTGGGCCAGGAGTTCTCCGGCTACGCCGCGATGCTCTCCGCCGGCCTGCGCCGGGTGGCGGCGGTGGAGGATGAGCTGCGCTTCCTCGCCCTCGGCGGCACCGCGGTGGGCACCGGCATCAACGCCCCGCCTGGCTTCGCCTCAGCCGCCACCGCCCATATCGCCGCGCTGACCAACCTGCCGTTCGAAACCGCGCCGAACCTCTTCGCCGCAATGGGCGCGCACGATGCCCTGGTGGCCCTGTCCTCCGCCCTGCGCGGCCTCGCGGTCTCCCTGTTCAAGATCGCCAGCGACATCCGCCTGCTGGCCTCCGGTCCCCGGGCCGGGCTGGGAGAACTGCTGCTGCCGGAGAACGAGCCCGGCTCCTCCATCATGCCCGGCAAGGTGAACCCCACCCAGACGGAGGCGATGACGATGCTCGCCGCCCAGGTGATGGCCAACGACGTGGCGGTGGGCCTCGGCGGCGCCGGCGGGCAGCTGGAAATGAACGTCTACAAGCCGCTGATCCTGCACAACGCCATGCAGTCCATCACCCTGCTGGCCGACGGATGCACCAATTTCCGCCGCTTCCTGGTGGAGGGCATGGAGCCCAACCACGCACGCATCGCCGAACACGTGGAACGCTCGCTGATGCTGGTGACGGCGCTGGCGCCGGTGATCGGCTACGACCGGGCGGCCGAAGTGGCGCACCGCGCGATGGCGCAGGGGAGCACGCTGCGGGAAGCGGCAGCGGGCGTGGTGAGTGCGGAGGAGTTCGATCGGATCGTCGATCCAGGCAAGATGGTAGGGAGGAAGGATGTTCTTTTTTGAAAAAAAGAACCAAAAAACTTTTGGACCTTAGGGCGGGGGCTCTCGGCGGCCATTCATGGCTTCCTCCAGCATCACCGCCTGCAACAGCAGCACCGTCTTGATATCCACGATCGTGCCGCTGAGCGCCATCTGCCAGGCCTCGCCCAGCTTCAGTTCCACCACCTCGATCTCCTCGCCTTCCCCGCGCAGGCCACCACCGCCGCCAGTGAGGTCGGCCGGGGTGTAGTCGGCACGGAACAGGTGCAGTTTCTCGGTGGTGGCGCCGGGGCTGGTGTAGAGGCTGAAGGCCGGGCGCAGATTGTGCAGGCGGCAGCCCATTTCCTGCTGCGCTTCCAGCCGCGCAGTGTCAATCGGGCTCTGGCCCTCGTCCACGATCCCTGCGCAGGCCTCCAGCAGCCAGGCGGGGTCGCCGCAGAGCAGCGGCG
>JBIKOJ010000149.1:0-13500 GCA_044358135.1 Acetobacteraceae bacterium | reverse complement strand
GAAGGCGTCCGGCAGTTCCTTCTCGTTGTTGGAGGTGATCAGCACGATCGGGCGGTGCTTCGCCTTGATGGTCTGGCGGGTTTCGTAGACGAAGAACTGCATGCGATCGAGTTCCAGCAGCAGGTCATTCGGGAACTCGATATCGGCCTTGTCCACCTCGTCGATCAGCACCACGGTCTGCTCGTCGGATTCGAAGGCTTCCCAGAGCTTGCCGCGGACGATGTAGTTGCCGATGTCCTTCACGCGCTCGTCGCCGAGCTGGCCGTCGCGCAGGCGGGAGACGGCGTCGTATTCGTACAGGCCCTGCTGGGCCTTGGTGGTGGACTTCACGTGCCATTCGATCAGCGGGTGGCCGAGCGAGTTGGCGATCTCGTGCGCCAGCACGGTCTTGCCGGTGCCGGGCTCGCCCTTCACCAGCAGCGGGCGCTGCAGGGCGACGGCGGCGTTGACGGCGACTTCGAGATCGCGCGAGGCGATGTAGCGATCGGTGCTCTTGAAACCAGACACGTAGGGTCCCCTCCAGGAATGGGTCGCAGTGTCACGCCTGCGGGGCGTGTGGGCAAGCGGGTCAGGTGATGGCGGCGCGGCGTGTGGTGAACCAGCCCAGCGCCAGGGTGGGCACCAGGATGGCCAGGGCGAGCGCGCCCATGGTGACAGCGGAGATCGGCATCACGCCGCCGCCAGGGGTGGCCAGCACCATGCCGCCCACCACGAGGGCCACGCGCAGCGGCCATTCCAGCGTGCCGGCGCGGCGCAGATCGCCCAGGAAGGCCTGGTAGCCCTGGATGCCGCCGCAGATGAACAGCGTGCCCAGCACGGCCGCGCCGGTGAGCCACAACGCCTCCGCATAGAGGGCGATGCCGCCGGCGCCCTGCAGCAGAAGGGCCGGGTTCACCACGAAGAAGAACGGGATGAAGTAGATGATGCTGCCCACCCACATGGATTCCCAGCCGGTTTTCATGGCCGGCGCTCCCGCGATGCCGGCGGCGGCGAAGCTGGCGATGGCCACCGGGGGCGTGATGGAGGAGAGCATGCCCCAGTAGAAGATGAACATGTGCACCGCCATGCGGTTCAGCCCGAGCTTTTCCAGTGCGGGGCCGACCAGGATGGCCAGGAAGATGTAGCAGGCCGTGGTGGTCAGCCCGAGGCCGAGGATGAGGCTGGTGAGCGCGCACATGGCCAGCAGCAGCAGCACATTGCCGCCGGCGAGGTTCAGCAGGTCGGCGGCCAGCGAGGAGATCACGCCGGTCATGGAGAAGGCGCCGATCAGCAGGCCGCAGCCGGCCAGGATGCCGACGAGTTCCACGAAGGTCTTGCCGTTGGCTTCCAGGAAGGCGAGGTAGCGCTGCAGCCCCCAGCGCTTCTCGGTGAAGACCTCGTTCAGCACCACCAGCAGCAGCAGCCCGCCCAGCAGCGGGCGCAGGCCGGCGTTGAGGTAGGCATCCATGCGCAGGCCGGGATCGACATGGGCCGGCAGGGCGCGGGCGCGGGCGAGGTCGTCGCCGAAGAGGGTCATGGCGGCGAAGGCGGCGATGGCAATGGCGAGGTTGGCGGCGTTGCGCCAGGTCCAGCGCGTGGGCATGGCCCATTGGCTGAGCACCAGCAGCAGCGCGGTGGCGTAGAACGGGGCGTGGCTCTCGCGCTTGAAATACAGCAGCATCACCACGAGCAGCACGATGACGAAGACGTAGTACCAGCCCTCGCGCAGGGTCTGCAGCAGGGAGGGCAGCTCGCTGCGCGGAATGCCGACCAGGCCGTGGCGGGCGGCGTAGGCATCCACCTGCATGAACAGGCCGACATAGTACAGCAGCGCGGGAATGGCCGCGGCCAGCGCCACCTCGGCGTAGGAGACGTTGAGGAACTGCGCCATCACGAAGGCGGTGGCGCCCATCACCGGCGGGGCGAGCACGGCGCCGGTGCTGGCGCAGGCCTCGATGGCCGCGGCGTAGCTGGCGCGGAAGCCGGATTTCTTCATCACCGGGATGGTCATGGTCCCGGCCGTCAGCACGTTGGAGACGATGCTGCCGGACATCATGCCGAGCAGGCCGGAGGCGAAGATGCACACCTTGGCCGCCCCGCCGCGGAACGTGCCGCAGAGCGAGAAGGACAGGTTGATGAAGAACTTGCCCGCCCCGGTCATCATCAGCGCGGTACCGAACACCAAAAAGCCGATCACCGTGTCGGCAAAGGCCTGGACGGGGATGCCAAGCAGGCTCTCGTTGCTCAGCACATGATAGGCGGCGGTTTCCGCCATGCTGGACTGGTGGCCGCGCAGCGGGCCGAGCCAGCCGGCGCCGGCCACCACGGGGTAGAGCGTGAAGGGCGCGACGCTGAGCAGCAGGCTCCAGCCGCCGGTGCGGCGCAGCGCCTCCATCAGGATCGCCCACATCACGAAGCCGGCGACGATCACCGGCTTGGGCACCGCATCGGGGTCCATCTCCCACCCCATGGTGTTCGATTCGGCGATCACGCTCATCAGGTAGGCGGAGACGCCGATGGTGAGGACGAACAGGGCCAGGTCGATCGGGCTGATGCGGTTCAGCGAGGCGCGCTCGCTGTGCGGGAAGATCAGGAAGGTGAAGGGCAGCATCAGCAGGATCAGCAGATACATGTACTGCGTGTTCAGCACCGTGGTTCCGGTGAAGAAGCGCAGGGCAAATTGCTGGTTGATGCACAGGAAGATGGTGGCCGCGGTGGCCACCAGCAGCAGGGCGCGCCACCAGCCGCGTGGGGCGCGCAGGCGCATCGTCTCGGCCTCAGCCGGCCCGCCGAGCACGTGGGGATCTTCGAATTCCACGCGCGTGGCGGGCGCGGCTGCCTGCTGGTTGGTCACCTGGTGCCCCGGCTCAGTCGTTGTAGCCGAGGTCGAGGCCGGCGCCGGTGAGTGCCGCCTCGCGCGCCTTCATCCAGGCCACGCGGAAGGCGTCCTTGTCGTCGGGCGGGTTGGTCTTGAGGAAGGCCTGCCAGGTGGCGCCGAGCAGTTCCTGGCGCTTGACCAGCGCCGCGTTGTGGCGCTCGGCCGCGTCGGTCCAGACGCCGGCTTCCTTCAGCGCGCGCACCGAACCGGCGTGATAGGGCATGGTCCAGGTAAGGTTCTGGCGCTTGGCCTCCAGCCCGTCCACGCCCACGACTGCGTCCTTGTAGTCGGCGTAGTGGTCGATCATCGCCTTGGTGAGCTGATGGATCGCGCCTTCGGACTGGCTCGTGTAGGCGATGAAGATCGGATACGGGTAGACCGGCAGCTCGTAGCTGGCACCGGCCGGGTAGCCCGCGCCGCAGGTGGATTTGTGCGGGTAGAAATAGGACGCGACCTTGTTCACCCGCGCCCAGCCCGCCGTGTCGCTGGCGGGGAATTCCGGCCAGACGATGCCGCGCGAGGAGTTCTCGGCTTCCTTGGCCTGGCCGGAGATGGTGCTGGCGAAGCCGATATCGGCCTCGTTGTTCATGATCCCCTTCCACAGCGCGCCGTAGGAGGAGAACTCCACCAGCTGCACATCCTTGGGCGTGTAGCCGGCGAAGGCGATGAGTGCGTACATGGATTGGTTGATGGCCGGCGCGCCGCGCACCAGGCCCAGGCGCTTGCCCTTGATGTCCGCCACCGTCTTCACGCCGGTGTCCTTGGCCACGCCCATCGCCTGGCCGTTGCAGGAGGAGGAGGACAGGATCAGCCGCGCCGGCTGCGGGCCCCAATCCTTGGTGGCGAAATCGAGCACGCCTTCCTGGGCGAAGTAGGTGCCGATGCCGTTGGCGGAGATCTGGGCGCGGCCGGATTTCAGCGGCGCCATCCGGCCGGTGTCGTTGCCGGCGGGCAGCACGCGCATGTCGACGCCCAGGCGCGCCTTCACCATCTGGCCGACGGCCACGATCTGGTTGAAGCCGTTGGAGCCGGTGTCGTAGGCGGTGGCCGAGATGCTGGCCGGCAGCTTGTCTTGCGCGGCAGCCGGCGCGGCGGCGGCCAGGGCCACGCCGAGCGCGGCCACGAATCCTGAATGACGCATTCCCATCCCCTGTTGATATGCAGGCATTGCGGCCCTTATCGCCGACTGCGCGCCAACCTCCAAGCCGCCATCGCCGGGGCGCACGCGCTGGCCAGGGCGGTTGCGATGGGCCATCCTGGCTGCATTCGATTGCGGGCAGGAAGAAACGATCTTGGCACGCGCCCTCCCCTGGCTCCTGGGCCTGCTGCTCGCCACGCTGTCGGCGCCTCCGGCTGGTGCGCAGGCGCCGGAGCGACCGGCCGCGGCGGTACCGAGCCTGCCGACCACCACGCTCGCCTCCGGCGACCTGGACGAGATCCTGCGCCGGCGCCAGTTCCGGCTGATCGTTCCCTACAGCAAGACGCAGTTCTACCTGGACCGCGGGCGCCAGATGGGCGTGGCCGCCGAATTCGGCCGCGAGCTGGAAACCTGGCTGAACCGCCGCCGCCCGCCGGGCACGCTGCCGATCACGGTGATCTTCCGCCCCACCGCACAGGACCGGCTGCTGACGGCCCTGGTGGACGGGCACGGCGATGCGGTGGCCGGCAACCTCACCATCATTCCGGAACGCCAGGCGATCGTGGATTTCGCCGCCCCCTGGCTGAGCGAGGTGAGCGAGATCCTGGTAACCGGCCCCGCCGCGCCGCCGCTCGCCTCCCTGCAATCGCTGGCCGGGCAGGAAATTCATGTGCGCGCCAGCGCCAGCACCTATCGCCACCTGCTGGCGCTGAACGAGGGCTTTGCCGCCGGCGGGCTGCCGCGCATGCGGGTGATGCCGATCAGCGAGCGGCTGCAGGACGAGGACCTGCTGCAGATGGTCAGCGCCGGGCTGCTGCCCTGGGTGGTGGTGGACGACCACGTGGCCACGATCTGGTCCCGCCTGCTGCCGGGGCTGACGCCGCGGCCGGACATCGCCATCAGCCGCAACGGGGAGATCGGCTGGGCGATCCGCAAGAACTCGCCGAAGCTGGCCGCGGCGCTGGGCGAATTCTTCGCCACCCATCGTGACAAGACCTCGTTCGGCGCCACCATCCGCCGGCGCTATTTCGTGAATCCCGCCGCCTTGCGCGATGCCGGCGGGGCGGCCGGGGCGGAGCGCTTCGCCGCCGTGATCCGCAGCTTCCGCACCCATGCGGACCAGCACGGCTTCGACTATCTGATGCTGGCGGCGCAGGGCTACCAGGAATCGCAGCTCGACCAGTCCCGCCGCAGCGCGCGCGGGGCGGTGGGGGTGATGCAGCTTTTGCCCTCCACCGCCGCCGGCGCGCCGGTGAACATCACAGACATCGCCGGCAGCGCGGACCGCAATATCGAGGCCGGCGCGCGCTACATGGCGCATCTGCGCGCCCGCTACGTGAACGACCCCGCCCTGGGCGAGACGGACCGGGTGCTGATGACCTTCGCCGCCTACAATGCCGGGCCTGGCAATCTGCGCCGCTTCCGGGCGGAGGCTGCGAAGATGGGGCTGGACCCCAATGTGTGGTTCGACAACGTGGAGCAGGCCGCGGCGCGCATCGTGGGGCACGAGACGGTGCAGTACGTGGGAAACATCTACAAATACTACGTGGCCTACACGCTGGCCGAGCATCGCGCGCAGGAAGCGCGGGCGGCAGCGGGAAAATAGCCCGCTTCGCCGAAAATCCCAACGATTTCAAGGTGAAGGCGGATGGTGGGCGCAACAGGGATTGAACCTGTGACCCCCACCGTGTCAAGGTGGTGCTCTCCCGCTGAGCTATGCGCCCATCCGCCTCCCCTCCATATCGCGCGCCCCGGCGCCGCGCAACCCGCCTGGACCGCATCGCGGCATCCCGGTGCGATGCCAGGCTGTTGCTGCGCTGCGGGCAACAGGCTTAATTCTCGCGATGGACCTTCCCCTGCCCGATGCCGAAGCCTGCGAAAGCCCCGTTTCGGTGGCGCGCCCGCGCACGCTGCTGGCCCCGGTGGTGTTCGCCTCCCCGCATTCCGGCCGCGCCTATTCCGCCGCCTTCGTCTCCGCCTCCCGGCTTGATCCGCTGCGCCTGCGCCGCAGCGAGGACAGCTTCGTGGACGAGCTGTTCGCGGATGTGCCGGATCTCGGCATGCCGCTGGTCAGCGCCACCTTCCCGCGCGCCTTCTGCGACGCCAACCGCGAACCGTGGGAGCTGGACCCGGCGATGTTCGCCGACCCCCTGCCCTCCTGGGTGAACACGTCCAGCCCGCGCGTGGGCGCCGGGCTGGGCACCATCGCCAAGGTGGTGGCCTCCGGCGAGAGCATCTACCGGGAGAAGCTGTCCTTCGCGGAAGCCCAGGCGCGCATCAGCTCCTGCTGGGAGCCGTTCCACGCCGCGCTGACCGGGGAGATCGAGGCGGTGCGGGCGCAGTTCGGCGCCTGCGTGCTGATCGATTGCCATTCCATGCCCGCCAATTCCCTGCCGCCGCGCAGTGCCACGGACATCGTGCTGGGCGATGCGCACGGCACCGCCTGCGCGCCGGAGGTGATCGCCACGGTGGAGCGGGTGCTGCTGGGGCTCGGCTTCTCGGTGCGGCGCAACGACCCCTATGCCGGCGGCTTCATCACCCGGCACTACGGCCGCCCGCGCGAGGGGGTGCACGCGGTGCAGATCGAGATCGTGCGCTCGCTGTATATGGACGAAACCCGGATCGAGAAGCTGCCGCGCTTCGATGCCCTGCGCCAGACGCTGATGCGCGCGGCGGCGGCGGCGGCGGCCCGGCTGGCGGCGCTGCCGCTGGCCTGAGCCCCAGCCGGGAGAACCAGGCGCGCGGGCAAAAAAAGGGCGGTGCCCGAGGGCACCGCCAAGTTTAGGGAGGAAACGTCCAAGAAGCAGTCGGCAACCGGAGCTGCCGTGCTGCGATGCACAAGATAGGCATCCGGTCGTTCGTGTGCAAGCGATATTTCGCATTGCAGCAATTCTCCCTTTGCGCCCTGGCGCGGGGTTGCGCGGCGCGGGTTCCTTCCAAAGCCCTTTCCCCCTGGCAGGTTTGTGATTCCCTTCCGCAAGGCGAACCCGCTAAGCAGGCGGCATGCGCGCCACCTTCATTTCAGCCCTGGCCATTGCCGCATTCATCGCCGCCGCGCCCGCCGCGGCCCAGCCCGCCCTGCCCTCCATGGCGCCGGGGCTGCAATGCCGCGCCGCCATCCTGGCCGCCGAGCGCGCCGCCGCCCTGCCGGCGCAGCTGATGGCCGCGATCGCCCGCGTGGAATCCGGCCGCATGGATGCGCGCGGCATCGTTCATCCCTGGCCATGGACCATCAATGCCGAGGGCGCCGGGCAGTATTTCGAGAGCAAGGAGGCCGCGATCGCCGCGGTGCGCAGCCTGCAGGCCCGTGGCGTGCAATCGATCGACGTCGGCTGCATGCAGGTGAACCTGGCGCACCACCCGCAGGCCTTCGCCAGCCTGGACCAGGCCTTCGACCCCGCCGCCAACGCCAGCTACGCCGCACGCTTCCTGAACGACCTGTATGCCACCACGCGGGACTGGACGCGCGCCACCGCCTTCTACCACTCGCAAACGCCGGAGCGCGGCGAGCTCTACCAGCGCCGGGTCGCCGCCGTCTGGCCGGAGGAGCAGAAGCGCCTGGGCATCACGCCCGCCCTGCCGGGCAATGCCTTCAGCCGCCATGCCTTCAGCAACAATGCCTGGAACACCACGGCGGGGCCGCGCACCGGCGTGCTGGCGCAATCCGGCCGGCCGCAGCCGGCCCAGGTGCCGCCGCGCCGGGTCGCCACCGTGGCGCCCGGCACAGGGACCAGGATGTAGCTACCTGCCGAGGCTGGGTTTCTTGGCGTCGTAGGTCCAGCCGGGCACCAGGTACTGCATCGCCACCGCGTCGTCGCGCATGCCGCCGCCGATCTTCTTGTAGACCTCATGCGCCGCTGCGAGCCGGTCGAGGTCGATCTCCACGCCCAGCCCCGGCCGGTCCGGCACGATCACATCGCCGCCGACGAACTGGAACGGCTCCTTGGTGAGGCGCTCGATCCCCTCCTGCCAGATCCAATGCGTGTCGATCGCCGTCACCCGCCCCGGTGCCGCGGCGGCGCACTGGGTGAACATGGCCAGCGAGATGTCGAAATGGTTGTTGGAGTGCGAGCCCCAGGTCAGCCCGAAGGCCTCGCAGGTCTGCGCCACCCGCACGGAGCCCTGCAGCGTCCAGTAATGCGGGTCCGCCAGCGGGATATCCACCGCCTGCAGTGAGAGTGAGTGCGCCATCTGGCGCCAATCCGTCGCCACCATGTTGGTGGCCGTCGGCAGGCCGGTGGCGCGGCGGAACTCGGCCATCACCTCGCGGCCGGAATAGCCGCCCTCCGGCCCCACGGGGTCCTCGGCATAGGCCAGCACGTGGCCCCATTCGCGGCCCAGCTCAATGGCATCAGCGAGATACCAGGCGCCGTTGGGATCCACCGTCACCCGCGCCTCCGGGAAGCGCTTCTTGATCGCCGCGGCGGTGCGCATCTCGTCCTCGCCGCGCAGAACGCCGCCCTTCAGCTTGAAATCGCTGAATCCGTAGCGCGCGGCGGCGGCCTCCGCCTGGCGCACCAGGGCATCCGGCGTCAGGGCCTCCTCGGTGCGCACGCGCTCCCAGCCATCGCGCGGGCCATGGCCCTCGGGATACGGCAGATCCGTCTTCGCCCGGTCGCCGATATAGAACAGGTAGGCGAGCATCTTCACCCGGTCGCGCTGCTGCCCCTCGCCCAGCAGGGCGCAGACCGGCACGCCGAGATGCTGGCCGAGCAGATCGAGCAGTGCCGCCTCCACCGCCGTCACCACGTTGTCGGTTCGCAGGTTGATCTCGTGCGGCTGGGCCAGCACGCGGCGCTCCGCCTCCGTCGCCACCTGGTGCACCGTGGTTTGCCGCGCCTGCTTTGCGCCGGGAAGTTGCGCACGCACTGCATTGAGGATGCTGGTGTATTCCCCGATCGCACGCCCCTCCACCACCGGCACCAGGCGCTGCAAGGTGCGCAGGATCGCCTCGCTGCCCGGCACCTCGCCCACGCCGGTGCGGCCCGAGGAATCCGTCAGCAGCACGATGTTGCGGGTGAAGAAGGGCCCGTGCGCGCCAGCCAGGTTCAGCACCATGCAATCCCGCCCGGCCACCGGCACCACCCGCATCTCAGTGACCACGGGCGTGCGCGCGGCTTCGCGCGAGGACAAATGCGACATGGGGCGGCTCCTCATCTTCTCCCGCCAGCCTAGCCGCATTCGCCCCTACCGCCAAACCACATCCAAAATCTGTATTTACAGACCGGATTGCGCATTTACCGGCAGCTTCCTACATTCACCCGACACAAGATCGTAGAACCAGGCGAGGAACCCCCCATGGCCCGCATCCACGTGATCCACGAGAACCCCGCCTGGCTACCGCCGCTCGCCGCCGCACTGGACCAGCGCAGCCTGCCCTGGACCGACTGGTTCCTGCACGAAGGCGCCTGGGACCTCTCCGCCCCGCCGCCCGAGGGCATCTTCTACAACCGCATGTCCGCCAGCTCGCACACCCGCGATCACCGCTATTCCGCCGAGCTCACCGCCGGCCTCCTCGCCTGGCTCACCCGCTGGGGCCGCACCGTGGTGAACGGGCCGGCGGCACTCGACCTCGAAATCAGCAAGGTCCGCCAATACGCCGCCCTGGAAGCCGCCGGGCTGCGCACCCCGCGCAGCGTGATGGTGGCCGGCCGCGACCAGATCGTGTCCGCCGCCCAAGTCCACTTCGCCGGCCAGCCCGTCATCCTCAAGCCCAACCGCGGCGGCAAGGGCCTCGGCGTGCGTCTGTTCCATACCCTGGAAGGCCTGCAGGACTACGTCGCCAGCGACGACTACGAAGCCCCCGTGGACGGCATCCAGCTGCTCCAGGCCTACATCCGCGCCCCGCGCCCCGTGATCACCCGCGCCGAATTCGTCGGCCGCCGCTTCGTCTATGCCGTGGAAGTCGATACCTCCGAAGGCTTCGAACTCTGCCCCGCCGACGTCTGCGCCATCGGCGAGGCCGCCTGCCCCGTCGGCGAAATCCCCGGCAAGCCCGAGCACAAATTCACCGTGCTGCCCGGCATCGACCCCACCCTGCGCACCCGCCTCGAAACCTTCCTGGACCGCGCCCAGGTCGACGTCGCCGGCATCGAATTCATCGCCGACGAAACCGGCCAGCCCCTGGTCTACGACGTCAACACCAACACCAACTACAACCCCGACGCCGAATCCCGCGCCAACCTCACCAACACCGACCGCTCCGGCCCCGGCGCCCTGGCAACCTACCTCGGAGCGCTCCTGGCGCAGGGTCAGCGCCGGGCGGCTTAAGGGAAGGCCAGGGCTCTGCCCTGGACCCGCCAGGGACCTGAGGTCCCTGGACCCACATTTAGCTTCCGCCTTCGGCGGGAGGGGCCGTCTCGGCGCGCGACACAGACCGGGTCGGCCCCTCCCGCCGAAGGCGGAAAAGTCGAGGGGTCTGGGGCCTAAGGCCCCAGCGGGGTCGAGGGGCAGAGCCCCTCGCCTTCCCTTCAGCCGAACTCGGCCCTGATCCCTGCGCTATGGGCCCCGATGGCGGGCACTGGGCCGTAGGTGCGTGGGCCGTCGCTGAGGATGGCGGGGGGGCCGGCGAGGCTGATGGGGCCGGCGGGGGTGTCCACGGTGATGCGTTTCAGGGCGGGGTGCTGGCTGAATTCGGGCAGGCCGTTGACGAAGCCGTAGGCGGTTTTGGCCACGCGCAGCCGGGCGGCGGCTTCGTCGCGGGTGAGGGTGAGGAACATCTGCTCCACATAGCCGTCCACCTCGGCGCGATTGCCCACGCGCACCACGTTGGTTTCGAAGCCGGGGCGCTTCGGCAGATCGGGTTCCAGCATGAAATGGGTGCAGAAATCGGCCCATTCGCGCTCGTTCTGGATGCTGATCAGCACCAGCGAGTTGTCCTTGGTGGGGAAGGCGCCGTAGGGCGAGATGGAGGGGTGGGCGAGGCCCATGCGCTCCGGCGCCTTGCCGGTGCCTTCGTAGAAGACCAGCGGCACGTTCATCCAATCGGCCATGCCGTCGAACAGGCTCACCTCGATGCCCTTGCCATGGCCGGAGATGCCGCGGGCGATCAGGGCTTCGAGCACGGCGGAATGCGCCGCCATGCCGCAGGCGATGTCGCAGGCGGAAACGCCGACGCGGCCGGGGCCCTCGGCGCGGCCGGTGACGCTGGCGAGGCCGGATTCCGCCTGCACCAGCAGGTCATAGGCCTTCATCTGGGCGTATTCGCCGCGCTCGCCGTAGCCGGAGATGTCCACCGTGATCAGGCGGGGGTTCTTCGCCCGCAGATCGGCCGAACCCAGACCGGCGCGCGCCGCTGCCCCCGGCGCCAGGTTTTGAATGAAAACATCAGCTTTCAGCAGGATGTTCTGCAGCAGCGCGAGGTCCGTGGGGTTCTTGATGTCGGCCACCAGGCTTTCCTTGCCCCGGTTGAGCCACACGAAGTAGCTGGAGAGCCCCTTGGCCGCCTTGTCGTAGCCGCGCGCGAAATCGCCCTCGGCGCGCTCCACCTTGATCACCCGCGCGCCGGCATCGGCGAGGCGGGAGGAACAGTAGGGGGCTGCCACCGCCTGCTCCATGGCGACAACGAGCAATCCTTCCAGGGGCTTGGCGGCAGACATGTCAGTAGCTCCGGGGCATGCCGAGCACGTGCTCGGCCACATACGAGAGAATGAGGTTCGTGGAGATCGGCGCCACCTGATACAGCCGCGTTTCCCGGAACTTGCGCTCGATGTCGTATTCCTCGGCGAAGCCGAAGCCGCCATGGGTCTGGATGCAGGCCTCGCCCGCGGCCCAGCTCGCTTCGGCGGCCAGCATCTTGGCCATGTTGGCTTCCTCGCCGCAGGGCTCGCCGGCATCGAACTTGCGGATCCCCTCGCGCACCAGCAGCTCGGCGGCCCGCATCTGGGCGTAGGCGCGGGCGATCGGGAACTGCACGCCCTGGTTCTGCCCGATCGGCCGGCCGAACACCTGGCGGTTGATGGCGTAGTCCTTTGCTTTTGCGATGAACCACTTGGCGTCGCCGATGCATTCGGCCGCGATCAGCAGCCGCTCGGCGTTCATGCCATCCAGGATATAGCGGAAGCCGCGGCCCTCGATGCCCACCAGGCTGTCGGCCGGGATCTCCATGTTATCGAAGAAAACTTCGCAGGAATTGTGGTTCATCATGGTGCGGATCGGGCGGATGGTCAGGCCCTTACCCAGCACCTTGCGCATGTCCACGATGAAGGTCGAAAGCCCCTCGGTCTTCTTCGCCGCCTGATCCCGCGGTGTCGTGCGGGCCAGCAACAGCATCAGGTCGGAATGCTCGGCGCGCGAGGTCCACACCTTCTGGCCGTTGACGATGTACTTGTCGCCCTCGCGCTTGGCGAAGGTGCGCAGCGAGGTGGTGTCGGTGCCGCTGGTCGGCTCCGTCACGCCGAAGGCCTGCAGGCGAAGCTCGCCGGTGGCGATCTTGGGCAGGTACTCCTTCTTCTGCTCGGCAGAGCCGTGCCGCAGGATCGTGCCCATGATGTACATCTGCGCGTGGCAGGCCGCCCCGTTGCAGCCCTCGGCCTGCACGGTTTCGAGAATCGCCGCCGCCCCGGCCAGCGGCAGCCCGGCGCCGCCGAACTCCTCGGGAATCAACGCGCCCAGGTAGCCGGATTCGGTCAGCGCGGTGACGAACGCGGTGGGATAGGCCCGTTCCGCATCCAGCTTGCGCCAGTATTCCCCGGGGAAGCGGGCGCACAGCTTGCGCACCTCCTCGCGGATTTCGGCATGCGGGTCTTGGCTGGCGTGGTCCATCGCGGCTCTCCGATCGTGCCCATCGGATTAAGGCGCGTTTGCCTGCCATGCAACGGCAGGGCAGATTGGCGCCAGGAGGACCATCCATGACGACAACAAGTTGGCAGGACGGCGTGTACGCCGCCCTGAAGAAGGCGGGCGTCCGCCAGATCGCCTATGTGCCGGATGCCGGCCACTCGCGCCTGATCGAGCTGGCCCATGCCGACAACGACATGCAGGCGGTGGTCTGCACCACGGAGGAGGAGGGCGTGGCGCTCGCCATGGGCGCCCATCTCGGCGGCCAGCGCGCCTGCCTGCTGATGCAGTCCTCCGGCGTGGGCAACACCATCAACATGATCGGCCTGCCCACCACCATGCACGCGCCGTTCCTGACGCTGATCACCATGCGCGGCGAATGGGGCGAGTTCAACGGCTGGCAGGTGCCGATGGGCCAGGGCACGGAGCCGGTGCTGAAGGCCATGGGCGTGCACGTCAAACGCGCCGAATCGAAGGAAGAGGTGGTGGACATGGTCTCCGCCGCTGCATCGCTCGCCTTCGGCAGCATCATCCCCGTCGCCGTCCTGTTCAGCCAGAAGCTGATCGGCGCCAAGGTGTTCGTGAAGGAGCAGGAGCAGTGAGCCAGGGTCTCGACCGCCGCGCCGTCGTCGCGGAACTGCTGCGCGAGCCCGGCGACTGCCCGGGCGGCCAGCTTCTGGTCGTCACCGGCCTCGGTTCCACCACCTACGATGCCGGTGCGGCCGGC
>JBIKOJ010000354.1:0-3005 GCA_044358135.1 Acetobacteraceae bacterium | reverse complement strand
ATACGGCCGGCCCGGATAGCGGTTGATATGGTGCATGGAGATCGTGCCGTAGCTCTTGTTGTCAGACACGATCAGGATCGGGTTCACCCCATACATCCGCGCCGTGGCCAGCTCGTTCCCCGTCATCAGCGTGCCGCCATCGCCGGAGAAGCTCACCACCTGCCGCTCCCGGTCACGCAAACACGCCGCCACCGCCATAGGCACCCCCGCCCCCATCGCGCCCACCACGGAGGAGAGGAAGCTCATCCCCGGCTTGAACCCGATATAGCGATGGATGAACGACGAAAAATTCCCGGCATCCGACGTCACCGCCGCATTCGGCGCCAGATGCTTGCCGATCTCCACCACCACCTGCGCGAAGTTCACGCCATCGGTGGTCGCCGCCCATTCCGGCGCCATCAGCTTGCGATGGATGGCATTCAGCCCCTCCACCCAGCCACGCCGCTTCTCCGCCCCCGCCGGGCGGCCCTTGGCCAGCAGCGCCCGGATCACCGAAAGCGGCGTCGCCGGAATGCCCAGCTCCGGCCGGAACACCCGCCCGACCTCGTTCGGGTCCGGGAACACATGCACGAACGGCAGCTGCGGCTGCGGCGCCGTCGGGAACGAGTAGCTCTGGCTCACCGTATCCGTCATCCGCTCGCCGAGGCACAGCAGCAGGTCGGATTTCTTCATCTCCCCGATCTGCGCCGCCGGCACGCGAATGCCCACGTAGCCGCCATAATTCGGATGCCCGGCATCGAACAACGCCGGCCGCCGATGCGTGGGGCTCACCGGCACCACCCACTCCTCGGAGAACCGCACCAGGTCGGCGAACGCCTCCGCATCCCCCACCGCATCCGCCGCCATCGCGCCGCCCACATACACCAGCGGCCGCTCGGAGGCCGCCAGCATCGCCGCCAGCCGGTCCAGATCCTCCGCCCGCGGCCCCGCATGCACCTTCGGCCGCGGCAGATCCACCGGCGCCTCGGTCACCTCGTCGAACAGGTCTTCCGGCAGGATCACCGCCACCGGCCCCGGCAGCCCGCTCTCGGCCACATGGAACGCCCGCGCGATCGCCTCGCTGGCCTGCTCCGGCTCGTTCACCTCGATCACCAGCTTGGTGATATCGGACAGCAGCCGCGAGTAGTTCTGCTCCTGCAGCGCCAGCCGCCCGAAATCCTTGCGCTCCACCTGGCCCACCAGCATCACCAGTGGTGTGGCGTCATGGAACGCCGAGTGGATCGCCACCATCGCGTTCGCCAGGCCCGGCCCACGCGACACCACCGCCACCCCGGCCCGGTCCCGCAACCGCCCATCGGCCACCGCCATGAACGCCGCCCCGCCCTCATGCCGGCACACCACCAGCTGGATCGAGTTCTTGTCCGCCAAAGCGTCCGTCAGCCCCAGGTAGCTCTCGCCGGGCACGCAGTAGATGATATCGATGTCATGCGCCTCAAGGCTGTCGGCAAGCAGGCGCGATACAGTGCGGGCCATGGTCTGGGCGTCTCCCGGTTTCTTATGGGGCGATCATGCGTCCCCTCAGCCGCAACGCCAAGCCTCGACCGCCGCACGCCCCACTACGCCGTCCTGCTCCTCGTTATGTCGTAGACGCTCTCCGGCCCAACCAGACCTGAAGCCACCATAGATGGCCACACAAAAATAGAACCGGCCCGACGAGCACCAGGGCGTGGATCATCTTCTCGAATGGTGTCTGTTCCTCTCCAAGATACAATAAGACACAGCCAAAAATGGTGGCAATGCCCCCGAAAGCCACAGAGAGTATTGTCCGCTTGCTCCAGGCGAGGGCTTTTTCGTGCAAAGTCGCAATGACGATTCTGACAACTTCGACCAATGCAATCGCGCCGAAGAAAACCGATACCATAAGGAATCCAAAAATCTGCAGGCGGAACCCCCAATCCCCGTACATGAGGCTGGGATCCAGCATCAAATTTCCCAATGCGACCACGACAGGTATCATCCAGAACAACGTCACCGGCGCCAAAAGCGCGATGCTTTCCAACGTGAACAGTAGCTTCATAAAAAGCGTCAGGGCTGACCGGTCGCGCACGCCCTATTCATTGCATCATCGGCAGAAAACTCAAGCCGCCACCGCCTCCCGCCCCAACACCGCCCGCGCCACCGCCTCCGCCACCCGTATCCCATCCACCCCCGCCGACAGGATCCCACCAGCGTACCCACACCCCTCCCCCGCCGGAAACAGCCCCTTGGTGTTGGTGCTCTGCAAATCCGCCCCTCGCGGCAGCCGCACCGGCGAGGACGTCCGAGTCTCCACCCCGGTCATGACAGCATCGGCCATGTCGAACCCCGGAATCTGCCGCCCGAACACTGGCAACGCCTCCCGGATCGCCGCCACCGCATATTCCGGCAAGCACGCCGCCAAATCCGTCAGATGCACGCCGGGCTTGTAGCTCGGCAGCACGCTCCCGAACGCCGTTGAAGCCCGCCCCGCCAGGAAATCCCCCACCAACTGCCCAGGCGCCTCATACGTCCCGCCCCCGGCCGCAAACGCCAGGCTCTCCCATTTCCGCTGGAACGCGATCCCCGCCAGCACCCCGCCGGGATAATCCGAGGGATCGATCCCCACCACGATCCCCGCATTCGCATTCCGCTCCGCCCGCGAATACTGGCTCATCCCGTTCGTCACCACGCGGCCTTCCTCGCTGGTCGCCGCCACCACCGTCCCGCCCGGGCACATGCAGAACGAATACACGCTGCGCCCGTTGGCACAGTGATGCACCAGCTTGTAATCCGCCGCCCCCAGCGCATCGTGCCCGGCAAAATTCCCGAACCGCGCCCGGTCGATCACCGATTGCGGATGCTCAATCCGCACCCCGATCGAGAACGGCTTCGCCTCCATCGCCACCCCGATCTCATGCAGCCGCGCGAAGGTATCCCGCGCCGAATGCCCCACCGCCAGAATCACATGGTCGGCCGCAATCCGCTCCCCGCTCTCCAGCACCACCCCGCGCACCGCCCGCCGCTCATCCAGCTCCAGGTCCACCACC
>JBIKOJ010000328.1:0-3995 GCA_044358135.1 Acetobacteraceae bacterium | reverse complement strand
CGTCATCCACCGCGATGGTGTTGAATTCCTTGGCAATCCCGCCGGCGGCCTCGATCTCGCGCGCCACCAGCTGGCCGAGATCCTTCAGGTGCACGTGGCCGGGGACGAACTGGGTGAAGGAGTTGGCGATGGCGATGATCGGCTTGCCGAAGTCGCTGTCCTTCACGCCGGTGGCCCGCCAGAGGCCGCGGGCGCCGGCCATGTTGCGGCCATGGGTGGTGGTGCGGGAGCGATATGCGGGCATGACGGTCCTCCAGAAGCGCGCTTTTTGGCCCATGCGGGCAAGACTTGTCCACAGCCCGCGGCCGGGGGCGGCGCCGCCATGGCCGCATGGCACGCATTGCCAACCGTTTCCCTGCGGGTGACATTTCCGACATATCACGATCCGCAGGATGCCGCCGGGTGCGGCACGCAGGCAGGGAGCAGGACAATGCGCAAGTTCATGATCGCAGGTGCGATGGCGGCGGCACTGGCGGGGCCGGCGGCCGCGGGCCCGCTGCCCGAAGGTGGTGTTACGGCCAATGAGGTCGCCGGGGTGATGCGGGCCCTGAAGCTGGCGGTGGAACAGACCAAGGACCGACAGGGGGATCCGCTGATCCTCAGCACCACCGGCGGGCGCAAGTTCGGCGTCTATTTCTACCAGTGCCAGGGCGGGCGCTGCGCCTCGATCCAGTTCTCGGCGGGGTTCGAGGGCGCGGCCGGCGTGCCGATGGTCAAGATCCAGGACTGGAACCGCACCAAGCGCTTCGGCCGGGCCTATGCCGATGGCGGCACGCTCTATGTGGAGATGGACATGGACGTGGAGCGCGGCGCCACCACGGAAGCGCTGGCGAACAACTTCGAGCGCTGGGTGGCCGTGGTGGAGCAGTTCCCGAAGTTCTTCCAGTAGCAGGTCAGGCGCGCCGCCACGCCACGCACAGGTTGTTGGCCGGCATTTCCGTGATCTCCGCGCCGCCGAAGCCGGCGGCGCGGGCCAGGGCGTCCACCGACTCCAGGTCGCGCACGCCCCATTGCGGGTTGCGGGCGCGCAGGTCGGCATCGAAGGCCTCGTTGCCCGGGGCCGTCTTCACGCCCTGGCGGCGGAAGGGGCCGTAGAGCAGCAGAGTGCCGCCGGGGGCTAATACCCGCCCTGCCCCGGCCACCAGGCCCTCGGCCGCCTCCCAGGGGGCGATGTGGATCATGTTGCAGCAGAGCAGCAGGTCGAACGGGCCGGCGGGCCAGGGGCCGGTGGTGGCATCGAGCGCCAGGGCCGGGCGGACATTGGCGATGCCGGCGCACCAGGCGTCGATGCTGGCGCGCCGGGCCGCGTCGGGGTCGGTGGGCTGGAACACCAGGCCGGGCAATGCGGCTGCGAAATGGGCCGCGTGTTCGCCGCTGCCGCTTGCCACCTCCAGCACCGTGCCGCTGGCCGGCGCGAGGCGATGCAGGACGGCCAGGATCGCATCGCGGTTGCGGGCGGTGGCGGGGGCGTGCTGGCGGGGATCGGTCATGGTGGCATTTGCCGCCCTTCCGTGCGGCTCGTAAACCGGAGGCGGCGTGAGGGAGGCAGGGATGGGCGAGGCGGAGACGGAACTGCGGCGGCTGCTGGACATCATGGCGGCTTTGCGCGCCCCGGTGGGCGGCTGCCCGTGGGACGTGCAGCAGGATTTCGACAGCATCGCCCCCTACACGATCGAGGAAGCCTATGAGGTGGCGGACGCCATCGCCCGGCGCGACTTCGCCGCCCTGCCCGACGAGCTCGGCGACCTGCTGTTCCAGGTGGTCTATCACGCCCGCATGGCGGAGGAGGAAGGCCGCTTCGGCTTCGCCGACGTGGCCCGCGCCATCGCCGACAAGATGGTTCGCCGGCATCCCCACGTGTTCGGCGAGGCCGCCGCGCGCGATGCCGGGATGCAGCGCGCCGCGTGGGAGGAGCAGAAGAAGGCCGAGCGCACCGCCCGTGCGGAGATCGGCACGCTGGCCGGCATCCCGGTGGCGCTGCCGGCGCTGGTGCGGGCGCAGAAGCTGACGGCGCGGGCCGCCCGCGTTGGCTTCGACTGGCCGGATGCCGCCGCGGTGCTGGAGAAGCTGGACGAGGAAGTGGCCGAGCTGCGCGCCGAGCTTTCCGCCGCCGATCCCGCCCGGCTGGCCGACGAGGTCGGCGACCTGCTGTTCGTGCTCGCCAATCTCGCCCGCAAGCTGGAGCTGGACCCGGAGCGCTGCCTGCGCCAGGCCAACGCCAAGTTCGCCCGCCGGTTCGGGCATATCGAAACCGCGCTGGCCGCCGAGGGCCGCACGCCCGGCGAGGCGACGCTGGACGAGATGGAGGCGCTTTGGGTCGCCGCCAAACGGGAGGAACGGGCATGAAGATCGGAACGGTCGGATTCGGCGCCTGGGGCAAGTTCCATGCGCGCGGCTGGCGCCGCGTGCCCGGCGCCACGCTGGCCGGCATCGTGGCCCATGGCGATGCCTCCGCAGCCGAGGCGGCGGCCGAGTTTCCCGACGTGGCGATCCACCGCTCGCTGGCCGCCCTGCTGGATAGCGGGGTGGAGGTGGTGGACATCATCGCCCCCAACTATCTGCATGCCGCCATGGTGCTCGCGGCGTTGGAGGCCGGGTGCCACGTGGTGGTGGAGAAGCCGTTGGCCACCAGCACCGCCGATCTCGACCGGATCGTGGCCGCCGAGCGGGCCAGCAACCGGCGGGTGAGCGTGGTGCATGAGCTGCGGGTTTCCGAGCAATGGGGGCTGATCCGCGAGGAAATCGCCAAGGGCGCGATCGGCACCCCGATGGCCGGGGTGTATTCGCTGTTCCGCCGGCCGTTCCGGGGCGGCAGCGCCGGGTGGCGGCATGATCCCGCGCGCGTCGGCTCCTGGATCCTGGAGGAGCCGGTGCATTTCCTGGACCTGCTGGTGTGGTATTTCGGCGCGCACGGCACGCCGGCCACGGTGCAGGCGACCGCCACGCCTGGGACGCTGGGCGGCAACGTGGCGATGACGGTGCGCTATGCCTCCGGCGCCTTCTTCACCGTGACGCAGATCCTGGACGGGTTCAAGCACCATTGCGCACTGGACATCGCCGGCACCGAGGGGGCGCTGCGCAGCTGGTGGTCGGCCGGGGATGCGCGGGTGACGGAGAGCGAGGCGGGGCTTTCGATCCGCCGGGCCGGGGCCGAGGCGCCGGAGACGATCCGCTTCGGGCAATCGGGCGAGGTGTTCGAGCTGGTGGAGCATCTGCGGCGCAGCCACGCGGCCTTCCTGGCCGGGACCACGCCGCTGTCGGCGGAGGAAGCGGCGCTCAGCGTGCGGGTGTGCCTGGCGGCGGAGGAGTCGGTGCGGCTGGGGCGGGCGGTGGCGTTGGACCGGTAAGCGCCGGCCGCGATGCGGGCGTGAGTCGTCGCCGCCGGAAGCGGGGTTTTCACGACGGATTCGGGGTGATTGGGGGCGGGCGGGCGCCAGGGGGGGCGCGCGGGCAGCCTGCGCCGGGCGAGGTACGGGCGCACGCTGGCCGGACAGGGGCATGCCGCGGTTGGGGGTGCCGCGCAGAAGCCAGCCGAGCTCCGCCCGCAGCTGGAGAATGCGGCGCAGGGCGTACGGGGCCTGGGCGCACTCCAGATCTTCGCCGAAATCGGTGTTGGTGGAGAAGAGCCAGTCCTGGCGCAGGAGGTGCCGCGTGCGGCACGGGGCCTCGGCCCGCGCAAAGGCGGCGAGCAGGGCGAGCAGCAGGAGCTTCAACGGCGCCGGAATCCGGGCGTGCAGAATCGCCCGCGCCCAGGGGCGCGGTGCATCGGCTTCGCTCGGTGCGGCGGGTTGATGTGGCATCACCGGTTATTATGCCCGACGCAACACCGGTGGAACAGGAAAAAAACTACGTACGTAGGAAATTTTAGGCTGAAAGGGGTGCTCCGGTCATTTGGAGACGGAGCGGCGCTGTGTCGTGGCGAAGACAGGAAGCGTCTTCTTTTTTACTGAAGAAAAAAGAAACAAAAAAGACTTTATTTTTTTAGGCGGGGGTCA
>JBIKOJ010000148.1:0-13553 GCA_044358135.1 Acetobacteraceae bacterium | reverse complement strand
CTGCCGCCGGGCCGTCTCCTCTCCCGGCAGCAGGTCGCGCGCCGCGCGGGCCAGCAGCAGTGAGCCGAGCAGGGCGGCGGGCGGGGCGAGCAGGCGGATGCCCAGCGCACCCTCCCCGGCCAGGGCGGTGCCGGCGGCGATCCACAGGGCGACCATGGGGGGATGGTCGAGGTAGCCGGGCGCGAGGGCGCGGGACCAGACCCAGTAATAGGCCTCGTCCGGCAACAGCGGCATGGTCGCCGCCACCAGCAGGCGCAGCGCGGTCAGGCCCAGGAGGGCGGCAAGGCCGAGGCGTTCGGTGCGCAGCAACGGGGGCTAGGTCGCCGGGGGCGGGTGTGTCAGAGCGGCACGCCGGCCAGGCTCCGGCTGGTGCGGATGGTTTGCAGCGTTTGCACCCGGGCGACGGCGGCGGCGCCGGTGAGCCGCTGGGTGAGCTGGTTCTCGTGCGCGGTGTCCCGCGCCACCAGCTTCAGCAGGAAATCGCCGCCGCCGCGGATCATGTGGCACTCCCGCACCTCCGGCCATTCGGCGACCATCGACTCGAAGGCGGAGAGCACCGCCTCCTTTTGGCTTTCCAGCCCGACGATGGCGAAGAAGGTGATCTCCCAGCCCAGCCTCTGCGGGTCGGAATCGGCGTGGTAGCCGCGGATGATCCCGGCCTCCTCCAGCCGGCGGACGCGGCGCAGGCAGGGGGGGGCGGAGATGCCGGCACGGCGGGCCAGTTCCACGTTGGTCATGCGTCCATCGGCCTGGAGCTCGGCCAGGATGCGACGGTCGATGGCGTCCAGCACAGGGACGTCGGAGGGCAGTTTCATCGGTGGACGGGTCTTCCCCAAGGGAGGCGGCAGTTTGCGGCGGGCAAGGCGGTTGCCGCTTGGCGCGGCATGACGAAATATTATTGCACATCGGCGGCCGCACAAGGCCCGCTTCCTTGAAGCGCACCGCCGCTGGGCCCTATTGTGCCGCGCTCACCGCTGGAACCGCCCCGCATGGCTGCCACCACCCACCGAACCCGCCTGCTGATCATCGGCGCCGGCCCCGCCGGCTATACCGCTGCGATCTATGCCGCGCGCGCCAGCCTGGAGCCGATGCTGGTGGCCGGGCTGCAGCCGGGCGGGCAGCTGATGATCACCACGGATGTGGAGAACTACCCGGGCTTCGCCGAGGCGATCCAGGGGCCGTGGCTGATGGAGCAGATGCAGAAGCAGGCCGAGCATGTCGGCACGCGCATCGCGTACGACCTGATCACCAAGGTGGATTTCTCCCGCCGCCCGTTCCGCTGCGAGGCGGATTCGGGGGATGTGTACATCGCCGACTCCGTGATCATCGCCACCGGGGCGCAGGCGCGCTGGCTGGGGCTGGAATCGGAGAAGAAGCTGCAGGGCTTCGGGGTTTCGGCCTGCGCCACCTGCGACGGGTTCTTCTTCCGCGGCAAGCGCGTGGCCGTGGTGGGCGGCGGCAACACCGCGGTGGAGGAGGCGCTGTACCTGGCCAACCTCGCCGGCGAGGTGACGCTGATCCACCGGCGCGACAGCCTGCGGGCGGAGAAGATTTTGCAGAAGCGCCTGTTCGCGCATCCGCGGGTGAAGGTGGTGTGGAACGCGGTGGTGGAGGAGATCACGGCCAGCGCCGCCCCGGTGGGGGTGAGCGGCGTGGCGCTGCGCGATACCGTGACCGGCGAGGCCAGGCAGCTGGATCTTGACGGTGTGTTCATCGCCATCGGGCATTCGCCCACCACCGAGGTGTTTCGCGGCGAGGTGGAGCTGGATACGGAGGGATACGTACTCACCCCCCCGGGATCGACCCGCACTTCGGTGCCCGGCGTGTTCGCGGCGGGCGATGTTCAGGACAAAGTGTGGCGACAGGCGGTCACGGCCGCAGGAACAGGTTGCATGGCGGCCCTGGAAGTCGAAAAGTGGCTGGCGGAGCATGCGGTCGAGTCGCACGCGGCCGGGAGCGATGTGGACGCGCCCGTGCCGTCGTTGGCGGGCGGCCGATAGGAAGCAGAATCGTCCCGGCTTCGGTGAGGCGGGGACCAAGCAAATCGTTGTCCCGCTACGGGCGGGGTAACAGGGGAATGGCTGCATTATGGACTGGGACAAGTTGCGCGTGTTCCACGCCGTTGCCGAGGCAGGCAGCTTTACGCATGCCGGCGACACGCTGAACCTGAGCCAATCTGCCGTCTCGCGGCAGATTTCGGCGCTGGAGGAGGCCCTTCAGGTGCCTCTGTTCCATCGCCACGCCCGCGGGCTGATCCTGACGGAACAGGGCGAGAGCCTGAACCGGACGGTGCGCGAGGTGTTCGCCAAGCTGGCGATGACCGAGGCGTTGCTCACCGAAAGCAAGGAGCGCCCGGCCGGGCGGCTGAAGGTGACCACCACGGTGGGCTTCGGCTCCTCCTGGCTGGCGCCCAGGCTGCACGTGTTCCTGGCGCAGTACCCGGACGTGACGATGCAGCTGCTGCTGGACGACACCGACCTCGATCTCGCCATGCGCGAGGCAGACGTGGCGATCCGCATGCATGCGCCGAAGCAGCCGGACCTGGTGCAGCGCCACCTCACCGCCCTCGAATGGCACGTGGTGGCCTCGCCCGAATACCTGAAGCAGCACGGCACGCCCAAGACGGCGGAGGACCTGGACAACCACCGGCTGATCCTGTTCGGCGAGCATCATCCGCCGGTGCCCGACATCAACTGGCTGGCTGAGATTGGCCGGCGGCCGGGCAGCCCGCGCAAGGCGGTGCTGGAGACCAACTCGCTGCGCGCCATGCTGGCCGCCGCCCGCTCCGGCCTCGGCATCGCCGCCATCCCC
Organism: Acetobacteraceae bacterium; assembly: GCA_044358135.1. GTDB lineage: Bacteria > Pseudomonadota > Alphaproteobacteria > Acetobacterales > Acetobacteraceae > CAMDGX01. Next base: position 10,742 of record JBIKOJ010000148.1, on the reverse strand, counting down.
GACTACATGCACGTGGATGAAGGGCTGGTGCAGGTGCTGGGGGAGGTGAAGGCGCCGAAGGTGGACGTGTATTTCGTCTACCCGGAAGAGCTGCGCAATTCGAAGCGCGTGGCGGTGTTCCGCGATTTCCTGCTCGCCCAGCTCGCCCAGCGCGGCTGATCGCCTTGATGTGATGTGGCACGGGCCGGCGCCAGGGATGGTGCCGGCCCGATGTCTGTACGGTGGTTGCACGCGGACGTATGTGCGCCGGGTTGCCGACGGCACGGCGGCGGGGCGCCGGGTGCTTTCGTCACGATACTTTAACATCGCCGCTATGGAAACTTCGCAAAATCCTGCGGAATCAACAGGGATGCCGCGTGATTTGCGCGATCGGCATGGCCGCGTCCGGCATTTCGCCATGGTCCGGCACCGCAGCGCACCATAGCTTCCGGGCACGGGTTCGGACGGGCCCGGGGCTGCCGGACAGGCCGGTCCCTGGTTCCTCCCATCGGTTTCCCGGCCTGTGCGCCGGGGAAGGGGGCCTTCGGGCTCCTGCGTCTCCCAGACGTGAAGCCTCCCTGTACACTTGCCCCGCGGCTTCGGTCGCGGGGCTCTTTTTTTGGTTCCGCTTCAGACCGGCAGGATCAGCGTGGCGCGCAGCCCGCCGCGAGCGCGGTTCTGCAGCGTTGCGTCACCGCCATGGGCGCGGGCGATGTTGCGGGTGATCGGCAGGCCCAGCCCCATGCCGCCTGTCTCCCGGTTGCGGCTGGGCTCCAGGCGCTGGAAGGGCAGGAACACGCGTTCCAGGTCCTCGGGCGGGATGCCGGGGCCGTCATCATCCACGTGCAGCACCACTTGGCCGTCCTGCGGTGGCGTCAGCGACACTTTCGCCGTGCCGCCGTAGTTCAGCGCGTTGGTCACCAGGTTGGTCAGCGCGCGCTTCAGCGCCACCGGCCGGGCAGTGATGGTGAAGCGGTCGGGCCCCGCATAGCCCACGGCCGCGGCCGGCAGGTCGGGCCGTGCGTCGCCGGCCTCGGTCAGCACGGTGTTCACCAGGGCGGCGAGATCCACCGGCACGGCCGGCTCGCTGGAGGTGGCGTCGCGGCCGAAGGCGAGCGTGGCGCTCACCATCGTCTCCAGCTCGTCGAGGTCGGACAGCATGCGGGCGCGCTGGTCGTCATCCTCCATGAACTCCGCGCGCAGGCGCAGCCGGGTGATGGGGGTGCGCAGATCGTGGCCGATGGCGGTCAGCAGGAAGGTGCGGTCGTCCACGAAGCGGCGGATGCGCGCGGCCATGGTGTTGAAGGCGGCGGCCGCGGTGGCCAGTTCGGCCGGGCCGGTTTCCGGCAGGGGCGGGGCGTTCACGTCGCGCCCCAGCGCCTCCGCGGCACCCGCCAGTGTGGCCACCGGCTCCACCATCCGCCGCACCGCCCACAGCGTGAGCAGCGCCGCCACGGCCGACATGATGCCGAAGGTGGCCAGGAAGGCATTGGAATGCCAGGGCCAGACCGGCCGCAGCGACAGTTCGGCCACCAGCCACTGGCCCTCCGGCAGCTGCAGGCCCACGGCCACGCGGGCATGGTCGTCCGAGCCGTGCACCAACATCTGGCGCGGGCGCAGCGATTGCGGCAGCGGGATGATCTGGGTGTGGGACTGCATGTGCCGCTGCAGCACCGGCGACGCGGGCGGCAGGCTGAAGACCGGCGCCAACTCGCTCAAGGACAGGGCGATGTCGCCGGGCACTCGCGCCTCGTCGATCAGGTTGGCGCGCTGCTCCGGCCGGGCGAGCACCAGGCTGCGGTAGGTGGTCATCAACCGGCGCGCCATCTCGTGTTCCTGCGCCGAGTGCAGCATCTCGGCACGGTCCAGCGCGTGCAGCATCAGCCCGCCGATCTGCGACAGCAGCAGCCCGCCCAGCAGCACCAGCGCGGTGCGGGCCGCGAGGCTGGCGGGCCAGATCCGCCACGCACGGACCCGGCTCAGCACGGAAGATGGGCGGCGTTCAGCCGCGGGTCACTTCGGCGGCCAGCACGTAGCCGCCGCCGCGCACGGTCTTGATCAGCTGGGCGTGGCGCCCGTCATCCTCCAGCTTGCGGCGCAGGCGGCTGATCGCCACGTCGATCGCGCGGTCGAACGGCCCGGCCTGGCGGCCGCGCAGCAGGTCCAGCAGCATGTCGCGCGTCAGCACCTTGTTGGCGCGGTCCAGCAGCGCCACCAGCAGGTCGTATTCGCCGCCGGTGAGCGACACCTCGGCGCCCTCGGGGTTCAGCAGCCGGCGGCGGGCCGATTCCAGTGTCCAGCCGTTGAAGAACAGGGTTTTGCTGCCGCTTTCGCGTTTTTCGCCGACCTCGCTGGCGCGACGCAGCACGGCGCGCATGCGGGCCAGCAGCTCGCGCGGGTTGAACGGCTTGGTCAGGTAGTCGTCGGCCCCCAGCTCCAGGCCGATGATGCGGTCGTTCTCCTCGCCCAGCGCGGTGAGCATCAGGATCGGCACGTCGCTCTCCGTGCGCAGCCAGCGGGCGAAATCCAGCCCGCCCTCGCCGGGCAGCATCAGGTCCAGGATCACCATCTGGAAGGTGGTGGTGGGCCAGATGCGCCGCGCCTCGCGGGCATCGCGCACGGCGGTCACGCGGAAATGCTGCCGTTCCAGGTAGCGGGCGAGCAGGTCGCGGATTTCGCGGTCGTCGTCGACCACAAGGATATGCGGGCTGACCGTAATGGTGGCTGTTTCCATAAGCGCGAGACTATCCATGTAACAGCCGCGCCGGCAAAGTGCCTCGGTGCCGGTGTTGCAGTTTGCAATCTCAAAGGGTTTCGCGGCCGGGGGTTGCTTCCGCCGCATCCCCGCCTCTGCTAGTGCGGGGCGGTGACATTCCCCCACCCCCCCGCCGCCGCGCGCGCGGCGCTGCAGCTGCTGGTTGCGGCCGACCCGGACCTCGCCGGGATCGAGGCGGCGGCCGGCCCGCTGCCCTGGCGCCGGCGCGCGGCGGGGTTCGAGGGGCTGCTGCAGGCGATCGTGGGCCAGCAGATCAGCAACCAGGCCGCCGCCGCCATCTGGGGCCGGCTGCGCGCGGTGCCCGGGGCGCTGCAGCCGCAGGGGCTGCTGGCGCTGGACGAGGCGGCGCTGCGCTCGGCCGGGCTGTCGCGGCCGAAGGTGGCCCATGCCCGCTCGCTCGCCGCCGCCTTCGCCGACGGCACGCTGGAGACCGGCGCGCTGGCGGCCATGGAGGACGAGGCGGCGATTGCGGCCATCGCCACCGTGCGCGGCATGGGGCGCTGGTCGGCGGAGGTCTACCTGCTGTTCGCGCTGGAACGGGAGGATGTGTTCCCCGCCGGCGACCTCGCCCTGGCCGGCGCGGCGGCGGCGCTGAAGGGGCTGGCGGCGCGGCCCGGCCCGGTGCCGCTGCGCGCCCTGGCGGAGGGCTGGCGGCCCTGGCGCGGCCTGGCGGCGCGGCTGCTGTGGCACCACTGGCGCCACCTGACCGGCCGGCCCGCCTTTGACGATCTGTCGGCCGGGCCGCGCTGATACCGGGCCTTCAATGTGCTGTTCATCTTTGGGCGTTTTATTCTGGCCCCGAATAGTCAGGCACTTGGCATGTCCGCGCATTTCGGCGCAAACATCACGCTTCCCAAGCCGGTTCTGGGCTATCACCCCGGCACCTTCCTTGAACGCGGCGCCGCGGTGCCGTTCATCACCCCGCAACTGAACGGCGCACGGGCGCGGCCGGGTTCGCGCGGCGGGCTGGAATTCACCGTGCCGAACCCATCGGGCGGCCGGGGCGTCTACATCGTGCCGTGGGAGGGGCTGTTCACCTTGAGCCGGCCCACGGTGCACGATTGCCGGCTGATCTCCCTGCTGTCTGCCCAGCGCGTGGTCACGCCCGGCTCGATCCGCGAGGCGGCGCGCGCCATCGCGGCCGAGGGCCTGGCCGGCCGTGCCGCGCGCGCCGCGGCCGAAGTGGCGATCGCGGCGGACGCCAAGTCGCGCATGGTGGCCAATTTCCAACTGCTGCTGGAGCTTGTCGGCCAGGTGGAGGCCGAGGAGGACAAGCCGCTCTCGCGCGCCTCCCCCGCCGACCTGGAACTGCGCGCCCGCCGCGTGGTGGCGCTCATCGCACCCATACTGGGGCGCACCAGCGAACAGGTGGCCGCCATCCTGGAGGAGATCTCCGGGCTGTTCGCCCCGATCGGCCTGCGCCCGAAGGATGTCGCCGGCAGCGTCGGCCGCACGCTGGCCGGGCTGGCCGCGCTGCGCGACGAGATGGTGGAATGGGCCCGCCAGCACCCGGACGAAAGCGGCGCGGATGCCGCGCGCGTGGCCGAATCCGCCGATGTCACCCTGATCTGCGCGCGCTCCGTGCTCGCCGACGTGCAGTCCCTGCCCTCCAACATGGAGGCGCTGCTGGCCGCCTGGATCGCCGACCCCGCCACGGTGGCCGCGCGCATCGCCCGGCCGGAATGGCTGCTGGACGGGTGGGAGCGGATCATCCTGCTGTGGCAGACCGCCGAGCGGCTGGGCCGCGCCGTCACCCTGGCCGAGATGGCCAGCCTGATCCCCGTGCTGCCCAAGGAGGCGGCCGACTGGGCCCGCATCCAGGTGCCCTCCACCAGCGACGCCCCCCGCCGGCGGCTGGTGGCCATGATGGAGGATTGGCGCACCGGTCTCACGATGCATGACCTCATCGCGCGCAACGAACACCTTTGCGCGTTCTCCTTTTGAGGACCGAGAGCGGAGAACCCAAAATGGCCCAGGCCCCCGGACCCTCCCGTCTCGCCGAGATCAGGGCGCTCAACCGCCATCTCGTCTCTGCCCAGGATGCCAAGATCCTGAAGGTGGTGGCGATGGTGGACGCGCTGCCGCAGCGCGGCGAGGCCGACAACCTGATCGAGCCGCTGCGCGCCCGGCTGGCGCAGCTGCGGCCCGGCCGGCCGCTGGCCGTGGGGCGGCTGCTGTTCATGCCGCTCGATCCCGTGCTGGTGGCGGCGCCGCAATGGCAGCGCGGGGCGTTGACCGTGCCGCGCACCGTGGTGCCCTGCCTGGTCCGCCAGGTAACGGAGCTGGACCCCGCCCTGGTGGCCGAAATCGGCGCCCAGGTGGCCGGCGGGCGCACCGACGACCTGCCGCTGGTCCTGCGCGCCGGGCCGCCGCTCTGGGCGCGCGCCGCCGAGCTGCTCACCGATTCCCGGCCGCCGGCCGATTGGGTCGATGCCACCGGCCTGCAACTGGCCGACCATGCCGCGCTGCGGCGCATCGTGGTCTCCGTGCTGCGCCAGGCCCCGGCCATCGCCCGCCAGGTGCCGTGCAACCCGCCCGACCGCGCCGCCATCGAGGAGCTGATCACCGAGGCCGCCGCGGAGCCGGAGACGATGGGCGTGCTGATCAGCGTGATGATGCACTGGATCCCCGGCGCGGCCACGATGATCCTGTCCATCACCTCCGCCCATGCCTCACCGACCGGCCTGCCCGGCCGCACCGCCACGGAGCGCGCGGTGGAACACATGCTGGACACCATCGAGGCCGACCCCGTGGTGGCGCCCGACGGCGCCGCGGGGCTGACCAAGCTGCGCCGCACCGTGTCGATGCTGGATGAACTGGCCGAAGGCTCCGCCGACCGCCCGGCGCGCAGCGCGCGCATCGCCGCCACCCGCGCGCGCATCGACACCACCTGCCGCAGCCGCTTCGAAACCTCCCTGCAGTCGCGCGTGCTGGCCCCGCTGGCAGCCCCCCTGCCGCAACAGGCCGAGGCAAGCGAGGCGCTGGAGGATGCGGCGCGCGACCTGCGCCGCTTCGAGCAGGTGGCTCGGTGCATCAACAATTCCGACGCCTATGACCGCATGCTGCGCAACACCCGCCCGCTGCTCTCCCCGCGGCCCGACGACAGCGCCCAGGCGCGGGTGGACCGGCTGCGCCTGGCGGAGATCCTGCTGGGGCCTGAGCAGGCGCTGCAGATGCTGGTGGAGGCGGAGAAGGAAGTAGCCTAGGAAGAAAGCGGTTCTTTTTTGAAAAAAAGAACCAAAAAACTTTTATTTCTTGTGCCGGAGTCTCTCCGGCCGGCAAAATCGAAAAGTCTTTTTGCTTCTTTTTCTTCAGAAAAAGAAGAGTCTTGCTTACTTGTTGCCCAACAACTCCCGCGCCAGCGCGCGCCATTCGTCGTCCAGCGTCCCCTTCGGCATCGCCCGGCCGGCGCGGGCATACCAGTAGCCGGCATTGCCCAGGTCGCCCTCCTTGCGGTGCAGGTAGGCGTGCACGGCGGCGCCGATCCGGTCGTCCTGGTCCTGGGCGCAGCCATGGGCGCGGGCCCAGTCGCCCTTGCCGTCCCACCACAGCCCCTGCACCGCCAGGGAAAGCCCCGGCGGCGGGGCGGCTTCGGTGAGCGAGGCCTGGAATTCCTCCAGCGTCATCACGCGGCCCCCAGCAGGCGCTTGAGTTTGCGCACGGCACTGTCCGGCGTGGTCAGCACCTTCTTGCCGGTGGCCTGCGCCACGGCCTCCGCCGCACGGGCCAGGCTGAACTGGGACAGCGCGATGGCGTCGCAGTCCTTGAGCGTGGCGGCGGCCAGGGCGGCCAGCCGGTCGTGCTCCGCCCCGTCGCCGCGATCGAGCGCGGCCAGCGATCCCTCGGCGAGGCACGGCACCAGCGTGATCCCCGGCGCGGCGGCGGCGAATTCCGGCGGCATGGAGGCCAGGGTGGGCGCGAAGCTGGCCATCAGCCCGATGCGGCCGCGTGGCCCGGCCAGCGCCAGCGCCTCCTCGATCATCGCCTCGTTCGGCTTCAGCACGGGCATCGGCGCGAGCGCTTCGGCACAGGCCTCGATGCAGGGGCCGAAGGCGGAGCAGGTAAACAGGATGGCATCCGCGCCGGTGCCGGCGGCATAGCGCGCCAGCGTCAGGAACCGCTCGGTCATCGCCGGCGTCAGCGCGCCGTCGCGGGCGAGGTCGGCCGAAAGGCTGTCATCCAGCAGGTTGGTGCGCCGTACTTCGGGCCACAGCCGCGCAAAGGCGGCCTCGATCGGCGGGGGCGAATGGGCGAGGGCGTGGATGAGGGCGATGCGCATGGCGCGACGATACAAGCGGGCCCGCCGCGTGCAAGGTTGAACCGCGGCCGCGCGCGTGGCACAGGGCACCGCATCCGGAACGGGACACCCTCATGCTCAGGCGCCTCTATGACAGCGTGCTGGCGCTGGCCGGCAGCCGCCGTGCCCCGGTATGGCTGGCGGTGATCAGCTTCGCCGAAAGCAGCGTCTTCCCGATCCCGCCCGATGCGCTGCTGATCCCGATGTGCCTCGCCCGGCCGCACCATGCCTGGCGCTTCGCCCTGATCTGCAGCGTCAGCTCCGTGCTGGGCGGCGCGCTGGGCTACTTCATCGGCTATGCGCTGTTCGAGGTGCTGGCCCAGCCGATCATCCGGCTCTACCACTACGAAGCCGCGTTCGAGCGTTTCAAGGACACCTATGCCGAATGGGGGCTGTGGGTGATCCTGGTGAAGGGCGCCACGCCGATCCCGTACAAGATCGTCACCATCGCCTCCGGCGCGGCCAGCTTCAACTTCGTGGTGTTCATGCTGGCCAGCATCGCCACCCGCGGCGCGCGGTTTTTCCTGGTGGCCGCGCTGCTGCGCTTCTACGGCGAGCCGGTGCGCGTGTTCATCGAGCGGCGCCTCACGCTCGTCACCACGTTGGGCGTGCTGGGCATCGTCGGCGGCTTCGCGCTGCTGAAGCTGTTATGATGTGCGGCCATCCCGGCCCCGCGTTCCCGGCCGGGGCCGGCATGGTAGCCCTTGCCCCCAGGCACCGGGGGGGCTAAGCCCCGCGCTTCCACATCGCCTGCTCGCTGCGCCGCAACAAGGTTGCCCAGATGTTTTCACGCCTGCTCGGGTTCATGTCTGCCGACATGGCCATCGACCTCGGGACTGCCAACACGCTCGTGTATGTGAAGGGCCGCGGCATCGTGCTGGACGAGCCCAGCGTGGTGGCCATCGCCGATGTGCGCGGCAAGAAGCAGGTGCTGGCCGTGGGCGACGAGGCCAAGCTGATGCTCGGCCGCACCCCCGGCAACATCTCCGCCATCCGCCCGCTGCGCGACGGCGTGATCGCCGATTTCGAGGTGGCGGAGGAGATGATCAAGCATTTCATCCGCAAGGTGCACAACCGCCGCGGCTTCGCGTCGCCCATCATCATCGTCTGCGTGCCCTCCGGCTCCACCGCCGTGGAACGCCGCGCCATCCAGGAAAGTGCGGAGAGCGCCGGCGCGCGCAAGGTGCTGCTGATCGAGGAGCCGATGGCCGCCGCGATCGGCGCCGGCCTTCCGGTGACGGAGCCCAGCGGCTCCATGGTGGTGGATATCGGCGGTGGCACCACGGAAGTGGCGGTGATCTCGCTGGGCGGCATCGTCTATGCCCGCAGCGTGCGCGTGGGCGGCGACAAGATGGACGAGGCGATCATCAGCTACATCCGCCGCCACCATAACCTGCTGATCGGCGAAAGCTCCGCCGAGCGCATCAAGATGGATATCGGCGCCGCCTCCGCCCCCTACGACAACGACGAGGGGCCGCTGCGCGAGGTGAAGGGCCGCGACCTGATGAACGGCGTGCCGCGGGAGATCGTGGTCAGCCAGCGCGCCATCGCCGAAAGCCTCGCCGAGCCGGTCACGGCCATCGTGGAGGCGGTGAAGGTGGCGCTGGAGAACACGCCGCCGGAGCTGGCGGCCGATATCGTGGACAAGGGCATCGTGCTCACCGGCGGCGGCGCGCTGCTCAACCGGCTGGACCAGGTGCTGCGCGATGCCACCGGCCTGCCGGTGGTGGTGGCGGAGGATGCGCTGCAATGCGTGGCGCTGGGCACCGGCCGGGCGCTGGAGGAGATGAAGCGCCTGCGGAACGTGCTGACCTCCATGTATTGACGAAAAAGAAAGATTCCTCTTTTTCGGAAGAAGCGCCGGAAAACAGAAGCGTCTGCTGCACCGACCATCCGCCGGGTTCGCGGGCGCAGTCCCGCACTGCACAAGCGGAGCAGAAGAAATTTTTTTTGATGCGCCGCCCCGGCCACCGGCAGCTCGTGTTCTTTCAGTGCCTTGCCGACTTATCCACAGGATTCCGTTTTCGCTGCCGTCGCCGGCCCGGAAGAACGGTTGTGCCGGTCGCCCGAATCGGGCTCGAATAGGAAGTTGGTTTGCTTAAGTGTTGAAATGTGTCGTGTTGTATGGTGTCCGCAGGCGGTGATGCGGACCCAGACAGCACGGAGTTGAGGTGATCCGGATATCAATGCCGCTGCGACAGGCCCTTTCCAAGCTGACGCTGCCCATCTTCATGGTGGCGTCCTTCGGCCTGATGCTGCTCGGCAAGGCCGACGCGCTGCTGGCCGAACGGGCCCGCATGGCCGTGGCCGATGCGCTGTCGCCGCTCTATGCCGCCCTCGCCGAGCCGCTCTCCGTGGTGCATCGCGGCATCGAGGGGGCGCGCCACCTCGCGACCCTGCACGACGAGAATGCCCGCCTGCGCGAGGAGAACGACCGCCTGCGCCGCTGGCAGGCCGTGGCGCTGGCGCTGGATGCGGAGAACACCACGCTGAAGGCGCAGCTGCGCTGGATCCCGGATCCCGCCCCCAGCTTCCTCACCGCCCGCGTGGTGGCCGATGCCGGCGGCGTCTATGCCCGCGCCGTGCTGCTCTCGCTCGGCCCCAACCACAGCGTCGCCCGCGGCCAGATCGCACTGGACGATCGCGGCCTGGTCGGGCGCGTGACGGAGCTGGGCGCCCGCAGCGCCCGCGTGCTGCTGCTCACCGACATGAACAGCCGCGTGCCCGTCACGCTGGAGAACAGCCGCGGCCGCGCCATCCTGGCCGGCACCAACGGCCCGCGCCCGCGCCTGATGTACTGGGCCGAAGGCACCCAGCCCGCCGAGGGCGAGCGCGTGGTCACCAGCGCGGAGGCCAACACCTTCCCCCCCGGCCTGCCTGTGGGCGTGGTGCGCTACAGCGCCAGCAACGTGCCGGAGGTGGTGCCCTTCGCCCGGCTGGACCGGCTGGAGGTGGTGCGCCTGTTCGACTACGGCCTGAAGGGCGTCATCCCGCCCGAGGCCAGCGTGGCCCGGCAGTCAGAGCGGCGGCGCTGAGGATACGGCTGATGGATGACCGCACGCCCGGCATCCGCCCCCGACAGACCCTGGGCCGCCGGCTGGATGCCCTCGCGCGCCGCGCCTTCCCGCTGGCGATGACGGTGGCGCTGGTGCTGATCACCGCCGCCCCCTTCCGCCTGCCCGGCCAGGCGGAGCTGCAGAATGCCGCCGCCCTGGCCTGCGTGTGGTTCTGGTCGGTGTTCCGCCCGCTTTCCATGCCGCCGCCGGCCGTGTTCCTGGTCGGGCTGCTGGCCGACCTGCTGGATTTCGCCCCACCCGGCGTGGGCGTGGTCACCCTGCTGGTGGCCCATGCCGTGGCCCTGCGCTGGCGCCGCGCCCTCACCCGCCAGGGGTTCCTGATGATCTGGCTGGCCTTCGTCGCGATGGCCACGGCACTCGCCGCCCTGCAATGGCTGCTCACCTCGCTGCTCACGCTGCGCCTGGTGCCGCTGGGCCCGGCGCTGTTCCAGGCCACGCTCGCCGCCGGGCTCTACCCGCTGCTCGCCGTGCTGCTGGTCCGCGCCCACCGCACCATCGCCGAGCCCGCCAATGCCTGACCAAGCCGCCCCGGGCCGCGGCCGATGAAGCGCGAGGCCCAGCGCAGCGGCGTCTTCACGCGCCGCGCCCTGATCATCGCCGGCGCCCAGGTGGC
>JBIKOJ010000327.1:0-4017 GCA_044358135.1 Acetobacteraceae bacterium | reverse complement strand
GCTGGCGGAATGGCTGTCGGCCCCGCTGACGGAGATGGCGGCGATCGCGGCCCGCCAGGATGGCTGGGTGTGGCTGTTGGCGCATGCCGATGTGGCGGCCGAGCTGCGCGCGGTGCTGAAGGGGGCGCCAGACATGGCCCGCGCCCTGGGCCGGCTGTCCGTCGGCCGCGGCGGGCCGCGGGATCTCGCGGCGATGGCGCACGGGCTGGGGGCCGCGCACCGGGCGGTGGCGCTGCTGGAAGGCCCGCTGCCGGCGCTGCTGGCCGGGGTGGCGGCGGCCTGCGACGTGGGGCGGGAGATGCAGGGCCGCCTGGCCGCATCCCTGGCCGAACCCGCGCCGTTGCGCGTGGAAGACGGCATGATCGCCGCCGGCTTCGATGCGGAGCTGGACGCCGAACGCGCCCTGCGGGATGACAGCCGGCGCGTGATCGCCGCCATGCAGCTGGATTTCGCCCAGCGCTACGGGGTCGCGAGCCTGAAGATCCGCCACCACGCCCAGCTCGGCTACGTGGTGGAGGCGCCGGCCGTGGCGGTGGAGAAGCTGCGCCAGTTCCCGGACCTCACGCTGCGCCAGGGCATGGCCAACGGCGCGCGCTTCACCTGCCCGGAACTGTCGGAGCTCGACCGCAAGATCAGCGAGGCGGCCGAGCGCGCCCTGGCGCGGGAGCGGGCGATCTTCGCGCATCTCGTCGGCGCGGTGTTGAAACATGCCGATGCGATCGCTGCCTGTGCAGCGGCGCTGGCGCGGCTTGATGTGCTGCTGGGCGCGGCGGCGCTGGCCGGCGGCGGCACCTGGTGCCGTCCGGAGCTGCGCGAGGACGAGGCCCTGCACATCGCCGCCGGCCGACATCCCGTGGTGCAGGCCGCACTCGCGGGTTCGGCCGTGTTCGTGCCGAATGACTGCAACCTCTCGGCGGAGCGCCGCGTGCTGCTGCTCACCGGGCCGAACATGGCCGGCAAATCCACCTTCCTGCGCCAGAACGCGCTGATCGTCATCCTCGCCCAGGCCGGCCTGCCGGTGCCGGCCGCCTCAGCGCGCATCGGCATCGTGGACCGCCTGTTCAGCCGCGTCGGCGCGTCGGACGACCTCGCCCGCGGCCGCTCCACCTTCATGGTGGAGATGACGGAGACCGCCGCCATCCTGCACCAGGCCGGCCCGCGCTCGCTGGTGGTGGTGGACGAGATCGGCCGCGGCACCGCCACGCTGGATGGCCTTGCCATCGCCTGGGCGGTGCTGGAGGCGCTGCACAACACGGTGCGCTGCCGCACCATCTTTGCCACCCATTTCCACGAACTCGCCCAACTCACCGCCGAACTGCCGCGCCTCGCGCCGCACACGATGCGGGTGAAGGAATGGAAGCAGGACGTGGTGTTCCTGCACGAAGTGGCCGAGGGCGCCGGCGGGCGTTCCTGGGGCGTGCACGTCGCACGTCTCGCCGGGGTGCCGCTTGCGGTGGTGAAGCGCGCCGGCACGATCCTGTCGGCCCTGGAAACCCGCGCCGGCCGCCTGACCGAAGCCGCCGCCCTGCCGCTCTTCGCCGCCGCCCAACCTGAGCCCAATCAGCCGGAGCCGCAGTCCGACCCGCTGCGCGAGGCCCTGGCCGAGATCGATCCCGACACGCTTACGCCGCGTGAGGCGCTGGAAGCGCTGTACCGGTTGCGCGGGCTGCAGTAGCAGGTGGAAGGCCAGGGCTCTGCCCTGGACCCGCAAAGGGCCGGCGGCCCTTTGATCCCCGAAATGATGAGGTCCAGGGGCTCGGCCCCTGGCGGGTCTGGGCAGGTCCACCAGCGTGCGGCGATGTGCCGTGGCCTGGAAGAAGATGCCGGTGGGCATGAACGGCACGTCCCGATAGGCCGCCTCTTGCATGCGCCGCCCCAGCGCCCGCTCCGCCTCCCCGGCCACGCCCTGGAACCATTCGGCGCGCATCGCCTCCAGCGCCGGGCTTTCCGGCCAGCCCCACTGGCCGGTGCGGCCCACCCCGCGCAGATAGGCGTGCACGGCGGGGTTCAGCGCATTGATCCCCGCCGTGTAGGTGCAGATGGCGCTCCAGCCGCCCTTCTCCACCGGCTCCTGCGACAGGATGCGCTTCAGCGCCGTGCCCCAGTCGATGGCCTGGTAATCCAGGTTCACGCCCAGCTTGCGCAGCATGTCGCCGGCGATCTCGCTCATGGCGTTGATCGCCGGGAAATCGGTGGGCGCCAGCAGCACCAGCTTCTCCCCGGCATAGCCGGAGGCCGCCACGGCGCGGCGCGCGGCATCCAGGTCCGCGGGCGCCATCCCGGCATCGGAGGCCATCGGCCCGCCCGGCAGGAAATAGCCCACGCCATCGCGCCACAGCGCCCGGTCGGTGCCGGCGGCGGCGGTCATGAAATCGGCCTGGTGGATCGCGCCCAGCACGGCGCGGCGAAAGGCCGGATTGTTGAACGGCGGTTGGGCGTGGTTGGGGCGCAGGAAGGCGTAGAACCCCACGGTATCCAGCACCTGCACCGCCAGCCGGGCATGGCGACGCAGCAGCGGCAGCAGGTCCGGCGTCGGCTGTTCCCACCAATCCATCTCGCCCGCCTGCAACGCGGCAGCGGCAGTGGCGGCATCCGGCACGGTGTGCCACTCCACCCGCTCGAAATGCGCGCGCTTCGGCCCGGCCATCACATCCGCCGTCCCATCCGGCCGCGGCACATAGCCGTCGAACCGCGCATAGGCGTTGCGCGCCCCGGCCACGCGCTCCCCGGGCAGATAGCGGAAGGGCCCGCTGCCGATGATCTCCGTCACCGGCCTGGCCGGATCGGGGTCGGCCAGCCGCTCCGGCAGCACGAACGCCACGAACCCACCCAGCTTGCCCAGCGCCTCGTCGATCGGGAAGGCGCGCTTCAGGCGGAAGCGGATCGTGTCGTCGGTCGGCGCAGAAAGCTCATCCGTGGCGCCCATCAACGCCTGGCCGTAGGAATCCCGCGCCGCCCAGCGCCGCAGGCTGGCCACCACGTCGCGCCCGCGCACGGGCTCGCCATCATGGAAGCGCAGCCCCGGCCGCAGCGTGATGGTCCACAGCCGGCCGTCATTCTCCACCACATGCCCCGCGGCCATCTGCGGGCGGGAGACGAAGCCGGAATCGATCCCGTACAGCGTGTCGTACACCATCATCGCATGATTGCGCGTGACGAAGCCGCCATTGGCGGTGGGGTCCAGCAGCGTCAAATCCGCCTGCGGAATGAACTTCAGCAGCCCCGCCCCCTGGGCGCGCGCGATGCGGGGGGCAGCCAGCCCGGCAAGGCCGGAGAGCAGCGTGCGGCGCTTCATGGGTGTTGTCCTCAGGCCGGTTGGTTGCACCAGGCGTGGATGAACTGGATCAGGTGGCCGATGGCGGCCAGGTATTCCGCCACCGGAATATGCTCGTCCGGCTTGTGCGCCTGCGCGATGGTGCCGGGCCCGAACACGATCGCCGGAATGCCGCCCTGGTTCACCAGGTGGCGCATGTCGCAGCAGAACGGCCCGTGCCGCACGGCGGCCGCGGCCCCGCGCGCGGCCAGCGTCGCGGCCATCCCCTGGGCCACCGCGATCCCGTCCGGCTGGTTGGTGCTGTCGTCGTGGTGCAGGAAGCTCACGCGCACGGGATCGCAGCGCAGATGCGGGGAGCGGGCATTGGCCGCACCGATGGCACTGCGGAAGCGCGCCATCACATCCTGCACCCGCCCCACCCGGCCGGAGAAATACGCCCCGCCCTTCAACGTCAGCTCGCCGGCCGTCACGGTCTCGTAATGCCCGCCGGCGATCTTGCCCATCACCAACGAGAACGCCGCCACATCCGCCGCGCGCGGATCATTGGCCGGGATGGCATTGTAGCCGCGCTCCACCTCCAGCAACGCCTCGATCACGCCGGGCAGGCGCTCGATGGCACTCACCCCGTCCTGCTCGGCCCCGTTCCATCGTGCGCCGGGGGAGCGCGGAATCCCCGGCACATCCACCTGCCAGTACAGCCCGCCGGGATGGCTCACGAACACCTGGTTCTCCGTCGGCTCCAG
>JBIKOJ010000146.1:0-13616 GCA_044358135.1 Acetobacteraceae bacterium | reverse complement strand
GCGAGTATTCCAGCAGCGGCGGGCGGCATTTCGAGGGGACGGACCGGGAGTTCGCCAGCCAGCTGACGATCATGAGCCGGACGGGGGTGGACCGGATCCTGAAATACGCGTTCGAACTGGCGATGACGCGGCCGCGCAAGAAGGTGACCTCGGCCACGAAATCCAACGGCATCATCCACACGATGCCGTATTGGGATGAGCGCTTCGCGCTGATGAGCAAGAACTATCCCGGCGTGACGACGGACCAGTACCATATCGACATCCTGTGCGCGCATTTCGTGCAGCACCCGGATTGGTTCGACGTGGTGGTGGGCAGCAACCTGTTCGGGGATATTCTTTCCGATCTCGGCCCGGCGGTGGCCGGTTCGATCGGCATCGCGCCGTCGGCGAACATCAACCCGGAGCGCAAGCACCCCTCCATGTTCGAGCCGGTGCATGGGTCGGCGCCCGACATTGCGGGGCGGTGGATCTGCAACCCGATCGGGCAGATCTGGTCTGGCGCGATGATGCTGGAGCATCTGGGCGAGCCGGCGGCGGCGAAGGCGATCGTGGATGCGATCGAGACGCTGCTGCGCGAGGGCGGGCCGCGGACGCGGGACATGGGCGGCCAGGCTGGCACGGTGGAAGTGGGCAAGGCGATCGCGGAGATCGTGGCGCGCGGCTGACCCGCGCACCACTCTCGGGCGTTGCCGTGCGGGGTGGGTTCGCCCTATACTTTCGGTGTTGCGAGTGATTCGCAATTGGGGGTAGGGCATGGGCCGCGATTTCAGCCATATCGCACGCAACTGCGAGCGGGCCGTGGTGACGGCATACCGGGACCTGACGGCGCTGGGGAATGACGACCCCTCGGCGTTTCGGGCCTGCACGACGCTGTACCGGATCCATCACCCCGAGGCCTCGGTGAACGAGGCCCGGCGGCTGGTGGCGGAGTGGATCGACCATCATGTGGTGAAGGCCGAGAGCGGGCCGACGCCTGGGTGTGACTGCCCCTGAAGGAACGAAGCGGTTCTTTTTTGAAAAAAAGAACCAAAAAACGTTTATGACCTGCACCCGGTCTTAGTGGCCGGCGAACGAATGAAGTCTTTTTGCTTCTTTTTCTTTAGAAAAAGAAGAGTCTTACTTTCTTCTGACCATGTAGGCCGCGCCTTCGCCATAGGAAGCCAGCTTGCCGTGCGGCAGCGTCGCCGGGGCGAAGCCTTGCCGTACCCAGAATCCGGGCGAGCGGCCGACGGCGATCAACGACAGGGGCAGGGCGTGGGCGGCGGCCAGCCGGGCCACGATGGCCGGGG
Organism: Acetobacteraceae bacterium; assembly: GCA_044358135.1. GTDB lineage: Bacteria > Pseudomonadota > Alphaproteobacteria > Acetobacterales > Acetobacteraceae > CAMDGX01. The sequence continues at coordinate 12,327 of JBIKOJ010000146.1, read as the reverse complement.
CGGCGCCGGTGCCGCGGGCGCGTTCGTGCAGCGCGAGGTCGTGGATGTACCAGGTGTCCGGCTGCGCGGGCAGGGCGCCGAGGAGCGTATCGAGCGGCGGGGGGCTGCCCAGGGTCCAGGGATGGCTGATGATGTAGCCGTCGAGGTTTCCGCCAAGGGAGGATAGCGCGTGGCAGCCTTCGGGGCAGAGGGCGAGGCGTTCGGCGAAGATTTCCGGGCGTTCCGGGTGGGCCTGGTGGATGGCGTTGCCGAGGCGTTCGACGGCTTCGAGGTCTTCGGGCGCCATGGGGCGCCAGCTAGGGGACATTGATGGCCTCGGGCGGGCGGAGGCGTGGGGGCAGGGTGGCGAGGCTTTCGGGGGTGTCGAAGTCGCGCAATACGGCGTCGTCGTTGACCTCGATTTCGGCGACCTGTTCGGCGTTCTCGCGGATGATGCGGCGGCCGCCGCCGCCGTCGCCGGTCATGGCCAGGAGCGCGGGGAAGAAGCTGCGGTCCCAGAGGATGGGGTTGCCGAGCTGGCCCTGGTGGGTGGGTACGGCGATGAGGCGGCCTTCATCGGCGTCGTGGGCGGCCAGCAGGCGGTCGATAATGCGGCCGGTGACCAGCGGCATGTCGCCGAGGCAGACGATGGCGGCGCGGGCTTCCGGGGGCACGGCGGCGATGCCGGCCTTGAGGCTTTCGGAGAGGCCGGCTTCGTAGTGGGGGCTGGGGACGTAGGTGACGGGGCGGCCGGCCAGGGCGGCCTTGATTTCTTCGGCGTGGTGGCCGGTGACGACGATGACGGGGCGGGCGCCGGAGGAGAGCACGTTGTCCACCGTGCGGGCGATCATGGGTTTTCCCGCTTTGTCGGTGACCAGGAGCTTGTTGAACGGGGCCATGCGGGTGGATTTGCCGGCGGCCAGCACCACGGCGGCGATGCTGGATTTGGGGGCGGGGGCTGGCGCCGGGGCTTCGGGTTTGCCGGCGGCTTTCGCCCTGGGCAGGGGGCGGGCGTCCGTGTCTTTCAGCAGGCCGCCGAGGCCCATGGCGGCGAGCGAGTCGCGGTCCACCGGAAGGCCGGCGAAGAGGCGGCGCAGGACCCAATCGATGCCGTTGAGCTTCGGTGAGCGGGCGCAGCCGGGGAGGACGAGGGCGGGGCGGCCTTCGAGGTCGCAGGTGCAGATGAGGTTGCCGGGGTCGACCGGCATGCCGAAATGGACAATGCGGCCGCCCGCGGCGACGACGCCGGCGGGGCCGACATCGCGGCGATCGACCGTGGCCGAGGCGCCGGCGACGAGGAGGAGATCGGCACCCTCTTCCAGCATTTCGCGCAGGGCGGCGGCGATGGCCGCGGTGGTGTGGGGGCAGCGGCGGGCGGGGAGCATGGTGCCGCCGAGGGCGTGGATGCGGGCTTCCGTGGCCTCGATGGTGCCGGCGAGGACGGATTCCTTGAGGCCCGGCAGTTCCGACAGGACCAGGCCGACCTTCAGCTTACGGAAGGGATGCAGCGCGAAGGGCGGGCCTTCGGTGCGGGCCAGCGCCTCGGCCTGTTCGAGCACGGCGCCGGGGACGGCGAAGGGGATGACCTTGATGGTGGCGAGCATGTCGCCGGAGGCCACGACGGTGTTGTCGGGCAGGGTGGCCAGGGTCAGCGATTCGTCGAGCCGGTTGAGGCGGGCGAGGTGGGCGGGATCGACGAGGAACAGGCCGGCGCTGTCGGCGTGCAGATTGGCGCGGCCGGTATTGGCGCGGCCGGCGGAAATGCGCGGGGCGGCGATGGCGGCGGCGAGGCGAGCGGCGGCCTCGTTCTCCGGCACGTCGCCTTCCTCGAAGCGGGCGGCGATGATCTCGGTTTTGCCGGCGGCCTGCAGCGCGGCGATGGCGGCCTGGTCCAGCACCGTGCCCTTTTTCAGGACACGGTTGGGGGTGCGGTGCGAGTGGGCGAGGACGGCGCCTTCCGCCTCGCTGAGCGGAAAGCTGGCGAAGATCACGCGGCTTGCTTTTCGGGCTGTTTGGGGGCGAGTGCGCCGTTGCGGCGGGCGGCGACGAATTCGGCGAGGATGGAGACCGCGATTTCCGGCGCGGTGATGGCGCCGAGGTCGAGGCCGACCGGGCCCTTGATGCGGGCGATCACCTCATCGGTGTGGCCGAGTTCCTTCAGGCGCGCGACGCGGCGGGCGTGGGTGCGGCGGCTGCCCAGCGCGCCGATGTAGAAGGCAGGGGATTTCAGCGCGCGGTCCAGCGCCGGGTCGTCCAGCTTGGGGTCGTGGGTGAGGGTGACGACCGCGGTGCGGACATCGGGCTTCAGCTCGTCCATCGCGTCATCCGGCCATTCTGAGCTGACGGTGACGTTGGGGAAGCGTTCCTCGGTGGCGAAGGAGCGGCGGGGATCGACGACCACCACGGCGAGGCCGAGATGGGCGGCCATGGGGACGAGGGCCTGGGCGATGTGGACGGCGCCGACGATGATGAGGCGCAGCGGCGGGTTGTAGGCGTGCAGGAACCAGGTCTCGTTGCCGATGACGTGGGTGCCGGATTCGTCGCGTTCCAGCGCCTTGGCGGCGGCGGCGGCGAGTTCGGCGGGGGCCGAGGGATCGGGCAGGAGGAGTTGTTCGCCGCTGGGCAGCCTGGTGGCGACGACGATCGGGCGCTTGGCGGAGCGGGCCTCGGTGAGGGCCTTGAGGGTTTCCGGGGTCATGACAGCTTCTCCACGAACACCTTGAGCTTACCGCCGCAGGCCAGGCCCACTTCCCAGGCGCGTTCGTCCGTGATCCCGAAATCCATCAGCTGGGGGGTGCCGGTTTCGATGGTTTTCATGGCGATCTCCGCCACAGCACCCTCGATGCAGCCGCCGCTGACCGAGCCGGCCATGCGGCCCGATTTGGTGACGGCAAGCTGGCTGCCGGCGGGGCGGGGGGAGGAGCCCCAGGTCTCCGTGACGGTGGCGATGGCGACCTGCTCGCCCTGGGCGACCCAGGCGGCGGCGGTGGACAGGATATCGTCGGAATCGGCGGTGTTCATGCGGCTATCCTCCATCGGTCCATCGCGCGCAGGTCGGGCGGTGCCGAGAGCGAGGCGACCAGGGCGCGCAGGCTGGCGAGATTATGCACGGTTCGGAATTCGTCGACATGCGGCAGCATCGCGCGGATGCCCTGCGATTTCGGCTCGAACCCATCCCAGCGCAAGAGCGGGTTGAGCCAGACCAGGCGCGAGCAGGATTTGTGCAGGCGCTCCATGTTCTCCGACAGGCCCGCGGCACCGTCGCGGTCCAGCCCATCCGTCACCAGCAGCACCATGGCACCCTGGCCCAGCACGCGGCGGGACCATTGTTGGTTGAAGGCGGCCAGCGCCTCCCCGATGCGGGTGCCGCCGGACCAGTCGGGCACGATCTGGCTGACCAGTTGGAAGGCCACTTCCGGGTCCCGGTGGCGGAGCTGGCGGGAAATGTTGGACAGGCGGGTGCCGAAGAGGAAGGTGTGGACGCGGTCGCGGTCGTTGGCCACGGCATGGAGGAAGTGCAGCAATATCTGGGCATAGCGGGCCATGCTGCCGCTGATGTCGCACAGCACCACCAAGGGCGGCGGCTTCGTCACCTTGCGGGTGCGGGCGAGGTCGAAGATCTCGCCGCCGGTGCGCAAGCTGGCGCGGATGGTGGCGCGCAGGTCGATGCGCGGGCCGTTGGCATCCGGCCTGGTGCGGCGGGTGCGCTTCTGGTCCAGCGGCAGGTGCAGGCGGGCGATCTCGCGCTTGGCGCTCTCGATCTCGGCGGCGCTCATCGCCTCGAAATCCATGGTTTGCAGGTGCTCGCGCTCGGAGACGGTGAGCACCGCGTCGATCTCCTCGCGGGCTTCCTCCGGCGGCGTGGGCTTTTCCTGCTTGGCGGCCAGGGCCTCCGCGAGGCGGCGGGAGCCGGGCGGGGCCTTCTCCGGCGGCGGCTTGGGGCCGGCCAGCTTGTCCAGCATCTCCAGGACCTCGTTGTTCTCCTTGGCGCGCCAATAGAGCTTGAAGGCCTGGTCGAAGATGTCCTGGTGCTCGTGGCGATGCACCATGGTGGCGCGCAAGGCGGTGTGGACCTGGGCGCGGCGGCCGATATCGATGCGGGTCATCGCATCCTGAGCGGCGAGCATGTCGGCGGGGCCGATCGGCAGGCCGGCGCGGCGCAGGAGGCGGGCGAAGTTCAGGATGTTCAGCGACAGAAGGCCGCGCGCGGTGAGGTCAGACATCAGCAAGGCCTTCTTTTTGTGAACAAAAAGAAGCAAAAAAACTTTGTTCGTTTGCTGATGGCGGCGTCATGACTCCACGGGCGCAAGGGGGGTTATCCCCAGCGCCATTCATGAAGTTTTTTTGCTTCTTTTTGTTCACAAAAAGAAGTCCTTCCTTAGTCCGCCGCCGCCTTGGCCTCGGTAACGAGCCGTGCCGCCTCCGCGCCTTTGATCTTGGCGATATCGTCCTGGTATTTCAGCAGCACGCCCAGGGTTTCATCCACCGCGCCGGGGGTGAGTTCGGTCTGGTTGAGGTAGGTGAGCGCGCTGGCCCAGTCGATGCTTTCGGCGACGCCGGGTTGCTTGAACAGGTCCTGGCCGCGGATCTTCTGCACGAAGGCGACGATTTCCGCCGCCAGCCTGGGCTGCACGTGGGGGGCCTTGCGGGCGAGGATGGCGCGTTCGCGTTTGGCGTCGGGGTAGTCCACCCAGTGGTAGAGGCAGCGGCGGCGGATGGCGTCGTGCACTTCGCGGGTGCGGTTGGAGGTGAGGACCACCACGGGCTTCGTCTTGGCGTGGATGGTGCCGTATTCCGGGACGGTGATCTGGAAGTCCGCGAGCAGTTCCAGCAGGAAGGCCTCGAAGGGCTCGTCGGCGCGGTCCAGCTCATCGATCAGCAGGACGGCGGGGGGCTGGTCCGGGTCGATGGCCGAGAGCAGCGGGCGCGATTGCAGGTATTCGCGGGCGTAGATGTCGCTGGCGAGGGACTGGCGGTCGGCCGTGCCGGTGGCTTCGGCGATGCGGATAGCCATGAGCTGGCGGGCGTGGTCCCACTCATAGGCCGCCGCGGCGAGGTCCAGGCCGTCGTAGCATTGCAGGCGGACCAGGCGGCGGTTGAGGCCGCCGGCGAGCACCTTGGCGATCTCGGTCTTGCCGGTGCCGGGTTCGCCTTCCAGGAACAGCGGGCGTTCCATGGACATGGCGAGGTGGACGGTGGTGGCCAGTGCCGTGTCGGCGACGTAGCCGCCGGCTTCGAGCAGGGCGATGGTGTCGGCGACGGTGGCCGGGAGGGTCATCAGAAGAAGCCCTTGAGCAGCAGCAGGGCGACGGGGATGAACAGCGCGATGCCGATCCAGGCGGTGATCGGCAGGCCGCCGGGCTCGCGCGGGATGAGATCCAGCAGCGAGATGGTGGGGGCGGCCGGGGTGGGCGCGGCGGCGGGCGTGGCTTCGGCGGCGGCTTCGGGTTCCGCGGTGGCAACCTGGGCGGCGAAGCGGTCGAAGAAGGCATCGGCCATCTGCTTGGCGGTGGCGTCGATCAGGCGGGCGCCGAGCTGGGCGATCTTGCCGCCGACATTGGCCTTCACGTCGTAGGAGAGGATGGTGTCGGCACCGTCCTGCGCGAGACGCACGCTGGCGCCGCCCTTGGCGAAGCCGGCCACGCCGCCCTGGCCTTCGCCCTCGATGCGGTAGCCGTTGGGGGGATCGAGGTCGAGCAGCTGCACCTTGCCGGCGAACTTGGCGGCGATGGGGCCGATCTTGATCGAGGCGGTGGCCTTCAGCTCCGTGTCGGAGAGCTTCTCCAGCGTCTCGCAGCCCGGGATGGAGGCCTTGAGGACCGCGGGGTCGTTGAGGGCTGCCCACACTCTTTCGCGCGGCGCGGTGATCCGCCGCTCGCCGGACATGTCCATGGTGCTGCCGTTCTCCGTTGCGCGGGGCGGAAGTTACTTATAGGGGGGAGGGCGTGCAACCGACGCCCGGCCCATATAGCTGGGGCGCCGCCCCCGTTCCGCCAAGGGAAACCGCAAGATGCCCTATCTGATCGCCGATGACCTGCCGCATGAGCCCGCCGGGGTGAGGTTCCGCCGCCTGGTGGAGCGGGGCGGGATCGCCCAGCTGCCCGGCGCGCATAACGGCATGGCGGCGCTGCAGGCCAGGCGGGCGGGGTTCGAGGGGCTGTACCTGTCCGGTGCGGCGATGACGGCCAGCATGGGCATTCCGGATGTGGGGATGATCACGGTGGACGAAGTGTGCTTCTTCGTGCGCCAGGTTGCCCGCGCCTCCGGGCTGCCGCTGCTGGTGGATGGGGATACCGGCTACGGCGAGGCCCTGAACGTGATGCACATGGTGCGCAGCTTCGAGGATGCCGGCGCCGGCGCGGTGCATATCGAGGACCAGCTGCTGCCGAAGAAATGCGGCCACCTGAACGACAAGAAGCTGGCCGATGCGCACGACATGGCGGCCAAGGTGGCCGCCGCGCGCAAGGCACGTCGGCACCTGTACGTGATCGCGCGCACCGATGCGGCGGCGAGCGAGGGCATGGACGGGGCGGTGGCGCGGGCCAAGCTGTACCTGGAGGCCGGGGCCGATGCGATCTTCCCGGAGGCGATGACGTCCGCCGAGATGTTCCGCGAGTTCGCCAGCCGGGTGAAGGCGCCGCTGCTGGCGAACATGACGGAGTTCGGCCGCACGCCGTTCTTCACCGCCAGCGAGTTCGAGGCGATGGGCTATGCGATGGTGATCTGGCCGGTGAGCTCGATGCGCGTCTCCGCTAAGGCAAGTTCCGACCTGTATGCCGCGATCGCCCGCGACGGCGGCACACAGAACATGGTGGACCGGATGCAGACCCGCGCCGAGCTCTACGAGACGATCGGGCTGCATGACTACGAAGCGCTGGACGCATCGATCGTGACGACGGTGCTGCCGACGGCTTCGTGAGGCCGTTCTACGTCGGCAGCGAGATCTATCGCCGGTCCAGCTATGGGCCGAAGCACCCGCTGGCGGTGCCGCGGGTGTCCGTGTGCACCGACCTGGTGCGGGCGATGGGCTGGATGGACGAGGCCCGGTTCCTGGAGGCGCAGCTGGCAGGCGACGGCCTGCTGCACCGCTTCCATACGCCGGACTATGTCGCCGCGCTGAAGCAGGCGGAGGCGGACCAGGCGGTCACCGAGGAAGTGCGGGCGCGGCATGCGCTCGGGGCGGCGGGCAACCCGATCTTCCGGGAGATGTTCCGGCGGCCGGCGACGTCGGCCGGCGGGGTGGCGCTGGCGTGCCGGACAGTGCTGGGCGGCGGGGTGGTGCATTGCCCCGGCGGCGGCACGCATCACGGGCGGCCGGACCGGGCGAGCGGGTTCTGCTTCCTGAACGACTGCGTGCTGGGGATGTCGGAGTGGCTGGCGGCGGGGCTTTCCCGCGTGGTGTACCTGGATATCGACGCGCATCACGGCGACGGGGTGCAGGACGCCTTCCATGACGACGACCGGGTGCTCACGATCTCCGTGCACGAAGCCGGGCGCTGGCCGCATAGCGGGCTGGCGCAGGACCGGGCGGGCGGGATGGCGCGGAATTTCCCGGTGCCGCAGGGGTTCAACGACAGCGAGATGCGCTGGCTGCTGCACGAGGCGATCCTGCCGCTGATCGAGCGCTTCCGGCCCGAGGCGATCATGCTGCAGGCCGGGGCGGATGCGCTGGAAGAGGACCCGCTGGCGAAGCTCTCCCTTTCCAACAACGCGCATTTCCAGGTGGTGCGCGCGGTGATGGGCCTGGCGCTGCGGCTGGTGGTGACCGGGGGCGGGGGCTACAATCCGTTCTCCGCCGGGCGGTGCTGGGCCGGGATCTGGGCGACGCTGAACGGGATCGAGATTCCGGACCGGGCGACTCCGGAGGCGTCTGCGGTGCTGGGCGAATTGCATTATGCTCGCGTGGCCGGGCGGAGGCCGCCGGCGCAGTGGCTGGAAACGCTGCGCGATGCGCCGCGCGAAGGCCTGGTGCGCGAGGAGATCAGGCGGCTGGCGGTGCTGGCATTGGAGGAGTTCGCATGATGATACGCCGAGGGCTGCTGCTGGGCCTGGGGGCCCTGATGATGCCGCAGGTGGCAGTGGCGCAGGACGGGCCGCAGCCCGAGCTGCGCAAGGAACGGCTGAGCATCATCACCGGGCGGGGCAAGACCCATGGCTTCATGGTGGAGATGGCGCTGGAGCCGGCGCAGCAATCGATCGGGCTGATGTTCCGGCCGCGGGTGCCCGCGGATGGCGGGATGCTGTTCGACTGGGGCCGCGAACGGCGCTCCCAGATGTGGATGCGCAACACCATCGTGAGCCTGGACATGGTGTTCATCGGGCAGGACGGGCGCATCAAGACGATCGCCGAGCGAACGGTGCCGCAGAGCCTGGCCATCGTGGACAGCATGGTGCCGGTGCGCGCCACGCTGGAACTGGCGGCCGGCACCTGCGAGCGGCTGGATATCCGGGTGGGGGACCGCGTGTCGCACCCGATCTTCATGATCGCCGGCGGCTGAATGCTTGCGCTGGGCGGGTCGCGCGCCTAGCTTCCGGCCCGTTCTGGGAACGGGGCGTGGCGCAGCCTGGTAGCGCGCGTGTTTTGGGTACACGAGGCCGCCGGTTCGAGTCCGGCCGCCCCGACCAGATCGAGAGTGTGACGAGGAGTGGCCATGCGGGCGCGAATCTACCAGATCCCCAAGAACGCCATGCAGTCTGGCATGGCGAAGACGGATGACTGGGTGCTGGAGTTCGAGCCGGCCGAGGCACGGCGGGCAGACCCGCTGATGGGCTGGATCGGCAGCGCCGATACCCAGGCGCAGGTGAAGCTGATCTTCCAAAGCCGGGAGGAGGCGGTGGCCTATGCGGAGCGCGAGGGCATCGCGCACGTGGTGGAGCTGCCCAAGGCGCGGGTGATGAAGCCCAAGGCCTATAGCGACAATTTCCGCGCCGGCCGGACGGATAACTGGACGCACTGACGGTGGCCGCGGCGGGAGCACTGGCCTGCCGTGATCTGCGCAAGACCTGGCCCGGCGGAGTTCGGGCGCTGGACGGCGTTTCCATCGACATCGCGGCTGGCGCGTTCTTCACGCTGCTGGGGCCCTCCGGATGCGGCAAGACCACGCTGCTGCGCGCGATCGCGGGGTTCGAACCGCAGGATTCCGGCACGATCACGCTGGGCGGCATGGCGCTGGACGGGCTGCCGCCGCATCGGCGGCCGGTGAACACGGTGTTCCAGAGCTATGCCGTGTTCCCGCACATGACCGTGGCGGAGAACGTGGCCTTCGCGTTGGAGATGCAGAAGCGGCCGCGGGCGGAGATCGCCGCGCGGGTGGAGGAGATGCTGGCGCTGGTGCGGCTGGCCGGGCTGGGCGGGCGCAAGCCGAACCAGCTTTCCGGCGGGCAGCAGCAGCGCGTGGCGCTCGCCCGGGCGCTGGCGGCCTCGCCGCGGCTGCTGCTGCTGGACGAGCCCCTGTCGGCGCTGGACCTGAAGCTGCGCAACGAGATGCGGCTGGAGCTGAAGCGGCTGCAGGCCGAAACCGGCATCACCTTCGTGTTCGTCACCCACGACCAGCACGAGGCGCTGAGCCTTTCGGACCGGATCGCGGTGATGCGGGCGGGCAAGGTGGAGCAGGTGGGAACGCCGGCCGAGGTGTATGAGCGGCCGACGAGCCGGTTCGTGGCCGATTTCGTGGGCGAGGCGAACCTGCTGCCGGCGCGGCGGGTGGGGGCGCGGCGCTTTGCGGTGGCCGGCGGCGAGCTGGAGGCGGCGGAGGATGGGCCGGAGGCGGCAACGCTGGTGCTACGGCCGGAGCGGGCGGTGATGGCACGGGATGGCGCCGGCCTGGCCGGGACGGTGGCGCAGGTGGTGTATGACGGGGCCGACTCGACCTATCACGTGGCGCTGGTGGATGGGAGTGTGCTGCGGGTGCGGGTGGGCAACCGCGAGGGGTGCAGGTTCGAACAGGGTGCGGCGGTGCGGGTCTCGGCAGCCCCCGCGGCGCTGCAGGTGGTGACATCGTGACCGCCTACGAAGACAGCCACTACGCGCGCACCGTGGACACCGCGCAGCGCTATCCGGCGCTGGACGGGGAGGTGCAGGCCGAGGTGTGCGTGATCGGCGGCGGCATGGCCGGGCTGGCCACCGCGCTCGATCTCGCCGAGCGCGGCCGCAGCGTGGTGCTGCTGGAGCGCAAGCGCGTCGGCTGGGGCGCCTCCGGCCGCAATGGCGGCTTCGTGGTGCCCGGCTACCCCACGCGGGTGGAGGACCTGGTGGCGCAGGTGGGCCTGCCGGATGCGCGCGAGCTCTACGGGATGACGCTGGAGGCGCTGCTGCTGATCCGCCGGCGCATCGCGGAGTACGGCATCGACGTGGGCGAGATGGTCGATGGCCGGCTGATCTTCGCCATGGACGAGGATGGCGAGGAGATGGCGCGCTATGCCGACTACATGGCGCGCGATTTCGGCCGCGACCTGATCGTGTGGTCGCGCCAGACGGTGCGCGAAACACTGGCCACCACGCGCTATTCCGACGGCATCCTGGACATGGCCGCCCTCAGCCTCAACCCGCTGAAGTTCACCCGCGGCACGGCCACCGCCGCCGCCCGGCTGGGGGCACGGCTGCATGAGGAGAGCCCGGCCACCGGGCTGTCCCGCCAGGCCGGGCGGCAGGTGGTGCGCACGCCGCGCGGGCGGGTGTTGTGCGACCAGGTGGTGATGGCCGGCGGCGGCTACCTGGGGCTGCTGGACTGGAAGGTGGCGATGGCGACCATTCCGGTGCCGACCTACACCATGGTCACGGAACCGCTGGGCGAGAACCTCGCCCGGGTGATCGGCACCAGGCACTCGCTGGCCGACCGCAGCTTCGCCACCAACTACTACCGGCCGCTGGAGGATGGGCGGCTGCTCTGGGGCGGCCGCGTGGCGGCGTTCAAGCCGAGCCATGCCTGGCTCACGGAATCGCTGCGGCGGGACATGGCGTGGTTCTACCCGGACCTCGATAAGGTGAAGGTCGAAGTCGCCTGGGGCGGGATGATGCCCTACCTCAGGCACCGCATGCCGATGATCGGCGCGATCGGGCCCGGCCGCTGGGTGGCGACAGGATTCGGCGGGCTGGGGATGGGGATCACCACCATGGCCGGCAACCTGCTCGCCTCCGCCATTACGGAAGGCGATACGCGCTGGCAGATGTTCCGGCGCTTCGGGCTGCCCTTCGCCGCCGGGCCCCTGGGGCGGGCGCCGGCACAGATGATCTACTGGAAGCACAAATGGGCGGCTTCTATGGCGCGGCCCAGGTAAGCAAGCGCGTTCTTTTTTAAAAAAAATGAACCAAAAAACTTTCATTCGTTTGCGCCGTGGCTATCCCGGGCGCAAACGAATGAAGTCTTTTTTGCTTCTTTTTTCTTCAGAAAAAAGAAGACTCTTCCTTCAGCCCACCGGCATCGTCTGCGCCATCGGGGGCAGCGCGATGACCTTCTCGTACCACGCGGTCAGCTTGGGATGGCCGGGGCGCCAGGGCTCGTGCGGAAAGCGGAAATCCAGGTAGCCCAGCGCGCAGGCGACGGTGATCTCGCCGTAGGTGGCGAGGTTGCCCAGCGTGTCCGCCTCGGCTTCCAGGGCATCCAGCGAGCGGACAACTTTGCCCTTCTGCTGTTCGATCCAGGTGGTGCGGCCTTCGTCCTGCGGCAGGGCGAGCTCGCGGCGGCGCGGCTGGCTGGCATCCATGATGCCGTCGCCCAGGGCGGCCAGGCGCAGGGCGTTCCAACGGGCCGGGCCCGGGGCCGGGAACGTGCCGGGGCCGGCGCCGAGGCTGTCCACGTACTCGCAGATCACCGGGCTGTCATACAGCGCCATGCCGTCGTCGGTGACCAGGGAGGGAACCTTGGAGAGCGGGTTCATGACCAGCAGCGCGGGGTCGGTGGTGCCGATCTTGGCCTTTTCGATGCGGCTGTCGACGCCACGGGCAATGGCCACGGCCATCACCTTGCGGACATAGGGGCTGGCGGCGGAGAAGGCGAGTTTCATGGGCGTTTCCCGGTTGGTTTGTGGGGCGGACTGTGCGGCCGGCCGGCGGATCAGGCAAGCAGGGCGGCGGCTTCCACGGCGCCGAGGGGGGCGGGGCGGTCGATCGCGGGGGCGAGGCTGACGGCGGTGCCGGTGTCGCAGGCGTGGAGAATGGCGTCCATAACCTCCAGCACGTGCAGCGCCAGATGGGCGGAGCTGCGGTGGGGCGTGCCGGCGCGGACGGAGGCGGCGAGGTCGGCAATCCCCAGGGCGCGGTAATTGGCCTGGTCCGGCCGTTCCGCGGGCCAGTGCGGGCCGCGGTAGTTGAGCGCGCCGAAGGGCATGGTGTCGCTGGGCAGGGGCTGC
>JBIKOJ010000147.1:0-13616 GCA_044358135.1 Acetobacteraceae bacterium | reverse complement strand
CGCGGGGGCGTGGAGGGCGGGGTGGAGGCGGGCGGCGCGGAAGATGGGGGGGTGGGCGTGGGCGGGGATGTAGGTGGCTTCCTCCGGATCCAGTTTGCCGCGGGCGTGCAGCCAGAGTTTCGCGATGTAGCCGCGGAGTTGCGGGAGGGCGAGGAAGCTGAGGGCGATGCTCGCGAGGTTGGGCGGGCGGGGGGCGGCGATTTCGGGGTCCCGCCCCACGATGATGGTGTCCAGGTGGTGGCGGGTGTGGCTCCAGCGCCAGATATCGGGTTCGCGCAGGATCATGAAGCAGGCGAGGTGGTAGATCGCGTCGTTCATCCAGGAGGTGCGGAAGGCGGTGCGGTGGCCGCATTCGTGCCAGCGGGAATCTGACGAGGAGCCGTAGAGGATTCCGTAGGCGGCGAAGCAGGGGATGCACCAGGCGGTGCCCCAGGTGAGGAATCCGGCTGTGCCGGTGAGGGCGAAGGCGGCGAACCAAATGAGGGTGTCGCGGATGGCCGGTGCGTCGGTGCGGACCATGAGGGCGGCGAGCTGCTCGCGCGGGAGCGGGGTTTGGTACCAGCGGGCCTTGGCCAGGCCGCGTTCGGCGGCGCGGGCGGCTTCGGGGCCGGCGAGGCTGTAGTTGCGCGGTGCGGTCATGCTCGGCTTCCGTGGCCGTGCGGGGAACGGTAGGCGGGGCGTGGGGCGTTCGGCAACCGGGAAGGCGGGAGGGTGTGCGATGCGGGTGATGGTGCTGGTGAAGGCGACGGCGGAGAGCGAGGCGGGGGTGTTGCCCTCGGCCGAGCAGATGGCGGCGATGGGGCGGTTCAACCAGGCACTGGCGGCGGCGGGCGTGCTGGTGATGGGGGATGGGCTTGCGCCTTCCGCGCGCGGGGTGCGGGTGGCGTTCGAGGGGGAGGCGCGGCGCGTGGTGCCGGGGCCGTTCGCGGCGGTGGGGGAGTTGGTGGCGGGGTTCTGGTTGTGGAACGTGCGCGACCTGGACGAGGCGATTGCCTGGGTGCGGCGATGCCCGAACCCAATGCCGGGGCCGAGCGAGATCGAGATACGGCCGTTGTATGAGCTGGCCGATCTCGATCTGGACAATGCTATCCCGGGCGCAAGCAAATGAAGTCTTTTTGCTTCTTTTTCTTCAGAAAAAGAAGGACTTGCTTGCTTGGGGCGGCGGTGGCGGGTCCGCTTCGCGACCCGCCCTACGGGTGGTTCAGGAGAGCTCCTTCACCATCGCCTCGCGCATGATGAATTTCTGCATCTTGCCGGTGACGGTCATGGGGAAGTCGGCGACGAAGCGGACGTAGCGGGGGATCTTGTAGTGGGCGATCTGGCCGCGGCAGAAATCGCGCACTTCGTCTTCGGTGAGGGTTTCGCCTTCTCGGAGCTTGACCCAGGCGCAGAGTTCCTCGCCGAACTTGGCATCCGGCACGCCGAAGACCTGAACGTCGGCGATCTTGGGGTGGCGGTAGAGGAATTCCTCGATTTCGCGGGGATAGACGTTCTCGCCGCCGCGGATGACCATGTCCTTGATGCGGCCGACGATGGCGCAGTAGCCCTCCGTGTCGATGGTGGCGAGGTCGCCGGTGTGCATCCAGCGGGCTTCGTCGATGGCTTCCGCGGTGCGTTCGGGGTCGCCCCAGTAGCCGCGCATGACGGAGTAGCCGCGGGTGCAGAGTTCGCCGGGGGTTCCCGGTGGGACCACCCTGCCCTCCGTGTCGACGATCTTGCATTCCAGGTGGGGGTGGATGCGGCCGACGGTGGCGACGCGGCGTTCGATGGGGTCTTCGAGGCCGGTCTGGAAGGAGACGGGCGAGGTTTCCGTCATGCCGTAGGCGATGGTGATGTCGCGGACGTTCATCAGCGCCATGGCGCGGCGCATGACCTCGATGGGGCATGGCGAGCCGGCCATGATGCCGGTGCGCAGGGTGGAGACGTCGAACTCCTTGAAGCGGGGGTGGTCCATCTGGGCGATGAACATGGTGGGGACGCCGTAGAGGGCGGTGCATTTCTCGGCCTGGATGGTCTCCAGCGTGACGAGGGGGTCGAAGCCTTCGCCGGGATAGACCATGGCGGACCCGTGGGTGACGCAGCCGAGGTTGCCCATGACCATGCCGAAGCAGTGGTAGAGCGGGACGGGGATGCAGAGCTTGTCCTGCTCCGTGAGTTTCATCGTCTCGGCGGTGAAGAAGCCGTTGTTGAGGATGTTGTGGTGGGTGAGGGTGGCGCCTTTCGGGGCGCCGGTGGTGCCCGAGGTGAACTGGATGTTGATCGGGTCGTCGAACTGGAGTTGGCCCGCCAGGGTGGCGAGCCTGGCGCGCTCGGCGGCGCCGCCCATGCCGGGGATGTCTTCGAAGGGGAAGGCGCCGGGGATGGTTTTGGCGCCGATCTGGATGACGATGGCGAGCTTCGGGGCCTTTTTCGCCATCAGTTGGCCGGGGAGTGCGGTGGTGAGCTCCGGCAGCAGGGTGGTGAGCATGCCGGCATAGTCGGAGGTCTTGAAGGCGGTGGCGGTGACGAGGGCGCGGCACGCCACCTTGTTCAGCGCGTATTCCAGCTCCGACAGGCGGTAGGCCGGGTTGATGTTGACCAGGACCAGGCCGGCCTTGGCGGTGGCGAACTGGGTGATGGCCCATTCCGCGTTGTTGGGGGACCAGATGCCGATGCGCTCGCCGGGCTCCAGGCCCAGGGCGACGAGGCCGGCGGCGAAGGCATCCACCTTTTCGGCGAACTCGCGCCAGGTCCAGCGGATGCCCTGCTGGCGGACGATGAGGGCCTCGCGGTTGGGCCATTTCGCAACGGTCTTGTCGAAATGCTGGCCGATGGTGTCGCCGATGAGGGGCACGGTGCTGGCGCCGCTGACGTAGCTGGTGGTCAGGCCTGACTGGCTCATGCTGGTGCCTCCTGGTGTCTCCCGCAGGTGATTCTGGGCGCGCGGGGCGGATGGCGCAAGCGATTGACAGGGCGCGGGGCCGGATGCTGCCGTGGGCGGAACAGTTGAGGAGGCTCCTGTCATGGCTAGTGCGCCGAAATACCCGATGATCCCGAACCCGACGCTGAAGCGACTGAAGCAGGGCAAGCTCGCATTGGGGTTCTGCCCGTTCCATCTGCGCAGTGTCTCGGCCGCCATGCTGGGCGTGGCGATGGGCTATGACTGGCTGTTCATCGATGCGGAGCACGGGGCGTTCACCACGCAGGAGGTGTCGCAGATGTGCCTCGCCGCGTTGCCGCTGGGGATCACGCCGATCGTGCGAGTGTGCGTGGATGCGCTGGATGAGGGCACGCGGGCGCTGGACAACGGGGCGATGGGGCTGGTGATCCCGCATGTGGATACGCCGGAGATGGCGCGGCGGGTGGCCGATGCGTTCCTGTTCCCGCCGCTGGGCATGCGCAGCTGGGGGGCGCCGCCGGCGGCGTTCTATTACGGCGGGCCGCCGATGGGCGAGGCGCAGGCGATCCTGAACCGGGAGAACCTGATCTGCGCGATGATCGAGACGGAAGAAGCCGTGGCCAATGTGGACGAGATTGCCAAGGTAAAGGGGATCGACGTGCTGATGATCGGCACCTCCGACCTCACCAGCACCATGGGCATTCCGGGCCAGTGGGGACATGCCAAGGTGCAGGCGGCGTATGAGAAGGTCGGCGCGGCGTGCAAGAAGAACGGCAAGCTGCTGGGCACCGGCGGCATCGGCGACGACCAGTGGATGCAGCACTACATGCAAAGGGGCGCGCTGATGGTGCTGGCAGGTTCCGATCACGGGATGATCGTGACGGCGGGAACCGAGCGGGCGCAGCGGCTGCGGGCGCTGGAAGGGGCGGCACCGGTGGCGGCACCGAAGGCGAAGAAGAAGTAAGAATCTTCTTTTTCTGAAGAAAAAGAAGCAAAAAGACTTTTGTTTGTTGGGGCGGGTCTACGATGCCGACCCGCCCAACGAATAAAAGTTTTTTGGTTCTTTTTTTCAAAAAAAGAACGCGCTTGCTTCCTGCCGCGCATTGCAGCCGCTGCACGCTGGGGGTTAGGCTCCCTGCAAAGCGACAGGGAGACTGGGCATGCGGCGGTTGATGCTACTTTCGTGCGTGGCGGTGGCGCTGGGTGCGGGCTCCGCCTGGGCGCAGTCTTCCAGTGTGTTGCGGCTGGGGCAGCAGGACGAGCCGGATGCGCTGGACCCCGCGCGCAGCGGTACGTTTGCCGCGCGCATTCCGTTCATGGCGTTGTGCGACAAGCTGTGGGATCTGCAGCCGGACCTGACGTTCAAGCCACAGCTGGCCACGGCGTGGAAGTGGTCTGACGACAACCGGTCGCTGACGATCACGCTGCGCGAAGGCGTGACGCTGCATGACGGCACGCCGATGACGGCCGAGGTGGTGCGCGCCAACCTGGAACGCTATCGCACCGCGGCGGAGAGCAACCGCAAGGGCGAGCTGCGCAGCGTGAGCGCCATCGAGGTGGTGGATGCGAAGACGGTGCGGCTGGTGCTGTCCGCCCCGTTCGCCCCGCTGCTGGCGGCGCTGTCGGACCGGGCGGGGATGATTGCCTCGCCGGCGGTGTTCCAGCGGCTGGGGGCGGATTTCTTCAAGGAGCCGGTGTGCTCCGGCCCGTTCAAGTTCGTGGAGCGGGTGGCGCAGGACCGGATCGTGGTGGAGAAGTTCCCGGGCTACTGGGATGCGGGGAACATCAGGATCGACCGGATCGTGTTCCGGATGATGCCGGATACCACGGTGCGGCTGGTGAACTTGCAGTCGGGCCAGATCGACATGCTGCAGGACCTGGCGCCGGCGGATGCGGGCAAGGTGCGGGCGGATGCGAAGCTGAAGCTGGTGACCACGCCGGGGCTGGGCTACGCCACCATTGCGTTCAACCTGGCGAACGGGGCGGCGTCGGACAACCCGATGGGGCGCAACCCGAAGGTGCGCGCGGCGTTCGAGGCGGCGATCGACCGGGCGGTGATCAACCAGGTGGCGCTGGAAGGATTGTTCGTGCCGAACAACCAGACGGAGCTGCCGAGCTCGCCCTACAACAACAAGGCGTTCCCGGTGCCGGGGCGCGATGTGGCCAAGGCGCGGGCGCTGCTGAAGGAGGCCGGCGTGGAGAAGCCGGTGTTCGAGCTGATGGTGGTAAACACGCCGCGCGACCGGCAGGTGGCGGAGATCGTGCAGGCGATGGCCAATGAGGCCGGGTTCGATGTGCGGGTGCGCGCGGGCGAGGTGAATTCCAACATCGCCGCCATGGGGCGCGGAGAATACCAGGGGCACATCAACAACTGGTCCGGCCGGGCGGACCCCGACCTGAACATCGGCATCTTCCTGGGCGCGGACAGCTTCCAGAACTGGGGCAAGTACAACAGCGCCCCGTTCGAGGCGGCGATGGGCCGCGCGCGGGCGGAGACCGATCCGGCCAAGCGGGCGACGGCGTACCAGGAGGTGACGAAGATCTACCTGGAGGACCGGCCAATGCTGACGCTGTACAACCTGACCTGGCTGTTCGCGCATTCGGCGCGGGTGAGCGGGTTCGTGCCGGTGCCGGATGGGTTGATCCGGTTCCAGGGCATGAAGCTGGATTGAGGGGAACATCGACATGATGCGCAACATGGCCGCGGCGTTTGCCGCATGTGTTCTGGCCGCCCCGGTGGCGGCACAGCCGACGACGGTGCTGCGCATCGGGCAGCAGGAGGAGCCGGACCAGCTGGACCCCGCCCGGGGAGGCACGTTCGGCGGGCGGTTCGCCTTCACCGCCATGTGCGACAAGCTGTGGGACCTCGCACCCGATCTGTCGTTCCGGCCGCAGTTGGCCACGGCGTGGACGTGGTCTGACGACAACCGGGCGCTGACGATCACGCTGCGCCAGGGCGTGACCTTGCACGACGGCACGCCGATGACGGCCGAGGTGGTGCGGGCCAATCTGGAGCGGTATCGCACGGCGCCGGAGAGCAACCGCAAGGGCGAGTTGCGCAGCGTGACCGCGATCGAGGTGGTGGATGCCCGCACGGTGCGGATGGTGTTGAGCCAGCCTTTCGCGCCGCTGCTGGCGGCGTTGTCGGACCGGGCGGGGATGATTGCCTCGCCTGCCGTGTTCCAGCGGCTGGGGGCGGATTTCTTCAAGGAGCCGGTGTGCTCCGGCCCGTTCAAGTATGTGGAACGGGTGGCGCAGGACCGGATCGTGCTGGAGAAATTCCCGGGCTACTGGGATGCGGCACGGGTGCATGTCGATCGCGTGGTGTTCCGCATGATCCCGGACAGCACCATCCGGCTGGTGAACCTGCAGGCCGGGCAGCTGGACATGCTGCAGGACCTGTCGCCCTCCGATGCGGCCAAGGTGCGCGGCGATGCCAAGCTGCGGCTGGTGACGACGCCGGGGCTGGGCTACGCGGCGATCGGCATCAACACGCGGCACGGGCCGCGCGCCGAGACGCCGTTCGGGCGCGATCCACGGGTGCGCGCGGCGTTCGAGGCGGCGATCGACCGGGCGGTGATCAACCAGGTGGCGCTGGAAGGCCTGTTCGTGCCGAACAACCAGACGGAGCTCCCCACCAGCCCCTATTTCAACAAGGCGCTGCCGGTGCCCGGGCGCGATGTAGCCAAGGCGCGCGCGCTGCTGAAGGAGGCCGGGCTGGAACGGGTGGAGGTGGAGCTGCAGGTGGCCAAGACGCCGCGCGACGTGCAGGTGGCCGAGATCATCCAGGCGATGGCGGCGGAAGCCGGGTTCGATGTGAAGGTGCGCAGCGGCGAGAGTGTTTCGAATATCCAGGCGATGACGCGCGGGGAATACCAGGCCGGCATCCACAACTGGTCCGGCCGGGCGGATCCGGATCTGAACATCTCGATCTACATCGCCACCGACAGTTTCCAGAACTGGGGCAAATACACCAACCCGGCCTTCGAGGCGGCGCTCGGGAAGGCGCGGGCGGAGACGGACCCGGTGCGGCGGGCGGCGGCGTATGCGGACGTGACCAGCATCTACAACGCCGACAAGCCGATCATTCCGCTCTACAACACGACCTGGCTGTTCGCGATGGCATCGCGGGTGTCCGGCTTCGTAGCGGTGCCGGATGGGTTGATCCGCATCCAGGGCATGAAGGTGGAATAGCGTGGCGGTGTTCCGGCTGGGATTGGCGGGCGGCGGGCGGATGGGGCGGTTCCATATGGAATCGCTCCTGGCCGGCGGGGATGTGCGGGTGGTTTCGGTGGCGGAACCCTCCGCGGCGGCGCGCGCGGAGATCGAGGGGCCCGGCGTTGACGTGCATGCCACGATCGGCGCAATGCTCGATGCCGGCGGGATCGATGGCGTGCTGGTGGCGGTGCCGAGCCCGCTGCACGTGGGCGTGGTGCGGGAGATCGCCGACCGGGGCCTGCCGATATTGTGCGAGAAGCCCTGCGGCGTGACGGCGGCGATGGCGCAGCAGGCGCTGGGGATCGCCGAGGCGGCCGGGGTGGTACTGCAGATCGCCTATTGGCGGCGCTTCGTGCCGTCGTTGCAGGCGCTGCGGGCGAAGATCGCTGCTGGGGCGCTGGGCGGGCTGTATCACCTGGATGCGCAGCAATGGGACGGGGCACCGCCGGCGGCGGCGTTCCGGGCGACCTCCGGCGGCGTATACGTGGACATGATGGTGCACGAGCTGGACCAGATCCGCTGGCTCTCCGGCCAGGATTACGTGGAGGTGCGCGCGCTGGCCTCCCGCGTGGAGGAGGAGCCGGTGGCGGGGGATGCGGAGTGCGCGACGGCGCTGTTCCGGCTGTCCGGCGGCACCACGGCAACGGCGACGGCGGGGCGGCGCTATCCCGGTGGGGATTCCATTCGCGTGATGGCCTATGGCACTTCAGATGCCGCCGACCTGCTGGTGCATCGGCCGAGCGAGGGGGTGGACGTGATTCCGGAGGCGTTGCGGCGCCAGGCGGCGGGGTTCGCGGCACGGGTCGGCGGCGCGGCCGGCACTGGCGGGGCGACGGCGGCGGATGCGGTGGCGGCGTTGGCGGCGGCGGAAGCGGCCACCCCTGCCCTTTCAGGATAGATGATGATGCAGGCTGGCACCGTGCGGATCGGGATCAACCCGATCACCTGGACGAACGACGACATGCCGGAGCTGGGCGGCGACATCCCGCTCGACACCTGCCTCGCCGAGACGAAGCAGGCCGGCTATGCCGGCACGGAGATGGGCGGCCGCTTCCCGAAAACCGCCGCGGCCCTGCGCCCGATGCTGGAAGGGCACGGGCTGCAACTGGTCTCCGGCTGGTTCGACGGCCGCATCATGGAGCGGGAAGTGGCGGCGGAGTGGGATGCGATCCTGCCGCACCTTACCCTGCTGCGCGACATGGGCTGCCGCCACGTGGTGTACGCGGATGTCACCGGCGGGCGGCACGGCGACATCGCCCGCAAGCTGTCGGACCGCCCGAAGCTGTCCGACGAGGACTGGCCCGAATACGGCCGCAAGGTCACCGAGCTTGCCGAGCGGATGGCCGCCTTCGGCGTGGGCATGGCCTTCCACCACCACATGGGCACCATCGTGCAGACCGGCCCCGAGATCGACGCGCTGATGCTGCACACCGGGGCGGCGGCCGGGCTGCTGTTCGACAGCGGCCACTGCCTCTTCGCCGGCGCCGACCCCCTGGCCGTGCTGATGCGCCATGTCGAGCGGGTCGTGCACGTGCACTGCAAGGATGTGCGCGCCCCGGTGATGGACAAGGCGATCGGCTTCGACTGGAGCTTCATGCATTCGGTGCTGAAGGGCGTCTACACCGTGCCCGGCGACGGCTGCATCGAGTTCATGCCGCTGCTGGAAACCCTGCGCGACGCGGATTACGGCGGCTGGCTGGTGGTGGAGGCGGAACAGGACCCCCGCATCGCCCACCCGCTCACCTACGCCCGGATGGGCTTCGGCTACCTGGCCTCCGCGGCGGAGGAGGCGGGGTTCGAGGTGGAGGAGTAACGCCGCCTGGGGACTCAGGCCGGGTGGCGGTGATCGTATTCCTGCTTCAGGGATGACCATGCGGCCCAGAACGGGCCGATGGGGCGGCCGTCCAGCCGGGCGGACAGGGCATCCAGATGGGCGTGCCAGCCGGCGCTGACATTGAGCAGCGTGGCCCGGTCGGGCGCGCGGCGATGCAGGAGGGTTAGCAAGGTTCCACTGCCCTGCTGCTCCAGGGTGAAGGTGACCTCGCTCTGGGCGCCCCAGGTGATGACCAGGCGATGCGGCGGATCCACCTCCAGGATGCGGCACTGCATGCGGTGTTCCTCCGGGAAGCCCTCAGGGCGCTGGCTCGGCGTTTCCGACAGCGCGTCGTTGCGCCAGACGAATTCGAAGCCGGTGCCGGAGGCGAGGTCCATGATGCCGGCGGCCAGCCATTGGCGGCGCAAATCGCTGTCGGTGAGTTAGTCCCAGACGCGCTCCACCGGGGCCGAAAGGCGGCGCTGCAGGTGCAGCGTGGCGGGCTCGACGAGGGTGCCGTAGGGGCTGGAAATATCGTTCATTTGGGTTGTTCCTCGGGGGGTTTGGCTTCGGCCTGGAGCAGCTGCTCCAGACGGTCGAGACGGTTGGTCCAGAAGCGCTCGTAGAACCGGAGCCACGCGGCGGCGCTGGCCAGCGGGGCGGGTTCGAGCCGGCAGAGATGGGTGCGGCCACGGATCTCGCGGCGGATCAGGCCGGCGGATTCCAGGACCTTGATGTGCTTGGAAGCCGCGGCGAGCGACATGGCGAAGGGCTCGGCCAGCTGGCCGACACTGCGCTCGCCGGCGGAAAGGTCGGCCAGCATGCGGCGGCGGGTGGCATCGCCCAGGGCGTGGAAGACGGTGTCGAGCGGATGTTGTTCAACCATACGGTTGAATATATCGGCGCGGCGAAGGGATCGTCAACCATTTAGTTGAATGTCTGGATTATCGCCGCGCCACGCTTTCGGCGATGGTGTCGAACTCGGCGGCCACGGCGCCGAACTGGTCTTCGTCGGCCATGGCCAGGATGCGCAGGTGGCCATCCGGCAGGAAGATCACCCATTGGGTGAAGCGCCGCGCGGTGCCGTCGCGGGTGCGGCCGGTGCCGTCGATGCGCATCCGGTCGCCGGATTCGGCAGGCGGGGTGCGGCGAACTTCCGACAGCCCGCCCAGCTGGCGGGACAGGACAAGGGCGGCGGTGGCGCGGTCGGCCGGGGCGACGGGCTCGCCGCGGGCGAAGGCGATGGCGAGGAGCGGGCTTCCTGGGCTGCCCTGGCGGCCGCCGGGGGTGAGGACGGCGCTGTTGCCGCCCAGGATGTTGCCGAGCTTCAGGGTCGGGCCGTCCGCCACCCGGAACGGCAAGGCGTCGCGCTTCTGCTCCAGCGAAAGCGGGGTGAAGACGAGCGTACCCAGGGCGGCGCGGATCGCGGCGTCGGCGGTGTCTGGCGCGGGTTGGGGGATGGTGACGACGACGAGGCCGGTGGCGGCTTCGGCCCCGGTTCCGGCACGGACGACAAGCATCCATTTGGCCAGGCTGCGCTCCCCGGCGCGCTGGGTGCCGGTGATGAGCAGGCCGGTGCCGACCGGGGTGGCGAAGCTCTCGCGGCTGGCCAGCGCGATGCCGTTGCGGGCCAGGGCCTCTTCCGTCATGCCGCGCTCGATCTGGGCATAGGCGGCGGCGGGCATTTCGCTGATGGCGATGCTGGAGCAGGGGCGGGTGGGGTCGATGAAGCCGGTGGAGGTGGTGTCGGCCACGTAGCCCGGCGGCGGGGCCAGGCCGAAGGCGCTCCCTGCGGGGGTGATGACGGGTTGCGCCGAAGCGGCGTGGGCGGCGGCGAGCAGCAGGGCCGCCACGAAAAGACGGGCGGCCCTGCGCATGGTGAGGCCTAAAGCCCGAGGCGGTAGAAGCGGTTGGCGGCGCCGAAGAACAGATCATGCTTCTCGGCGGCGCTGGCGCCCTTCGCCAGGAGTTTGCAGGCGTTCCAGAACACCTGGTACGAGTAGCTGCCCTTGTCCACCGGGAAGTTGCTTTCGAACATGCTGCGGCTTGGCCCGAAGGCTTCGATGCAGGTGTCCATCCAGGGCTTCCAGGCCGCGGCGAGGGTTTCGCTGGAGGGCGGCTCCGCCTTCTCGTGGAAGTCGTAGCCGTTGATGCGCATGCCGATGCCGCCGACCTTCACCATCACGTTCGGGCACTTGGCCAGTTCGCGAATGTTGGCGGCCCAACCAGGGAAGATCTCGTCGCGCTTGCCGGCCCAGCGGCCGATGCCCAGCGGGCCGCCGCAATGGTTCAGCACGATGCCGGTATCGGGGAAGGCGCGGGCGAGGTCGATGATCTCCGGCAACTGCGGGTGGTAGAGCCAGGCCTCGAAGCTGAGACGCAGCTTGGCCAGCTTGGCGAAGCCTTCGCGGAACTTCGCGTCCATCAGCAGGCCCGGGGGGGCGGGGTTGCCGGGGTTGTTGAGCAGGGGGTCGTCGTCGAACGCCACGATGTGGCGGATGCCACGGAAACGGCCGTTGCCGGCCTGGATATGGGCTTCCAGCACCTCCTGCACCGCAGCCCCCAGGGTGAGGCTGGCGTGGCTGACGATCCCCGCATTCACTTGGGTCTTGTCGCCATACACGCCGCTGGCGGACATGGCAGCGACGCCGTTGGCGAATTCGGTCTCGCCAATCGGCTTCATCCCCTCCGGCCCCGTGGCGCGGTGGAAGGCGCGGCACTGGATGAAGACGGTGGCCTTGATGTTGTGGCCGGAATTCGTATCCGCCAGCAGGTCCGGCAGCATGTATTGCCAGGACGGGCGGTCCCACAAATGGTGATGCGGGTCGATGATCGGCAGGTCCGGCTCCAGGATCGGCTCCTGGCGGCGGGCGAGCCAGTCGGCGCGCGGCATGAGGTAGGCGGCGTTCTGCGCGGCGGTGGGCGGTGGGGTGGCGCTCATTCTTGGTTCCTCCCGGGATGCTAGGGAGTTTCGGGAACAAGCCGCTCCCATGCAAGTTCGCGGTGGATTTCGCGGCCGTCGATCACGCGGGCCGGCGGGCGCAGGAACATGCGGCCGGCTTCGAAGCGGGCGGCGCGGATCTGGTTGGTGCCGAGCCAATCCGGCGTGTCGGCCCCATCCACCACCGTGTGCAGCGTGGCGCCGTCGAAGGTGTAGGCGCCCATGTAGGAGCGGTAGGCGCGCGTCTGGCCCGCAGGCAGCTCCGGCCTTCCGTCGCACAGCACGGCGAGCATGCGGCCCTCGGCGGTGAGGGTGACGATGCCCAGTGAAATGGGGCCGTAGGTTTCCGGCACCTCGGTGCCGTCCGCCGTCCAGGCGCGGGTGGAAACCAGGCGCCAATGCCCGATGATGCGGGGGTCTTGCGGGGCCATCAGAGCGCCGCCACCGCGTCGGCAATATCCTGCATCCACTCACTCCTTGCGCCGCGGCGGTTGACGGTGCCGCTGTAGTAGAACCCGTTGCCGGGATCGTAGAGCATCTTGGCCCCCCAGGCGCCGGAATGGCCATAGAGGAAGCGCCCGCCGGGGCTGCGAAAGCCCAGCACGCCATGGGCGACGGCGGCGTAGTTCTTCAGGCCCTCCGGCGTGCCGAAGCGGATCATCTCCGCCAGGGTTTCGGGGCGCTGGAACAGGCGGCCATCCAGCAGGCCGATCAGGAAACGGTTGAGATCCGCCGCGGTGCCGATCACGCCGCCACCGCCCCAGTCATTCGACAGGCTCATGCCCATGCTGACCAGCGGAAACTTGCCGTTCCAGACATCGGCGAGGTCGCGCTGCCAGGGGGTCTGGTCGAAGTCGCTGTCGGCATCGAACCAGCTCTCCGTCATGCCGCAGGGTTCGTAGATGCGGTGCAGCAGCAGGCGGGCGAAGCTTTCGCCGTGCAGCTGCTCGGCGAGCAGGGCCAGGATGGTGAAGGCGGTGTCGGAATAGTGGAAGCCGTGGCCCGGCCGGAACAGCGCGTTGCGGCCGGCGGTGTGGGCGGAGAGGTAGAAGTTCAGCACGCCGGCATCGGGGTTCTCCGGCTGCGCGGGGTCCCACGGCTTCCAGTGCATGGTCGTGCGCAGGCCCTGGGGGATCGGCCGGCCGGCGCGATACGCCTGGTAGTGCGGCTCCAGATCCGGGAAGCGGCGGCCCGAGAGCGAATTGGGGGCAGCGCGGCCGAAATACCCGCCGGCGAGGTAGTCACCGTCGTCGCCCTGGCCATCGCGCAGGCCGCTGGTGTGGGTGAGCATCTGGCGCAGGGTGATCGCCTCGCCCCAGCTTCGGCCCCGGATGTTGTGCAGGGCGCGGACGATGTACGGCGGCAGCACGCCGGTGTCGATCAGCTTCGTGTCGATGCCCGCACTGCCGAGCTTGCCCTGCTCCGCGGCCTGGAAGATCAGCGCCGCCGTCATCGGCTTCACGATGCTGGCGATGTGGAACTGGGTGTCCACCTGCATCGGCTTTTCGCTGTCGTCGCGCATCCTCCCCGCGGCGGCGGCGGCGCGCAGGCCGAGCGTGGGGTTCTCCACGACGACCACGGCGTTGAGGATGGGGTCCTCGCCGGTGGTGAGGAGCGCGGGGACGAGGCGGTCCAGGAGGGATTGGAGCATGGTGATATCTCCAGGAAGGAAGCGGTTCTTTTTTGAAAAAAAGAACCAAAAAACTTTTATTCATGAAAGTCTTTTTGCTTCTTTTTCTTCAGAAAAAGAAGGCCTTGCTTACTGC